>NZ_CACSIS010000001.1:0-354952 GCF_902705905.1 Klebsiella sp. 18074 | reverse complement strand
AGTAATGGTTTCAAACTGATATTGATGGGGGGAAGGTTCTCTAAGCATGGCAGTCAGTCCATTTTTTGCACTGACCTTATTAGATCAAAGTCCTGGCCTCACGGCCAGGACTTTGTCATCAATCTGAGCCGGGCTTTGCCCGGCTTTTTTATGCCTCATCTTTATGCCTCGTTGCCCGGCTTCACGAGCTGACAGCCTGGCGCAGATCGCTATCAGCTCTCTTTGTTCTGTCTCGCCGGCGTAAGGGCGCGATGGACGGGAATCGGCAGCCATGCGCGAATCAACAGCCCCCCCCGCTCGCTGGAACCTATCTCCAGCCGACCGTTATGGTTATCGATAATACGCTGCACGATGGCCAGCCCCAGGCCGGTACCGCTGGTGCTGCGGGCGCTATCGCCGCGCACAAACGGCTGGAACAGGTGCTCGCGCTGCTCCGGCTTGATGCCAGGGCCATCGTCCTCGACCTGGAACCACGCGCTGCTTGCTTCACTTCCGCTGCTAACCTTAATCCAGCCGTTACCGTAGCGCGCGGCGTTCACCACCATATTGGCCAGCGCGCGCTTGATGGACAGAGGATGGATGCGTAGCGGGATCTCTCCGGCCTGCAGGTCGGTGGCAATTTCGCGCTCATAGCCGCTTTCCGCCGCGATAACTTCACCCAGCACCGAGTTCAGGTCCGCCAGCTCCATCGGCATCTCCTGACCGGTACGCAGGTAGTCAATAAACTGCTCGATGATGGCGTTACACTCTTCGATATCTTTATTGATCGACTCGGCGAGGTAACCGTCTTCTGCCGCCATCATCTCCGTCGCCAGGCGAATGCGCGTCAGCGGCGTGCGCAGATCGTGGCTAACGCCGGCCATCAGCAGCGTGCGGTCGTCAGCCAGCTGCTTCACGCCCGCGGCCATATGGTTGAAGGCGCGGGTCACCGAGCGAACCTCGGACGCCCCATACTCCCGCAGCGGCGGCGGAATAATGCCCCGCCCCACCTGCAGCGCCGCATGTTCAAGGTCAACCAGAGGTCGGTTCTGAATACGGATAAAGAGCCACGCCCCGCCAATCGCCAGCAGCATAATCGCCAGGGTATAGCGGAACAGCGGCGAGAAATCGCCCTGATGGATTTCCGTCAGCGGGACGCGCACCCAGATATTCGGAGAGAGCCAGGTTTTCAGCCACACCACCGGCGAGCTTTTGTTGACCTCCACCCGCACTTCGGTTGGCCCGCCGAGCTGGTGCGCCATCTGCTGGCTTAAAAACTCATAGTGCTGCGCCCAGCGCAAACCCGCATCTTCCGCCGCTTCGTTGGAGTAGAGCGAAATGCCCAGCTCCCGATAAATCTCGCGACGAAAGGCCGGAGGCACCACCAGTTGGGTGCCATCCTCGAGCTGCAGCTTGTCGGTCATCAGCATACGGACTTCGTAGGCCAGAACCTTATTAAACTGCTGCAGACTCGGCAGGATCGCGAAATTCAGCACCACCAGATAGGTCGTCACCAGGCTGACGAACAGCAGGGTGACGATCAGCAGCAGGGTGCGAGCAAACGAACTTCGCGGCGAAAAGCGCACGCGTTTCATGCCTTAGAGCCGTCCGGTACGAAGACGTAGCCAAGGCCCCACACGGTCTGAATATAGCGCGGATGTGCCGGGTCCTCTTCCACCATGCGGCGCAGGCGGGAGATCTGCACATCGATGGAGCGCTCCATCGCTGAGTATTCACGGCCGCGGGCAAGGTTCATCAGCTTATCGCGGGAGAGCGGCTCGCGCGGGTGGCTCACCAGCGCCTTCAGCACCGCAAACTCACCGCTGGTCAGCGGCATAGGCTCATCTTCACGGAACATCTCGCGGGTGCCGAGGTTAAGCTTGAATTTACCAAAAGCGATAACCGCCTCTTCCTGCGAGGGAGCGCCCGGCAGCTCATTCGCCTGACGGCGCAGCACGGCGCGGATACGCGCCAGCAGCTCGCGCGGGTTGAAGGGTTTGGGAATGTAGTCGTCAGCGCCGATCTCGAGGCCCACGATGCGGTCAACTTCTTCCCCTTTCGCCGTCACCATAATGATCGGCATCGGGTTGCTCTGGCTACGCAGGCGACGGCAGATGGACAGGCCATCTTCGCCAGGCAGCATTAAATCCAGCACCATCAGGTGGAAGGACTCGCGGGTCAACAGGCGATCCATCTGTTCAGCGTTGGCTACGCTTCGAACCTGGAAGCCCTGCTCGGTCAGATAACGCTCGAGCAGCGCGCGCAGGCGCATGTCGTCATCGACAACCAGAATCTTATAATTCTCTTGCATTGTTTATACTCCCAAAGGTTCACTGCAATTGTCAGTGCGTATTCTCAAAAAAGCCCGTGCCGGCCACCAGCTAAATCTGGTATATATTCCAGGCTAAATTGTTACAAAGCATATTTAACAGCAGCTTAAGTATACATTTAATCATACGACACATTATTTATCCTGTCGGTATTATTACGCGCTACGAATTGTGCGCAGCCGCACAGAACCCTGCGCAATACCAGACAGTCAGAAGGTAGAACGATTAATGAAAACGCCGCTGATCACCCGTGAAGGGTATGAAAAACTTAAAAAAGAGATGGACTACCTGTGGCGCGAAGAGCGTCCTGAAGTCACTAAAAAAGTCACCTGGGCGGCGAGCCTCGGCGACCGCAGTGAAAACGCCGACTATCAGTATAATAAAAAACGCCTGCGTGAAATTGACCGCCGGGTACGTTATTTGAGCAAATGTCTTGAGCATCTGAAGATCGTTGATTACTCCCCGCAGCAGGAGGGCAAGGTGTTCTTCGGCGCGTGGGTCGAGATTGAAAACGACAGCGGCGACAGCAAGCGCTTTCGCATCGTCGGCTACGATGAAATCTTCGGCCGCAAAGACTATATCTCGATCGACTCGCCCATGGCCCGCGCCCTGCTGAAAAAAGAGGTCGGCGACCTGGCTATCGTCCATACGCCCGCCGGCGAAGCCAGCTGGTACGTTAACGACATTGAATACGTCAAATAGAGCCCTGCACCATCCAGGCGATTTTATTTGCCGTTTTGCTCGCGGATCTATGCCCGGAAGATTCCGAGAGACCTCCGCCGCGACTGGCATTTTGCGGTGCCAGTCCGTATAACTATCCCCTGATTTTTTGATCCAGTAGATGAAGCCAAGCCATGATGAATGATTCGCTCTGCCGCATTATTGCGGGTGAACTTCAGGCCAGGACTGAACAGGTAGAAGCTGCCGTTCGCCTGCTTGATGAAGGGAACACCGTGCCGTTTATTGCACGTTATCGTAAAGAAGTCACCGGCGGTCTGGATGACACGCAGCTGCGTAATCTGGAAACCCGCCTCGGCTACCTGCGCGAACTGGAAGACCGCCGCCAGTCGATCCTCAAATCGATCGGCGAACAGGGTAAACTGACCGATGCGCTGGAAAAAGCCATCACCACCACCCTGAGCAAAACCGAGCTCGAAGATCTCTACCTGCCGTATAAGCCAAAGCGCCGCACCCGCGGGCAAATCGCTATCGAAGCCGGGCTGGAGCCGCTGGCGGATCTGCTGTGGAACGACCCGTCCCACGATCCGGAAGCCGAAGCCGCCAAATTTATCAATGCCGACAGCGGCGTGGCGGATACCAAGGCCGCCCTCGACGGCGCGCGCTATATCCTGATGGAGCGCTTCGCTGAAGATGCCGGGCTGCTGGCAAAAGTGCGCGACTATCTGTGGAAGAACGCGCATCTGGTCGCGACCGTGGTCAGCGGGAAAGAAGAAGAAGGCGCTAAGTTCCGCGACTACTTCGAACATCATGAACCGATCTCTGGCGTGCCTTCACACCGTGCGCTGGCGATGTTCCGCGGCCGCAACGAAGGCATTCTGCAGCTGGCTCTGAATCCCGACCCGCAGCTCGACGAGCCGCCGAAAGAGAGCCATTGCGAGCAGATTATTATCAGCCACCTCGGCCTGCGCCTGAACGGCGCTCCGGCAGATAGCTGGCGTAAAGGGGTGGTGAGCTGGACCTGGCGCATCAAGGTCCTGATGCATCTCGAAACCGAGCTGATGGGCACCGTACGCGAACGTGCGGAAGATGAAGCCATTAACGTCTTTGCCCGCAACCTGCACGACCTGCTGATGGCGGCGCCCGCGGGGCTGCGCGCGACGATGGGCCTCGATCCGGGCCTGCGTACCGGCGTGAAGGTAGCGGTCGTTGACGGGACCGGCAAGCTGGTCGCCACCGACACCATCTATCCGCATACCGGCCAGGCGGCGAAAGCCGCGGTGGCGGTCGCCGGGCTGTGCCAAAAGCACAACGTTGAGCTGGTCGCTATCGGTAACGGCACCGCATCGCGCGAAACCGAACGCTTCTTCCTCGACGTGCAGCAGCAGTTCCCGAAGGTCACCGCGCAGAAGGTGATCGTCAGCGAAGCGGGGGCGTCGGTTTATTCGGCCTCCGAGCTGGCAGCGCTTGAGTTCCCGGACCTTGACGTTTCCCTGCGCGGCGCCGTCTCTATCGCCCGCCGCCTGCAGGATCCGCTGGCCGAGCTGGTGAAGATCGATCCGAAGTCTATCGGCGTCGGTCAGTATCAGCACGATGTCAGCCAGTCCCAGCTGGCGCGCAAGCTGGATGCGGTGGTTGAAGACTGCGTAAACGCCGTCGGCGTTGACCTGAATACCGCCTCCGTACCGCTGCTCACCCGCGTCGCCGGGCTGACCCGCATGATGGCGCAGAACATCGTCGCCTGGCGCGATGAAAACGGTCAGTTCCAGAACCGCCAGCAGTTGCTGAAGGTGAGCCGCCTCGGTCCGAAAGCCTTTGAGCAGTGCGCGGGGTTCCTGCGCATCAACCACGGTGATAACCCGCTGGATGCCTCCACCGTTCACCCGGAAGCCTATCCGATCGTTGAGCGGATTCTGGCCGCCACACAGCAGGCGCTACAAGAGCTGATGGGTAACAGCAGCGAGCTGCGCAACCTCCAGGCCAGCGAGTTCACCGATGAGAAATTCGGCGTGCCGACGGTGACCGACATCATCAAAGAGCTGGAAAAACCGGGCCGCGATCCGCGTCCGGAATTCAAAACCGCGAAGTTCGCTGATGGCGTAGAAACCATGAACGATCTGCTGCCGGGCATGGTGCTGGAAGGGGCGGTAACCAACGTCACCAACTTTGGCGCGTTTGTCGATATCGGCGTACACCAGGATGGCCTGGTGCACATATCATCGCTATCGAACAAGTTCGTTGAAGACCCGCATACCGTGGTCAAAGCGGGCGATATCGTCCAGGTTAAGGTGATGGAAGTTGACCTGCAGCGTAAGCGTATCGCCCTGACGATGCGCCTGGATGAGCAGCCTGGCGAGAGCAACTCGCGCCGCAGCGGCGGCGGCGAGCGCCCTCAGGGCAATCGTCCGCCGGCAAAAGCGGCGAAGCCGCGCGGCCGTGAAGCCCAGTCGAACGGCAATAGCGCGATGATGGACGCGCTGGCAGCAGCAATGGGTAAAAAACGCTAGCCCCTCTTTGCCCCCCGCTTCGGGGGGTAATCTCCCGCTGGCAAAGCAGCAATATTGCGCAAACGGTGCTCAATAAATCCCAGTAAGCGGTTAATAAACGCAGATGAAAATTCTATTTATTAAGGTTTCATTTCGTTAACCAATGAAACCTTAATTAAACATTAATTGAAAGAAGTAATATTTAACTTATTTACTGCTACCGCACGGACCTTGAGTCATATCAAAAAAACAGCAAGTTTCCGCCGAAAGTCTATTATTTCGCCCGTTATGTATTGATGATAAAAACTATTCTCATTATCATCATTTGCAGTATCAATTCTTCTTCGTTGGCTATGCTCCCCGGTGCCGCCCAGCCGCTGCGCCCGGTAAACTCTCGTTCAGTTAGCGATATACAAGTAGGTCCTATGCAATTCACTCCTGATAGCGCTTGGAAAATTACCGGTTTCTCTCGCGATATAAGCCCGGCTTATCGGCAGAAACTGTTATCCCTTGGCATGTTACCTGGCTCTTCTTTTAACGTGGTTCGCGTGGCGCCGCTTGGCGATCCTGTGCACATCGAAACCCGGCGCGTGAGCCTGGTATTGCGTAAAAAAGATCTCGACCTAATAGAACTGGAAGCGGTTGCACAATAACGCCCGGCCTGGCAATAAGAGTCTGAAATATGAAAAATTTAACCATTGGTTTAATTGGTAATCCTAACTCCGGCAAGACCACGTTATTTAATCAGCTCACCGGCGCCCGCCAGCGCGTGGGGAACTGGGCCGGCGTTACCGTTGAGCGTAAAGAGGGAGCCTTTACCACCACGGATAATCAGGTCACGCTGGTTGACCTACCCGGCACCTATTCGCTGACCACCATCTCCTCGCAAACCTCGCTAGATGAGCAGATTGCCTGTCACTATATTCTCAGCGGCGACACCGACCTGCTGATTAACGTCGTGGATGCGTCAAACCTTGAGCGCAACCTCTACCTGACGCTCCAGCTGCTGGAGCTGGGGATCCCCTGCGTCGTTGCCCTGAACATGCTGGATATCGCCGAGAAGCAGAAAATTCGCATCGACGTCGATGCACTCTCAGCGCGCCTTGGCTGCCCGGTTATCCCGCTGGTGTCGACCCGCGGCCGCGGTATCGAAGCCCTGAAGATGGCTATCGATCGTCATCAGGAAAACAGAGCGATTGAGCTGGTGCACTATCCGCAGCCGCTGCTGCGCGAGGCGGAAAAGCTGGCGCAGGTCATGTCCAGAGACATTCCGCAGCGCCAGCGCTGCTGGCTCGGCCTGCAGATGCTGGAAGGCGATATCTACAGCCGCGCCTACGCCGGCAACGCCGCCGATGGGCTCGATGCCGCCCTTGCGAACCTGGGCAAAGAGATTGACGATCCGGCGCTGCATATTGCCGATGCCCGCTACCAGAGCATTGCCGCCATCTGCGATGCCGTCAGCAACACGCTGACCGCCGAGCCGAGCCGCTTCACCGCTGCGATGGATAAAATTATCCTCAACCGGGTGCTTGGCTTGCCCATTTTTCTGTTCGTCATGTATCTGATGTTTTTACTGGCCATCAACATCGGCGGCGCGCTGCAGCCGATATTCGACGCCGGATCGGTGGCCATCTTTATCCATGGCATTCAGTGGCTGGGCTATACCCTGCATCTCCCGGAGTGGCTAACCGTGTTCCTCGCCCAGGGGATCGGCGGCGGTATTAACACCGTGCTGCCGCTGGTGCCGCAAATCGGCATGATGTACCTGTTCCTCTCCTTCCTCGAAGACTCCGGCTATATGGCGCGCGCGGCGTTCGTGATGGACCGCCTGATGCAGGCGCTGGGCCTGCCGGGGAAATCCTTCGTGCCGCTGATTGTCGGCTTCGGCTGCAACGTGCCGTCGGTGATGGGCGCGCGTACGCTGGATGCGCCGCGCGAGCGCCTGATGACTATCATGATGGCGCCGTTTATGTCCTGCGGCGCGCGGCTGGCTATCTTTGCCGTATTCGCCGCGGCCTTCTTCGGGCAAAACGGCGCGCTGGCGGTCTTCTCGCTGTACCTGCTCGGCATCGTGATGGCAATCCTCACCGGTCTGATGCTCAAGCACACCATTATGCGCGGTGAAGCCTCGCCGTTCGTGATGGAGCTGCCGGTATATCACGTACCGCATATCAAAAGCCTGGTCATCCAGACCTGGCAGCGCCTGAAAGGCTTCGTCCTGCGGGCGGGTAAAGTCATCGTGATCGTCAGCATCTTCCTCAGCGCGTTGAACAGCTTCTCGCTCAACGGCAAGCTGGTGGATAACATTAACGACTCGGCGCTGGCGTCGGTCAGCCGGGTAATCACCCCGCTGTTTAAGCCGATTGGCCTTCATGAAGACAACTGGCAGGCGACCGTCGGGCTGTTCACCGGTGCGATGGCCAAAGAGGTGGTAGTCGGCACGTTAAACACGCTCTACACCGCCGAAAACATTCAGAATGAAGCCTTTAATCCGCAGGAGTTCCACCTCGGCGACGAGCTGCTGGCGGCAGCGGATGAAACCTGGCAGAGCCTGAAAGACACCTTCAGCCTCAGCGTGCTGGCGAACCCGATTGAAGCCAGTAAGGGCGATGGCGAAATGGCAACCGGCGCCATGGGCGTGATGAGCAGCAAATTCGGCAATGCCGCCGCGGCGTACAGCTATCTGATTTTCGTCCTGCTCTATATCCCGTGTATTTCGGTGATGGGTGCAGTGGCTCGCGAATCAAGCCGCGGCTGGATGTCGTTCTCCATCCTATGGGGGCTGAATATCGCATACTCGCTCTCCACGCTCTACTATCAAACCGTGAGCTTTAGCCAGCATCCGCGCTACAGCCTGGTATGCATCCTCGCCGTCGTGCTGTTCAACGTCGTGCTCTTTGGCCTGCTCCGTCGCGCGCGCAGTCGGGTCGACGTCTCGCTGCTGGCGACGCGCAAAACGCCGTCGTCGTGCTGCCAGAGCCCGGCCGGCGATTGCCACTAAGGAGTGATGATGGCGTCGTTGATTGAAGTACGCGATATTCTGGCACTGCAGGGGCGGATGGAGGCCGCGCAGCTCAGCGCCCGCCTGCATGCGCCGCAGCCGCTGATTGACGCGATGCTGGGCCGGCTCGAAGCCATGGGCAAGGTTCAGCGGGTAGCCCAGGACCCTGAAGGATGCCTCTCCGGCAGCTGCAAAAGCTGCCCGGAAGGAAAGGCATGCTTATCGGAGTGGTGGTCGCTGCGTTGATGGTGTGTGCAGAGTAAGCACAGGCCGCTGTCGGCGGGGAGAAGCGGGTCCTCGGACCCGCCAGGCGAATTATTTGTAGACGTCTGCGTTAGCGTGAACCGTTTTTTCTTTCTTCTCACCGGCAATAACTACGAAGTATTTACCGCCGAGCTCATCCGCTTTTTTCGAGAGATCGCGCTTAGCATCCATCGGCGAGGTCGTTTTAGAGGTGGTGATAGTCCCGACTTTGGTCAGATTCATCGTCGCGACCTCGTCTTTCTGAATTTCTTTCGCTGCGAACGCGCCAAATGACAGACTGCCAATCACCAGAGATGTCAAAATACCCGTAATAAGTTTCATAGCCTCTACTCTCCATTAGGTTGTTTTTTTAGGCCGCCGAGATGAAATGAAATAATCATCTGCCGCAACGATCTAAGTATTGCTATGCCCCGGATTTTTACCACGTTCTGTTAAAAATAATTCCTCAACCGGTTTTTCAACGCCAGCAGCGGCTGGCAGAAGTCGTGCGGATGCGAGATAAATGGCGCATGGGCCGCCTTGTCGAAGACGATGGATTCACTCTTTTCCCACATTGCATCAAGAAGAGGGACGATTTTACGCGGCACCAGGCCGTCCAGGCGACCGTACAGCCGCAGGAATGGCATCGGCAGCGTCGCCAGCGGCTGGCGAAAATCGGCGGTTTTCAGGATTTCCAGCCCGCCGTTCAGAGCCGCTATCGACGGCATCGGGAGCGACAGAACGGTGCTTTTCAGCGCCCGGGCATCCTGGCGCGCGCTTTCGGTTCCCATCGTTTGCAGGGCCAGAAAACGCTCGACGGTGCGCTGAAAGTCATCGCTGAGCTGCTGCTGAAAACCGCTCAGCACTTCCGGCTTAATACCCGGCCAGTTGTCGTGCGCGCTGAAGCTAGGGGAAGAGGCGACGGTAACCAGCGCCAGCACGCGCTGAGGATGCTGTAAGGCTATCTGGCTTGCCACCAGGCCCCCCAGGCTCCAGCCCAACCAGATGGCCTGCTCAGGGGCTTTTTTCAGCACCTGCTGCGCCATCTCCTCCAGTGACAGCGCGCCGAAACCGCTGCTGCGACCATAGCCCGGCAGGTCAACCACGTGCAGCGTGAAGTGCGAAGCCAGCTGCGGCGTAATGCAATCCCACACCCCGGCATTCAGCCCCCATCCGTGCAGCAGCACAAGATGACACTTCCCTTCGCCCACGGTTTGCCACCAGATGTCGTTCATCAGCTATTGTTCTCTTTTCACCAGATATCAGGAGGAAATATGCTAACAGCACACGGCTTATGCTGGCTATGCCAAATGCCGCTGGCCATTGCCAGCTGGGGATTCTGCTCCCGCTGCAGCGCATCGCTGGCCACCCGTCAGCCCCGATGCCCGCGCTGCGGCCTGCCCGCCGGCACCGGCACCGTCCCCTGCGGTCGCTGCATCCAGTCTCCCCCGCCGTGGCAGCGGCTGGTGGCCGTCAGCGACTACCTTCCGCCGCTCAGCGGTCTGATCCACCAGCTGAAATTTACCCGCCGCCCGGAGCTGGCCCCGGCGCTGGCTCGCCTGCTGCTGCTGCGTATCCGCCAGAGCGAAGGCCTGCCCCCTGCGGACAGGATTGTCGGCGTTCCGCTGTGGCAGCGGCGGCAATGGCGGCGAGGTTTTAACCAGAGCGATCTGCTGTGCCGTCCTCTGGCCCGCTGGACGCGCGCCGCCTGGCGCAGCGACGCGCTGCGGCGCAGCCGCCCTACCGCAACTCAGCATCAGCTCACCGCGAGATTACGCAAACGCAACCTGAAAAATGCGTTTCAGCTTGAATTATCAGTTCGGGGTCACCATATCGCCATTGTGGATGATGTCGTCACAACCGGAAGCACCGTCGCCGAGATATCCCGCCTGCTTTTGCGAAACGGCGCCGCGACGGTTCAGGTATGGTGTATGTGCCGTACCTTGTAGACCCCTGCTGATGGGCGTATTATAACCCAGTAAAATAGTCAACTATTAGGCCAACGCTATGATCCGTATTTCCGATGCTGCACAAGCGCACTTTGCCAAACTGCTGGTAAATCAGGAAGAAGGGACACAAATTCGCGTATTTGTGATTAATCCCGGCACCCCAAACGCTGAGTGCGGCGTATCCTACTGCCCACCGGATGCGGTGGAAGACACCGACACGACGCTGAAGTTTGAGCAGTTGACCGCGTACGTCGACGAACTCAGCGCGCCGTACCTGGAAGACGCTGAAATCGACTTCGTGACCGATCAGCTTGGCTCCCAGCTGACGCTGAAAGCGCCAAACGCCAAGATGCGTAAAGTCTCCGACGAGGCGCCGCTGATGGAGCGCGTTGAATATATGCTGCAATCGCAGATCAACCCGCAGCTGGCCGGCCACGGTGGTCGCGTGACGCTGATGGAAATCACCGAAGATGGCCTGGCGATTCTGCAGTTCGGCGGCGGCTGTAACGGCTGCTCAATGGTCGACGTTACCCTGAAAGAAGGGATCGAGAAACAGCTGCTGACCGAATTCCCTGAACTGAAAGGCGTGCGCGATCTGACCGAGCATCAGCGCGGCGAGCACTCCTACTACTAAGCCGTCCGCCATACCGCACTCCCAGCCCGGCCGTATTTTGCTGCCGGGCCGCTCCTTCCTGACGCAACTCCTCCCGCCTTATCGCTAGTCGTTCGTGCAAAAAACCCGGAAAAGAGTATGACTTAAGTCTCATATTTAAAATATTCACCGCCAGGGTGATTCTCAACCTTCATATGTTACCCGTATCATCTCTCTCAGGCTCCGCTGCTATAAAAATAGCCAGCTATCCTTTCTGATAAGAAGTGATAGTCGATTTTATGGCGCCATGCCGTTTGTATCCCCGCCCGGAGCAAACGGAACAAGATTGAAGTTTTACGTTACCCATAACAAATGAAAGGCCAGGTAAATTATGCCATTAGTCATCGTTGCTATCGGGGTCGCCCTGTTATTACTGCTGATGATCCGCTTCAAAATGAACGGCTTCATCGCTTTGATTCTGGTGGCGCTCGCCGTCGGACTTATGCAGGGCATGCCTCTGGATAAAGTCATCGTATCCATCAAAAACGGCGTCGGGGGCACCCTCGGCAGCCTCGCGCTGATCATGGGCTTCGGCGCAATGCTCGGCAAGCTGCTGGCAGACTGCGGCGGCGCGCAGCGAATTGCCACCACGCTTATCGCTAAATTTGGCAAAAAGCACATCCAATGGGCGGTCGTTCTGACCGGCTTCACCGTCGGTTTTGCGCTGTTCTATGAAGTGGGCTTCGTCCTTATGCTGCCGCTGGTGTTCACCATCGCCGCATCTGCCCGCATCCCGCTGCTGTACGTTGGCGTGCCGATGGCGGCCGCGCTCTCCGTGACCCACGGCTTCCTGCCACCGCACCCGGGCCCGACGGCGATCGCCACTATCTTCCACGCCGATATGGGTAAAACCCTGCTGTACGGTACGCTGCTGGCAATCCCGACCGTGATCCTTGCCGGCCCGGTCTTCGCCCGCTTCCTGAAAAACATCGATAAGCCGATTCCGGAAGGCCTGCACAACCCGAAGACCTTCACTGAAGAAGAGATGCCGGGCTTTGGCGTCAGCGTCTGGACCTCTCTGGTGCCGGTGGTGCTGATGGCGATGCGTGCTGTTGCCGAAATGCTGCTGCCGAAAGGCCACGCGTTCCTCAGATACGCCGAATTCTTTGGTGACCCGGTGATGGCAACGCTGATCGCCGTTCTGATTGCCCTGTTTACCTTTGGCCTCAACCGCGGCCGCTCGATGGAACAGATCAACGATACGCTGACCTCGTCGATTAAAATCATCGCCATGATGCTGCTGATTATCGGCGGCGGCGGCGCCTTTAAGCAGGTTCTGGTCGATAGCGGCATGGATAAGTACATCGCCTCGATGATGCATGGTTCCAGCATGTCTCCGCTGTTTATGGCGTGGTCAATTGCGGCGGTTCTGCGTATTGCGCTGGGTTCGGCGACCGTTGCGGCAATTACCGCGGGCGGTATTGCGGCTCCGCTGATCGCCACCACCGGCGTCAGCCCGGAGCTGATGGTTATCGCCGTGGGCTCCGGCAGCGTGATTTTCTCTCACGTCAACGACCCGGGATTCTGGCTGTTCAAGGAGTACTTCAATCTGACCATCGGCGAGACCATTAGATCGTGGTCGATGCTGGAAACGATTATCTCAGTCTGCGGCCTGGTAGGCTGTCTGCTGCTGGGAATGGTCGTGTAAGGGTCGATTAAGCATAAAAAAGGCCGGGTATGCGTGATGCTACCCGGCCTTTTTATTTATCGTTTAAGCCGCTTGCCGGCAACGAATGACCGCCGCCGGGAAACGCAGGCTTACGAGGATCTCTTCTTTGCTGCCGCCCTGCGGCGCTTGTCTAAATCCTTGAGCAGCTTGTTGACCTGCGCATCGGCAAACATCTGCTCGAGCGAAGTCGACAGCTTACGCCGCCAGTTCGGATACTCGGTGCTGGTGCCCGGAATGTTAACCGGCGCGGCCATCTCCAGCCAGTCCTCCGGCTGCAGGCCCAGCAGCGCGCTGTTGCTGTCGGCGATGTAGCGCTGCATCCCGCGGTTGAGGGTCGAGGTCATCGTCATCAGCGACGCGTTATGCCCGGCGCGCTTGGGCAGACAGCCGTACTTATGCAGCGCATCCAGCAGCCCCTGCTTCGCCAGTTCCCGGTCCTGATATAGCCCGCGCAGCACCCCTTCATCCGGATAGAGCCCGAGAGATTTGCCGAGCGTTAGGTCTCCGCTTTCCCAGTAACCGCGCAGCGTTGGCAGGTCATGCGTTGTTGCCACAGCCATTGATTGTTCCGGATACGTCTGCGGCGCACGGAACGTCTTCTCATTGTCATTTTCAAAATAGAGCACTTTGTAGGAGTAGACGCCGCTCTTACGCAGCTTGCTGACAATTTCCACCGGCACGGTGCCCAGATCTTCACCGATCACCATGCAGCTATGACGCTTACTCTCCAGCGCCAGAATAGACAGCAGATCGTCTACCGGATACTGGACGTAGGCCCCGTGATCGGCGGTTTCGCCGTACGGGATCCACCACAGGCGCAGCACCGACATCACGTGGTCGATACGCAGCGCGCCGCAGTTTTGCATATTGGCGCGCAGCAGCTCGATAAACGGCTCATAGGCGCGGGCGACGATGATGTGCGGATCCATCGGCGGCAGGCCCCAGTTTTGCCCGAGCGGGCCCAGAATATCCGGCGGAGCCCCTACGGAGGCTTTCAGGCAGTAAAGCTCGCGATCGCACCAGGTCTCGGACCCGCCTTCCGCTACGCCAACCGCCAGATCGCGATAGAGACCAATCGGCATCGCATCGCGCTGGCTGGTGTGCCAGCAGGTGGCAAACTGCGAACAGGCCAGCCACTGCAGCCAGAGGTAAAAATCCACCTCATCAGCGTGTTCAGAACAGAACGCTTTCACCTCCGGGCTGGAGATATCCTGGTACGCTTTTGGCCAGGCCGGCCAGCCCCAGCGCAGCGGATCCTGCTGGACCTGCCGCGCGTGCAGCGCATCAAACGCCGCCTGCCAGTAGAGGCTTTCCCCTTCGCGCTGAACGAACTGACGAAACTCCGTCATCGCCTCATCGCTGCGGGCAGAGAAACCTTTCCAGGCCATGCGCAGCGCGGTCATTTTCAACGCCGTGACGGCGGTGTAGTCAACATCATCCGTCTGCCGCGCCGCCTGCAAAGCCTGCTGGGTCGCCGGCAGCTGCCACCACGCCTGCGCCTCTTTGCTCAAGCGGAAATCTTCGACCGCATTAACGTCGATATAGATAACGTTCAGCCAGCGGCGCGAGGAGGGGCTGTACGGGCTGGCGCTTTCCGGGTTGGCCGGATAGAGCGCATGAATCGGGTTGAGGCCAATAAACGCCCCGCCTCGCTGAGCGATTTCCGGCAGCATCGCGCGCAGGTCGCCGAAGTCGCCAATCCCCCAGTTTTTTTCCGAACGCAGCGTATACAGCTGCACGCAGGCGCCCCACAGCTTCTGCCCCTCTTTCAGGGCCAGCGGCTCGTAGCAGCGCACCGGGGCGACAATCGCCCGACAGTGCCAGCGGTCACCGTCCCGGGTGAGCGTCAGGGTATGATAGCCTTCCGGCAGTTTGGTCGGCAGCGACAGCGTGTCGCCACCTTTTACCTGCCCCTGATACTGCTTCCCTTCTTCGGTGGTAAGGATCCAGTGAAACTCACCGTGCCCGGCCACCGGCAGCGACATTTTTTTGCCGTGGGTGAAAACCTGTACATTCGGCAGCGGATTAACCGCCGCCTTCGCGACGGTGGTCGTACGATGCATCGCATCAAGCAGACGCTGCTTGGTCACCGCGGCAATCGACTGCGGCTTGCCGTGCGCGTTGATGTAGCTCGGGCTGATCCCCGCCGCCAGCGCGGCGTTATCAAGGCGTTTGGTCTCCATAGGCCTGTCCTTAGCGTTTTGCCTGCCAGATACGTTGCTGATAATCGCGAATTGAGCGATCGGAGCTGAACATGCCACAGCGGGCGGTATTCAGGATCGTTGCCCGGGTCCAGGCTTCCTGGTCACGGTACAGCTCATCCACCTGCTTCTGCGCGGCCACATAGGTCGCGAAGTCAGCCAGCACCAGGTACGGGTCGCCGCCTTTGAGCAGGCTATGCAGCATCTGGTCAAACGCGTGCTTATCGCCGTCGCTGTACTTACCGCTTTCCAGCTCTTTCAGCACCGCGTCCAGCAGCTTGTCTTTCTTACGCCATTTCAGCGGATCGTAGCCCTTGGCCTTCAGCGCCTTAACTTCTTCCACGGTATTACCGAAGATAAAGATGTTCTCCTCGCCCACCTGCTCGGCGATTTCAACGTTCGCGCCGTCCAGCGTGCCGACGGTCAGCGCGCCGTTCAGCGCCAGCTTCATGTTGCCGGTACCGGAGGCTTCTTTACCCGCCGTTGAGATCTGTTCAGAGATATCCGCCGCCGGGATCAGCATTTCCGCGGCCGACACGCAGTAGTCCGGCAGGAAGACCACCTTCAGCTTATCGCCAACCAGCGGATCGCTGTTGACGGCCTGCGCCACCTTGTTGATAGCGAAAATGATATTCTTCGCCAGGTAGTAGCCCGGCGCCGCCTTCGCGCCGAACAGGAACACGCGCGGTACGCGGTCGGCCTGCGGGTTTTCGCGAATCTCTTTATACTGCGCCAGGATATTCAGCAGGTTGAGGTGCTGACGTTTGTACTCATGCAGGCGCTTAATCTGGATATCAAAAATCGCCTGCGGGTTAATTTCGATCCCGGTACGCGCCTTCACAAACTCGGCGAGGCGCACCTTGTTGGCCTGCTTAATCTCGCGATAGCTCTGGCGGAACGCCGCATCATCAGCGTACTTTTCGAGATTAATCAGCTGGTCGAGATCGTTCGCCCACTCTTTTTTCAGCGATTTATCGAGCAGCGCGGCCAGAGCCGGGTTGCACTGCTTGATCCAGCGGCGCGGCGTGATGCCGTTGGTCACGTTGTGGAACTTGTTCGGCCACAGCTGGTGATATTCCGGGAACAGATCCTTCACCACCAGCTCGGAGTGCAGCGCGGCTACCCCGTTTACCGCAAAACCGCTGACCACGCACATGTTCGCCATGCGAACCTGCTTGTCATGTACCACCGCCAGCCTGGACCATACCTGCTCGTCGCCGGGCCAGGTTTTCTCCACCAGCGTCTTAAAGCGGGCGTTAATCTCTTTGATAATCTGCATATGGCGCGGCAGCAGCGCTTTGACCAGCTTCTCGTCCCAGCACTCCAGCGCTTCAGGCATCAGCGTGTGGTTGGTGTAGGCGAAGGTTTTACTGGTTATCGCCCACGCGTCGTCCCAGCTCAACTGGTGCTCGTCGATCAGCACCCGCAGCAGTTCAGGGATCGCAATCGTCGGGTGGGTGTCGTTCAGCTGGATCACTTCATAATCCGCCAGCTCGGCCAGCTTACGGCCCGCCAGGTGATGACGACGCAGAATATCCGCAACCGAGCAGGCGCACTGGAAGTACTGCTGCATCAGGCGCAGCTTTTTCCCGGCCTGGTGGTTGTCGTTCGGATAAAGCACCTTGGTCAGCTTTTCCGCGTCGATGCCCTGCTGCTCGGCGCGCAGGAAATCGCCGTCGTTAAATTTGGTCAGGTTGAACGGATGCGCGTGCTTAGCCTGCCACAGGCGCAGCGGCTGCGCGACGTTGTTGCGATAGCCCAGCACCGGCAGATCCCAAGCTTCACCGGTAATCACGAACGCCGGCTCCCAAAGCCCGCTTTTCGAGACCTTGCCGCCTAGCCCAACCTGCACGTCAAGCTGCTCGTTGTGGCGGAACCACGGATAGCTGCTGCGTCCCCAGTCATCCGGCGCTTCCGCCTGCTGGCCGTCTTCGAAAGACTGACGGAACAGGCCGTACTGATAGTTCAGGCCATAGCCGGTTGCCGACTGGCCGACGGTGGCCATCGAATCAAGGAAGCACGCCGCCAGACGACCCAGACCGCCGTTACCCAGGCCCGGATCGATCTCCTCTTCCAGCAGGTCAGTCAGGTGAACGTCATGCGCCTTGAGCTCATCGCTCACCCCTTGATACCAGCCAAGGTTAAGCAGGTTGTTACCGGTCAGACGACCGATTAAAAACTCCATCGAAATGTAGTTAACGTGGCGCTGGCCTTCCGCAGGCCTGGCCGCCGGCTGAGCCGCCAGCAGCTCGGCTAACGCGCCGCTCACGGCACGCCACCACTGACGCTGGGTCATCTCAGAAGCGGACTGTAGGCCAAAATGCTGCCACTGACGCGTCAGTGCAGCCTGAAACCGATCTTTGTTAAAAGAAGTCTGTGACATAAGAAATCCGGGTCCTTTACTAAAACGTTAGCGTTAGTGTGCCGACCTCCCGGGGTAACGTCCTCATCCCGGCAGGGATTAGGCAGGGAGGAGTAGCAGGGATGAGCGAAAAGTGTGATCGCGGCCACTATAACGTTAGCCTCCCGCGAAAAAGATGCTGCAAAATTCACCGCTTCGAAACAATATACCGTTCAATTACCGTGCTAACAGATTTGTTACAGGCCAATACCGCACGGATGAATAAAAAAGGCCCTGGTAATTATCTGTAAATAACAATTAGGCCTACAGCAAAATAAACATGTTTGATGATGTAAATACGTCAAAGAGATTACTTATCAGAATTAACTGACATTAACTTAATAAAAACAAACAACTACAAAAAATGGGAATAAAAGTGATTTCCCGGCAGGCGGAAATGAGGAAAACCGAGACGTCATGCCCACTGGTACCGGTTTTAGGATGATGACGCTCTAATTGAGAATTTGTGACATAGAGCAAATTCAAGAGCATAAAATTCGGACATAACTTGCAATAACTTTCATTATCACCGACCTTATTAGGTATTAATTACGAAGCGCAAAAAAAATCGCACCCCTCTCTTGCACAGCGAAATGTTGAACTATGTTGATTCCGTCTAAATTAAGTCGCCCAGTCCGCCTTGAACACACCGTGGTTCGCGAACGATTGCTGGCGAAACTTTCCGGCGCGAACAATTATCGTCTCGCGCTGGTCACCAGCCCCGCCGGGTACGGCAAGACCACGCTCATTTCTCAGTGGGCCGCAGGAAAAAATGATCTCGGGTGGTTCTCGCTGGATGAAGGCGATAACCAGCAGGAGCGTTTTGCCAGCTATCTGATCGCCTCTATTCAACAGGCGACCGGGGGCCACTGCGTGGCCAGCGAAACGATGGTGCAAAAGCGCCAGTATGCCAGCCTGCCCTCGCTGTTTGCGCAGCTGTTCATCGAGCTTGCCGAGTGGCAGCGTCCGCTATTCCTGGTCATCGACGATTATCATCTGATCAATAACCCGGCGATCCACGACGCCATGCGCTTCTTCCTGCGCCATCAGCCGGAAAACCTGACGCTGGTCGTCCTGTCGCGTAACCTGCCGCAGCTGGGCATTGCCAACCTGCGCGTGCGCGATCAGCTGCTGGAGATTGGCAGCCAGCAGCTGGCCTTTACCCACCAGGAAGCAAAACAATTTTTCGACTGTCGCCTCGCCTCACCGATTGAGGCCGAAGATAGCAGCAGGCTGTGTGACGACGTCGCCGGCTGGGCAACGGCCCTCCAGCTCATCGCCCTCTCCGCGCGCCAGAATAACTCCTCCGCCCAGCACTCCGCCCGCCGCCTCGCCGGCATTAACGCCAGCCACCTTTCCGACTACCTCGTCGATGAGGTGCTGGACAACGTCGACGCGCGCACCCGTAACGTGCTGCTAAAAAGCTCGCTGCTGCGCTCGATGAACGATGCGCTCATCGTTCGCGTTACCGGCGAAGAGAACGGCCAGATGCAGCTGGAAGAGATCGAACGCCAGGGGCTGTTCATGCAGCGCATGGACGATTCCGGCGAGTGGTTCCGCTACCATCCGCTGTTCGGCAACTTCCTGCGCCAGCGCTGTCAGTGGGAGCTGGCGACCGAGCTGCCCGAAATTCACCGCTGTGCGGCAGAAGGTTGGATGGAGCAGGGCTTCCCCAGCGAAGCGATTCACCATGCGCTGGCGGCCGGCGATGCCAAAATGCTGCGCGACATTTTACTGAATCACGCCTGGGGCATGTTCAACCACAGCGAGCTGGGGCTGCTCGAGCAGTCGCTGGCGGCGCTGCCGTGGTCGAACCTGCTGGAAAACCCGCGGCTGATCCTGCTGCAGGCCTGGCTGATGCAGAGCCAGCACCGCTACAGCGAAGTGAACACCCTGCTGGCCCGCGCCGAGCAGGAGATGGACGCGGAGATGGATATCGCCATGCACGGCGACTTTAACGCCCTGCGCGCGCAGGTCGCCATTAACGCCGGCGATCAGGAAGAAGCCGAACGCCTGGCGATGGTGGCCTTAGAAGAGCTGCCGCTGGCAAGCTACTACAGCCGCATCGTCGCCACCTCGGTGCACGGCGAAGTGCTGCACTGCAAGGGCCAGCTGAGCAAATCGCTGGCGGTGATGCAGCAGACCGAGCAGATGGCGCGTCGCCACGATATCTGGCACTACGCCCTGTGGAGCATGATCCAGCAGAGCGAGATTCTCTTTGCCCAGGGCTTCCTGCAGGCGGCGTGGGAAATTCAGGAGAAAGCCTTCCAGCTCATCCGCGACCAGCATCTCGAACAGCTGCCGATGCACGAATTCCTGCTGCGCATTCGCGCGCAGCTGCTGTGGGCCTGGGCGCGGCTGGATGAAGCCGAGGCCTCTGCGCGCAGCGGGATGGACGTCCTTTCAACCTATCAACCGCAGCAGCAGCTGCAGTGCCTGGCGCTAATGGTGCAGTGCTCGCTGGCGCGCGGCGATCTGGACAACGCCCGCAGCCACCTGAACCGGCTGGAAAACCTGCTCGGCAACGGCCACTATCACAGCGACTGGGTGTCAAATGCCGACAAGGTGCGGGTGATCTACTGGCAGATGATCGGCGATAAAGCCGCGGCGGCCAACTGGCTGCGCCAGACGCCGAAGCCCGAGTTCGCTAATAACCACTTTCTGCAGAGCCAGTGGCGCAACATCGCCAGAGCGCAAATCCTGCTCGGTGATTTCGATTCCGCCGAAATGGTGCTGGAAGAGCTCAACGAAAACGCGCGTTCGCTGCGCCTGATGAGCGATATTAACCGCAACCTGCTGCTGCTTAACCAGCTCTACTGGCAGGCGGGACGTAAGAGCGAGGCGCAGAAGGTCCTGCTGGAAGCGCTCACGCTCGCCAACCGTACCGGATTTATCAATCACTTTGTTATTGAAGGCGAGGCCATGGCCCAGCAGCTGCGCCAGCTTATTCAGCTCAATACGCTGCCGGAGCTGGAGCAGCATCGCGCTCAGCGCATTCTGCGCGATATCAACCAGCACCATCGCCACAAGTTTGCCCACTTCGATGAGGGCTTTGTCGAACGGCTGCTCAACCACCCGGAAGTGCCGGAGCTTATCCGAACCAGCCCGCTGACCCAGCGCGAATGGCAGGTGCTCGGCCTGATCTATTCCGGCTACAGCAACGAGCAGATCGCCGGCGAGCTTGACGTGGCGGCAACGACCATTAAAACGCACATTCGCAATCTGTATCAGAAGCTCGGGGTCGCACACCGCCAGGATGCCGTTCAGCACGCCCAGCGGTTGCTTAAAATGATGGGATACGGCGTCTGACGCCGTTTAGCACAGCTCCAGCTGCAGGTTGTTGTCCTTAATGACCTTCAGCACGCCCGCCGGCGGCATCACGTCGGTGTAAACCGCATCAACCATGCTGATGCTGCCCATGTTCACCATCGCGTTACGGCCGAATTTCGAATGATCCACCACCAGCATCACGTGACGCGAGTTTTCAATAATCGCGCGCTTGGTGCGGACCTCATGATAGTCAAACTCCAGCAGAGAGCCGTCGCTATCGACGCCGCTGATGCCGAGAATGCCAAAATCAAGGCGGAACTGGGAGATAAAATCCAGCGTCGCTTCGCCGATAATACCGCCGTCGCGGCTGCGCAGCTCGCCGCCCGCCAGAATGATGCGGAAATCATCCTTCACCATTAGCGTGTTCGCAACGTTGAGATTGTTGGTAACGATGCGCAGATCGTTGTGCTCCAGCAGCGCGTGCGCCACCGCTTCTGGCGTCGTGCCGATATCAATGAATAGCGTCGCCCCATCGGGGATCTGGCTGGCAACCTTGCGGGCAATACGCTCTTTTTCCTGGGTCTGGGTCGCCTTCCTGTCGTGCCAGGAGGTGTTAACCGAGCTGGACGGCAGCGCGGCACCGCCGTGATGGCGCAGGATCATTTTTTGTTCGGCGAGATCGTTCAGGTCACGACGAATGGTCTGCGGGCTGACGGAAAATTGCTCCACCAGCTCCTCCGTACTGACATATCCCTGTTTTTTTACCAGCTCGATAATAGCGTCATGACGTTGTGTTTGTTTCATGCAATATCCCTGGGAAAATTTGACTCGCTTATCATGGATGACGGAGAGTCTCTATGTTCGTTTTCGCACATGCTGAGTATCTACAAACGCCATCGCCAGTCCGGTCACCAGGCCGGCTACGTGCGCGCCGTTCGCAATCGACATGCCAAAAACATCAAACCATCCAGCAATTAACCATACTAAGGAGAAGAGTATCAAGCCGCGCTGTAAATAAACGCCGCTCTGCGGATCGCGCTCTCCGCGCAGCCAGACGTAGCCCATCAGCGCATACACTACGCCGGATAAGCCACCAAACCAGGGGCCGCTAAACTGATGTTGAACAAACCCGCTCAGCAGCGCGCTGATAACGGTGATAACCACCAGCTTGCCGCTGCCAATCCGTTTCTCAACCGCACCGCCGAGGTACCACCACCATAGCAGGTTAAACAGGATGTGCATCAGCGAGAAGTGCATCAACACATGGCTAAAGTAGCGCCAGACCTCAAACTTCAGCGAGGGGTCGTACGGCCAGGCCAGCAGCAGCATAACCGGCTGGTCGCCAAGGACATTTTGCAGCACAAAGACCAGCACGCAGAGCGTCAGAACCGCCCACGTAACCGGCCCGGCGTTGTGGCGCAGGGTGGCGAAGAAGGGGAAGCGCTGGTAGTGCAGCCCGCTGTTAGTTTGCCCCGATTGCCAGCTTGCCGCGAGGTAGCGCGGGTCGGCGGGGTTTTCGAGAAAGCGAGTCAGTTCAGCCTGAACCCGCGCGGCCTGGCTCTCGTCCGCCAGCCAGACGTCGCTCTGGCTGTGCTGCTGAATAGTCAGGATAACGCCCTGGGTCGCCATATAGTCGACAAACGCCTGGGCCACGCGCGGGTTGGCAAAAGAGGTAATCATTAACATGCAGCGGATCGCTTATTCCACACAAAGGGGGACAGTATATACGCAAAATCATTCAAGGTGCGTGGCGACGGCAGCCGCGAACGAGCACAGGCGCCCGGTACGCGGGCCGTTTGAGCCATAGAGCGTATACGGTTACGGGTCAGAGCGTCCCGTGAGCCACTTCCGCCGGGAAGTGACGATGCCAGGCATCAAATCCGCCGTCCACGCTGTAGACCTTGTCATAGCCCTGCTGCAGCAGATACTGCGCGGCGCCCTTACTGCTATTGCCGTGGTAGCACATCACCATCACCGCCGTCTCAAAGTCGTTATCACGCATAAACGCGCCCAGCGTATCGTTGGTCAGATGAAACGCACCCGGAGCGTGGCCCATCGCATAGCTTTGCGGGTCGCGGATGTCCACCAGTACCGCCATGGCCTGCTGCAGCTTCTGATGCGCCTCTTCTACGTTGATACATTCAAAGTGATCCATGTGCTCTTGTCTCTTTATTGCGGGGTGATATAGCGGGCTGATTGCCGGCCATGATTCTACTGCCTAGTTTACCGTCAGACGGGAAATAAACGCCAATATGTTACATGCATCACTCTGAAATGTTTTTTTGATGTTACCAATAGCGCGTTTGTTTGCTATATTGAGCGATATCGAACATTTGTGAGCTTAAACGAAAGTGCAAGAGGTAGCGAACGTGGAAACCAAAGATCTGATTGTGATAGGCGGAGGCATCAACGGTGCCGGTATCGCGGCAGACGCCGCCGGGCGTGGTTTATCCGTACTGATGCTGGAAGCGCGCGATCTCGCCTGCGCCACCTCCAGCGCCAGCTCAAAGCTGATTCACGGCGGGCTGCGCTACCTTGAACACTACGAATTCCGCCTGGTCAGCGAAGCGCTGGCCGAGCGTGAAGTGCTGCTAAAAATGGCGCCGCATCTCGCGTTCCCGATGCGCTTCCGCCTGCCGCACCGCCCACATCTGCGCCCGGCGTGGATGATCCGTATTGGTCTGTTTATGTACGATCACCTGGGAAAACGCACCAGCTTACCCAGCTCAACCGGCTTGCGATTTGGCGCAGAATCGGTACTTAAACCTGAAATCGTGCGCGGTTTCGAATATTCTGACTGCTGGGTAGACGATGCGCGGCTGGTGCTGGCGAACGCGCAGATGGTGGTGCGCAAGGGCGGCGAGGTTCGTACCCGCACCCGGGCCGTCTCCGCCCGGCGTGAAAACGGGTTGTGGATTGTCGAGGCGGAAGATATCGACAGCGGCGAAAAGTATACCTGGCAGGCGCGGGGCCTGGTGAACGCCACCGGCCCGTGGGTCAAACACTTCTTTGATGAAGGGATGCACCTGCGGTCCCCTTACGGCATCCGCCTGATTAAGGGCAGCCACATCGTGGTGCCGCGCGTGCATACCCAGAAACAGGCCTACATTTTGCAAAACGAAGACAAGCGAATTGTGTTCGTGATCCCGTGGATGGACGAGTTCTCGATAATCGGCACCACCGACGTGGAGTACAACGGCGATCCGCAGAAGGTGGCTATCGATGAGAAAGAGATTAGCTACCTGCTCAACGCCTACAACGCGCACTTTAAAAAGACGCTGTCCCACGACGATATCGTCTGGACTTACTCCGGTGTCCGCCCGCTGTGCGACGATGAATCTGATTCACCGCAGGCGATTACCCGCGACTATACGCTCGATATTCATGACGAAAACGGCCAGGCGCCGCTGCTGTCGGTCTTTGGCGGCAAGCTCACGACCTACCGCAAGCTGGCAGAACACGCGCTGGAAAAGCTGACTCCGTACTATAAAGGCATCGGCCCGGCGTGGACCAAAACCGCCGTTCTGCCCGGGGGCGAGATCGACGGCGATCGCGACGATTACGCCGCCAAACTGCGCCGCCGCTTCGCATTTATCAGCGAATCGATGGCGCGCCACTACGCCCGCACTTACGGCAGCAATAGCGAGTGGCTGCTCGGCGAGGCGACATCGCTTGCCGATCTGGGCGAAGATTTTGGCCACGAGTTCTATGAAGCCGAGCTGAAATACCTTGTGGAGCATGAGTGGGTTCACAGCCTCGATGACGCCATCTGGCGTCGTACCAAACAGGGCATGTGGCTCAGCACCGGGCAGCAGGCCCGCATTAGCGAATGGCTGGCGCAGCACGTGGGAAAGTCTGAGCTCTCTCTGGCCTCGTAGGCGCCCCGGCGGGGTTTCTCGCCGGTCGCTAAGCGCATTGCAAGGCGCGGCCTGAGGGGATCAATCAAGACAAAAAAACGGGGCCTGATGGCTCCGTTTTTTTATGGCATCGCGGCGGTTACAGCCGCACCGGATCGATATGCCAGATATGGTCGGCATACTCTTTAATCGTACGGTCGGAAGAGAAGTAGCCCATATTGGCGATGTTGAGCATCGCTTTGTTGGCCCACTCTTCCGGATGACGGTAGAGCTCGTCCACCTTATCCTGACAATCGACGTAGCTGCGATAATCCGCCAGCACCTGATAGTGGTCGCCAAAGTTAATTAGCGAATCCAGCAGGTCGCGATAGCGGCCCGGCTCCGACGGGCTGAACAGGCCGGTACCGATCTGCGTCAGCGTCTGGTGCAGCTCCGAGTCCTGCTCGTAGTAGTCGCGCGGTTTGTAGCCGCTGGCCCGCAGCGCCTCAACCTCCTCCGCGGTATTGCCGAAGATGAAGATATTCTCCTCACCCACATGCTCGAGCATTTCAACGTTAGCCCCGTCGAGGGTACCAATGGTCAGCGCGCCGTTAAGCGCAAACTTCATGTTACTGGTCCCGGAGGCTTCCGTTCCCGCCAGCGAGATCTGCTCGGAGAGATCCGCCGCCGGAATAATCAGCTGGGCCAGGCTGACGCTGTAGTTAGGGATAAACACGATTTTCAGCTTATCGCCGATCTGCGGATCGTTGTTGACCACCGTCGCCACGTCGTTAATGAGATGAATAATGTGCTTGGCCATGTAGTAGGCCGAAGCGGCTTTCCCGGCGAAGATATTGACCCGCGGCACCCACTCGGCGTCAGGATCGGCCTTGATACGGTTATAGCGCGCAATCACGTGCAGCACGTTCATCAGCTGACGCTTGTACTCGTGGATGCGCTTGATCTGTACATCAAACAGCGCCTTCGGATTAACCACCACGTTAAGCTGCTGGCCGATATAGTTTGCCAGCCGCTGCTTGTTCTCCAGCTTCGCCTGGCGCACCGCCTGGTTCACCGTCGGATAATCAATATGCTGCTCCAGCTCCTTGAGCTGGCTGAGATCGGTGCGCCAGGTACGGCCAATATTTTCATCCAGCACCTTCGACAGCGGCGGGTTCGCCAGCGCCAGCCAGCGGCGCGGGGTCACGCCGTTGGTCACGTTGGTGAAGCGCATCGGGAAAATCCGCGCAAACTCGGCGAACAGCGACTCCACCATCAGCCTCGAGTGCAGCTCGGAAACGCCGTTAACCTTATGGCTAATGACCACCGCCAGCCAGGCCATCCGCACCCGGCGGCCGTTGGACTCATCGATAATCGAGGTCCGGCTCAGCAGCGCGGTATCGTTGGGATACTGCTCCTGCAGCGTCTTGAGGAAGTAGTCGTTAATCTCAAAGATAATCTGCAGATGGCGCGGCAGAATTTTACCCAGCATATCAACGGGCCAGGTCTCCAGCGCTTCGCTCATCAGGGTATGGTTGGTATAGGAGAAGACCTGGCAGGTCACCTCGAACGCCTCATCCCAGCTAAACTTATGCTCGTCAATCAGCAGACGCATCAGCTCCGGGATCGACAGCACCGGGTGAGTGTCGTTGAGGTGGATAGCGATTTTGTCGGCCAGGTTGGCGTAGGTTTTATGCAGCTGATAGTGGCGGCTAAGGATATCCTGCACCGTCGCGGAGACGAGGAAATACTCCTGGCGCAGGCGCAGCTCGCGCCCGGAATAGGTGGAGTCATCCGGATAGAGCACGCGGGATACGTTTTCGGAGTGGTTTTTATCTTCTACCGCCGCGAAGTAGTCGCCCTGGTTGAATTTACCGAGGTTGATTTCGCTGCTGGCCTGAGCGCTCCACAGCCGCAGGGTATTGGTGGCATCGGTATCGAAGCCCGGGATAATCTGATCGTAGGCTTCCGCAAGGATCTCTTCGGTTTCCACCCAGCGGGAGTTTTTCCCCTCCTGCTGAATTCGGCCGCCAAAGCGCACTTTGTAGCGCGTGTTATGGCGCTCAAACTCCCACGGGTTGCCGTATTCCAGCCAGTAGTCCGGCGACTCCTTCTGCCGACCGTCGACGATATTCTGCTTAAACATCCCGTAGTCATAGCGGATGCCGTAGCCGCGACCCGGCAGGCCGAGGGCCGCCAGAGAGTCGAGGAAGCAGGCCGCCAGGCGCCCGAGCCCGCCGTTGCCCAGCCCCGGATCATTCTCCTCGTCGATCAGCTCTTCAAGGTTGAGCCCCATCTCCTCCAGCGCGTTGTTCACATCTTCATAGATGCCCAGCGAAAGCAGCGCGTTAGAGAGAGTGCGGCCAATCAAAAACTCCATCGACAGATAGTAGACCTGACGAACTTCCTGCGAAAGCTGGGCGCGGTTAGAGCGCAGCCAGCGCTCCACCATTCGGTCACGCACGGCGAACAGCGTGGCGTTAAGCCATTCATGTTTGTTGGCGATCGCCGGATCTTTGCCGATGATGAACATCAGCTTATAGGCGATAGAGTGCTTCAGTGCCTCAACGCTCAGCGTGGGTGATGCGTAGCTAAAGGGTACATTCATCGCAATGACTCCTGGGGTTACATCAAGCGTTGATAAAGTTCGCGATAAGAGTTCGCCGCAACCTGCCAGCTAAAATCCATACTCATCGCCTGACGCTGCACGTAACGCCAGAGCGAAGGGCGCGACCACAGAACGAATGCGCGCCGAATTGCTCGCAGTAGCGACAAGGCATTGCTGTCTTCAAAGACAAATCCGCTGGCCAGGCCATCGGCCAGGTTTTCCAGGGAGCTGTCGGTGACGGTATCCGCCAGGCCGCCGGTACGCCGTACCAGCGGCAGCGTGCCGTACTTGAGGCCATACAGCTGCGTCAGGCCGCACGGTTCAAAGCGGCTGGGAACCAGGATGACGTCGGCGCCGCCCATAATGCGGTGTGAAAAGGCCTCATGATAGCCAATCTGCACGCCTACTTTGCCCGGATGCTCGGCCGCCGCGGCCAGGAAGCCCTCCTGCAGCACCGGATCGCCGGCGCCCAGCAGCGCCAGCTGCCCGCCCTGCTCCAGCAGGCCCGGCAGCGCTTCAAGGACCAGGTCCAGCCCCTTCTGGCTGGTCAGGCGGCTGACGACGGCAAACAGCGGCGCCTTGTCGTCCACCTTCAGCCCCATCGCAATTTGCAGCTGGCGCTTGTTCTCCGCTTTATCTTCAAGACTATCGCGGTCGTAGCGCGCGGCCAGCAGCAGATCGTTTTGCGGATTCCAGATGTTTGAATCCACGCCGTTAAGGATGCCCGACAGGCGCCCCTCGTGCTGCCGCTGGCGCAGCAGCCCCTCCATGCCGTAAGCAAACTGCGGTTCGGTTATCTCACGGGCGTAGGTTGGGCTGACCGCCGTAATATGGTCGGCATAATAGAGGCCCGCCTTGAGGAACGAAAGCTGGCCGTTGAACTCGAGGCCGTGCATGTTATAGAACGACCACGGCAGCTCGATCTCGTTCATATGCCAGGAGTAGAACATCCCCTGATAGGCCAGGTTGTGCACCGTGAAAACCGATTTCGCCGGGTGGCCGCGCGCCGCCAGATAGGCCGGCGTCAGGCCCGCATGCCAGTCGTGGGCGTGCACAACATCAGGGCGCCAGAAGGGATCCAGCCCACAGGCCATTTCGCTGCCTACCCAGCCAAGCAGCGCAAAGCGCAGCACGTTATCGGTGTAGGCATACTGGTTAGTATCGTGGTAAGGACTCCCCGGGCGATCGTAAAGATGTGGTGCATCAATCAGATAGATGCCCACGCCGTTAAAATGGCCAAACAGCAGCGTGATGCGGCCGGCAAAGGTGTCTCTGCGCGTCACCACCTGCGCATCGGTTATCCCGCGACGAATATCAGGAAACGCGGGCAGCAGCACGCGCGTATCAATACCTTCTGCAATTTGTGCCGCAGGCAGCGCGCCGATGACATCCGCCAGACCGCCGGTTTTTAACAGCGGGAACATCTCTGAACATACGTGTAAGACCTGCATTATCGCTCCTGTGAGTGCCCCAACTTCCGCAGCATATCCCGGGTGACCAGCACAATACCTTCCTCTGAGCGGTAGAACCGACGCGCATCTTCTTCCGCGTGTTCACCAATCACCATGCCTTCCGGAATCACGCATGCGCGGTCGATTACGCAGCGGCGCAGGCGGCACGAGCGTCCGACCCAAACTTCTGGCAATAAGACTGCCGAATCAATGTTACAGAATGAGTTCACCCGCACGCGCGGGAACAGCACCGACTGTACCACCACCGAACCGGAGATAATGCAGCCGCCGGAGACCAGCGAGTTCAGCGTCATGCCGTGGCTACCGGAGCGATCCTGAACGAATTTAGCCGGCGGCAGCGATTCCATGTGGGTGCGAATCGGCCAGTTCTGATCGTACATATCCAGCTCTGGCATCACCGATGCCAGGTCGAGGTTGGCTTTCCAGTAGGCCTCGAGCGTCCCCACGTCGCGCCAGTAGGGTTCGGCCTCGGGATCCGACTGAACGCAGGAGAGTGGGAAAGGATGTGCATAAGCCATGCCAGCTTCGGTTATCTTCGGAATGATATCTTTGCCGAAGTCGTGGCTGGAGTTTTCATCGTTATCATCTTCCGCCAGCAGCTCATAAAGATAATCAGCATCAAAGACATAGATACCCATGCTGGCCAGCGATTTGCTGGCATCGCTCGGCATGGCGGGTGGCACGGCAGGCTTTTCAACAAACTCGATGATCTTGTCGCTCTCATCAACCGCCATCACGCCGAAAGCGGATGCCTCTTCGATGGGCACCGGCATACAGGCCACGGTGCAGCGCGCCCCTTTTTCGACGTGATCGATAAGCATGCGCGAGTAGTCCTGCTTATAGATATGATCGCCGGCGAGGATCACCACGTACTCCGCCTTGTAGCGGCGAATAATATCGAGGTTCTGGGTCACCGCATCCGCGGTACCGCGATACCAGTTTTCACCATGCACGCGCTGCTGCGCCGGAAGCAAATCAACGAACTCGTTCATCTCTTCGCTAAAGAACGACCAGCCGCGCTGGATATGCTGTACCAGCGTGTGCGATTGATACTGGGTGATAACGCCAATGCGGCGAATACCTGAGTTAATGCAGTTAGATAATGCGAAATCGATAATGCGAAACTTACCGCCAAAATGGACGGCCGGTTTTGCGCGCT
Organism: Klebsiella sp. 18074; assembly: GCF_902705905.1. Lineage (NCBI taxonomy): Bacteria > Pseudomonadati > Pseudomonadota > Gammaproteobacteria > Enterobacterales > Enterobacteriaceae > Klebsiella > Klebsiella sp. 18074. Next base: position 325,018 of record NZ_CACSIS010000001.1, on the reverse strand, counting down.
TAATCGTTAAATCTTTCAGTCGGGTACCGCGACCACCCGCAAGAATCAACGCAACGGTTTTGATGGGCAGCTGACGCGCCAGCATCAACGGATCGTTCTTTTCTAGCCTAACCATGATTAACTCCTTTTTACATCCCAGCCTTCCTGCCCTTCCCGCCGCGTTGCCGCCGCGAAACTTACCGGAAGCCTCAGGGCTTACGACCTTTGAAATACGCACACTCCGTGCGCGGGCCCATGCCAGACATCCATGATGACCGGATTGTTCTCTCCGGCGAACGGAAGAACGGCGTGCCATTCCCCCGCGGGTAATTCCATATTTGTGACTTCTGGGGTGGCGTTCAGCGTTATCAGCCAGCGTTCGGATAGCTGGATCTGCAAACGCATCACGCCGTGCTGCCACTCATCAGCGCTCAGCGGCTGAGCGTGTTGATTTAGCCAGCGAACGCTGCCGTCTCCCTCCTGCCACCAGCGGTTGCCGGTTAAGGCGGGGATACGGCGGCGTAGATGAATAAGCGCCGCGGTGAACGCGGTCAGCCCGCGGTTCGCCTTGTCCCAGTCGAGCCAGGTCAGCGCGTTATCCTGACAGTACGCATTATTGTTGCCATGCTGGCTATGGCCGTGTTCATCACCCGCCAGCAGCATCGGCGTTCCCTGCGACAGCAGGAGCGTCACCAGCAGGGCGTGAACGCTATCCCGTCGCCGTTCAATCACGTCGAGCGTAGCCTCTAAGCCCTCTATACCATGATTGCTGCTGTAGTTATTGTTAGTCCCATCGCGATTCTCTTCACCGTTCGCCTCATTATGTTTCTGATTGAAACAGACGCAGTCGCGCAGGGTGAAGCCATCATGGGCGGTAATCAAATTTACCGCCGCCGCAGGCTGCCGCCCGCTGCGCTGAAAGAGATCGCTGGAAGCGGCAAAGCGCTGGGCGAACTCTCCCAACGAGGCGTTTTGTTGCAGCCAGAAACGGCGCGAAACATCGCGGAAGTGGTCGTTCCACTCGGCAAACAACGGCGGAAAATTGCCCACCTGATAGCCGCCGGCGCCGATATCCCAGGGTTCAGCAATCAGCTTCACCTCCGCCAGCTGCGGATCGCGGCGGATCGCCTCAAACAGCGGCGCATCCTGACGAAACTCCGGCGTCCGCCCCATAACCGAGGCCAGATCGAAGCGGAAGCCATCAACGTGACACTCATCCACCCAGAAACGCAGGCACTGGCGGGCGTACTCCACGACCCCAGGATGGCTGAGATTGATGGTGTTCCCGCAGCCGGTCCAGTTGTGGTAGTCGCCGTCTTCTCTTATCCAATAATAGCTACGGTTATCGATTCCGCGCAGGGAGAAGGTCGGCCCTTCAAGATCGATTTCAGCGCTGTGGTTCAGCACCACGTCGAGGATCACCTCGATACCTGCGGCGTGAAGCGCCTTCACCGCGTCGCGAAATTCGTCGAGCGCGCGCTCGGGCTCGCTGGCATAGCGCGGGTCGAGGGCGAAAATCGCCAGCGGGTTGTAGCCCCAGTAGTTGCTCAAGCCCATCCGCTGCAGGCGCGGTTCGCTGGCAAACTGCGCCACCGGCATCAGCTCCAGCGCGGTAATACCCAGCGTGTTGAAATAGTCGATCATCACCGGATGACCCAGCGCCCGGTAGGTGCCGCGAATCTCCTCCGGCAGCCCGGGATGCAGGTACGTCAGCCCTTTGACGTGGGCTTCATAAATGACCGTCTGACCCCAGGGCGTGCGCGGCGGTTTGTCGCCCAGCCAGTCGTAATGCAGGTCAACGACCCGCGACTTCGGCGCGATTGCCGCGCTATCGCGGTTATCGGGCTGCCGGTCGCCGCCGTGAAGACGCTCATCGTCAGGCAGCGCGCCATCCACCCGGTGGCAGCAGGGATCGAGCAGCAGCTTCGCCGGATTAAAGCGATGCCCCTGCTCGGGCTCCCACGGGCCGTGGACGCGATAGCCGTAGCGCAAACCTGGGCCAACGCCGGCCAGCCAGCCGTGCCAGACGTCGCCGCTGCGCGCGGGAAGATCGAAACGTCGTTCGTTCCCCTGCTCATCGAACAGGCATAGCTCTACCCGCTCGGCATGGGCGGAAAAGAGGGTAAAGTTCACCCCCTTTCCGTCATAGCTGGCGCCCAGCGGATCGGGCTTTCCTGGCGAGAGCGTCGTCATTCCGCCTCCCGCACCAGCCAGACGGTTGCCAGCGGCGGCAGGGTAATCGACAGCGAGTGCTCGCGGCCGTGGCTGGCGATCGCCTCACTTTCCACTACCCCGCCGTTGCCGGTATTGCCGCCGTGGTAGTGCATCGAGTCGGTATTCAGCTCTTCGCGCCAGCGACCCGGCTGGTTAATCCCGAAGCGATAGCCGTGACGCGGCACCGGCGTGAAGTTGCTGGCAACGATGATCTCATTCCCCGCCTTATCGCGACGGACGAAGACAAACACCGAGCGCTCGTGATCGTCCACGACCAGCCATTCGAAGCCGTAGCGGTCGAAATCAAGCTCGTGCAGCGCCTTGTGACGACGATAGGTATGATTCAGGTCGCGAACCAGACGCTGGACGCCGTGGTGCCAGTTGTCGCCGCCTTCCAGCAGATGCCAGTCGAGGCTGGCGTCGTGGTTCCACTCCCGCCCCTGGGCAAACTCGTTGCCCATAAACAGCAGCTTTTTACCGGGGAAGGCAAACAGCCAGCCGTAGTAGGCGCGCAGGTTGGCAAACTTCTGCCACGCATCGCCGGGCATGCGGTCGAGAATCGACTTTTTGCCGTGGACCACTTCGTCGTGGGACAGCGGCAGAACGAAGTTCTCGGTGTAGTTGTAGAGCATGCCGAAGGTCATCTTGTCATGATGATGACGGCGGTGAACCGGATCGAGCTTCATGTAGTCGAGGGTGTCGTGCATCCAGCCGAGGTTCCATTTGAACCAGAAGCCGAGCCCGCCCGTCGAGGAGGGACGCGAAACACCGGCAAAGTCGGTGGACTCTTCGGCCATGGTGACCGCGCCAGGGGTCTGTTCGCCGAGCACGCGGTTGGTATTACGCAGGAACTCAATCGCTTCCAGGTTTTCCCGTCCGCCGAACTCATTCGGCACCCACTCACCCTCTTTACGGCTGTAGTCGCGGTAGATCATCGAGGCCACCGCATCGACGCGCAGGGCGTCAATGCCGAAACGCTCAATCCAGTACAGCGCGTTGCCCACGAGGAAGTTGCTGACCTCGCGGCGGCCATAGTTGTAGATCAGGGTATTCCAGTCCTGGTGATAGCCTTCGCGCGGGTCGCTGTGTTCGTACAGCGAGGTGCCGTCAAACGCCGCGAGGGCAAAATCATCGGAGGGGAAATGCCCCGGCACCCAGTCGAGGATCACGTTGAGGCCCGCGGCGTGGGCGGCGTGAATGAAGTAGCGGAAGTCTTCGCGGGTACCAAAGCGTCGGGTCGGCGCGTACAGCCCGGTGGGCTGATAGCCCCAGCTGCCGTCAAACGGGTGCTCGTTAACCGGCAGCAGCTCCAGATGGGTAAAGCCCATCCATTTGGCATAAGGCACCAGCTGGTCCGCCAGCTCGCGATAGCTTAGCCAGAAGTTGTTATCGGTATGGCGACGCCAGGAGCCCAGGTGAACCTCATAAATCGAAATCGGCGCATCGAACTGGTTCGCCTGCTTGCGCTCCGGCGGCTGGGCAATTTTTTCCGGCAGGCCGCAGATCAGCGAGGCGGTATCCGGGCGCATCTGCGCTTCAAAAGCGTAAGGGTCGGACTTCACCCGCAGGTGGCCGTGCGCGTCGATCATCTCAAATTTATACAGCTGGCCGTTCTGCGCGCCGGGGACAAACAGCTCCCAAATCCCCGACTCTTTACGCAGGCGCATCGGGTGGCGGCGGCCATCCCAGTAGTTGAACTGGCCGACCACGGAAACCCGGCGAGCGTTCGGCGCCCACACCGAGAAGCGCGTGCCGGTAATGCCGTCCATCGTATCGGCATGGGCGCCGAGCGTTTCATACGGCCGCAGATGGGTACCTTCGGAGAGCAGCCAGACGTCCAGGTCCTGCAGCAGCGGGCCAAAGCGGTAAGGGTCATCAATCAGATTGAGCTGACCATGCCAGGTGACGGCCAGCTGATAGCGAAAAGCATGTTTTCGACGCGGCAGAACGCCGCTAAAGAAACCGCGCGAGTCGAGGCACTCAAGCCTGCCGACTTTGCGTCCGGTTTTCGGTTCAATTACCCACACGTCGGTGGCATCGGGTAACAACGCGCGTACTTCCAGCCCGGCATCGGTGGCGTGCATGCCCAGCACGGAAAAAGGGTCCGCAAAATGACCGGCAATGAGTGCGTTAATCACGTCTCTATCAATATGATTGGACATGGTTTCATCCTGTTGTAAGTGCCGCCCTTTCCTGTATCTGGCGACTTTTTTTGACCTGAACGGTGCAGCACACTGTGCATCCTTCTGCTCCGTCCCACCTTCAGGTAAGGAAACGTCGTTCCTTACTAAAGCATAGCCAAGGCTTTCTTACCCCCGTTGAGAAAAATCAAACATCCGCGTTTACTCCTTGTATTACGCAAAAAAAGGGGGTGTCAAACACCCCCTTTTTATTCATCCTGTGATTACGCCAGTTGCCGCAGCATCCGGCGCAGCGGCTCGGCTGCGCCCCATAGCAGCTGGTCGCCGACGGTAAAGGCCGAGAGATACTCCGGCCCCATATTCAGCTTACGCAGGCGACCAACCGGCGTCGTCAGGGTGCCGGTGACGGCAGCCGGAGTCAGCTCGCGCATGGTAATATCACGATCGTTAGGTACCACTTTCGCCCACGGGTTGTGCGCCGCCAGCAGCTCCTCAACGGTCGGGATAGAAACGTCTTTTTTCAACTTGATGGTGAACGCCTGGCTGTGGCAGCGCAGCGCGCCAACGCGCACGCACAGGCCGTCAACCGGAATGGCCGCTGAGGTGGCGAGGATTTTGTTGGTCTCCGCCTGGCCCTTCCACTCTTCACGGCTCTGGCCGTTATCCAGCTGCTTGTCGATCCACGGGATCAGGCTACCGGCCAGCGGTACGCCAAAGTTATCTACCGCCAGATCGCCGCTGCGGGTGAGCGAAGTGACCTTGCGCTCAATCTCCAGAATAGCGGAAGCCGGATTGGCCAGCTCCGTCGCAACGTGGCCGTGCAGCTGGCCCATCTGGGTCAGCAGTTCACGCATGTGGCGCGCGCCGCCGCCGGAGGCCGCCTGGTAAGTCGCGACGCTGACCCACTCGACTAAATCCTGTGCAAACAGGCCGCCGAGGGACATCAGCATCAGGCTGACGGTACAGTTGCCGCCAACGAAGGTCTTGACGCCATTATTCAGACCAGCGGTAATCACGTCCTGGTTAACCGGGTCAAGAATAATGATGGCGTCGTCCTTCATGCGCAGCGAAGACGCGGCGTCAATCCAGTAACCCTGCCAGCCGCTTTCACGCAGCTTCGGATATACGTCGTTGGTATAATCGCCGCCCTGGCATGTCACAATGATATCCAGCGCCTTCAGTGCTTCCAGGTCAAACGCGTCCTGAAGCGTACCGCCGGTGCTGCCACCGAATGATGGAGCAGGTTGCCCCAGCTGGGAGGTGGAGAAAAAAACAGGGCGAATGGCGTCGAAATCGCGCTCTTCAACCATGCGTTGCATGAGTACAGAGCCGACCATTCCGCGCCAGCCGATAAAACCAACATTTTTCATAACGTATTTCCTGGGAGATGTGTGCTGTTTGTGCCAAGCCAGTTTCCTACTGGATCATCCTTCACATTACAAAATGCTGCTAAAGTCGCAAGTGAAATTAATCAATGATTGCCCGGCAATCAGTAAAGCAACTTATCTTATGCCGCATCCGCAGCCATCGACATTCAGGAAAACCTTAAAGATTATCGGGGAAAGCGTGGCGAAAAGGGAATAATTTCCGCCGCGTTTTTATTGATCTGGATTATGGATTTACGCGGAAAATGGGCCGCTAGCCGCAGCGCGGCAAAAGCCGACAAACCCTTGCAGTGCCTGGGCTACTGAGGCATCAGGCTTTTGTCGTAGCGCCCATTACGGCGCGGAGTCAGGCGAAAAAGGGGGCATAGATGCGGGCAGGAAGAGAGGATAAAAACGGCCTCTGCCGTCAGGCGAAAAGAGCCCGGCAGCGCTGCGCCGGACTCTCTTATTTAACGTTTAGCTGAGCAGCGAAAACGCAATCATACCGACGATAGCGCCGGTGGTGCCGAGAATGGTTTCCATCATGGTCCAGGTCTTCAGCGTCTGGGCTTCCGTTGCGCCGGTAAACTTACCGAACAGCCAGAAGCCCGCGTCGTTGACGTGGCTCACGACGATTGAACCGCCGGCGATACAAATCGACAGAGCCGCCATTTGCGCGCCGCTGTAGTTCAGCTGCTCGATAACCGGCATCACCAGACCAACAGCCGTTAAGCAGGCGACCGTCGCAGAGCCCTGGATAATGCGCACCGCGGCCGCCAGCACGAAGCAGGTAATCGCAATCGGCAGACCCATACCGGTCAGCGCTTCACCGAGCGCCGGGCCGACGCCGGAATCTACCAGCACCTGCTTAAAGACGCCGCCGGCACCGATGACCAGCAGGATAATCCCCGCCGGCTGCAGCGCGTGACCGCAGATCTCCATCACCCGATCTTTCGCCATCCCCTGACGTACCGCCAGGCCATAAATCGCCACCAGGCATGCCACCAGAATCGCGGTGAACGGATGGCCGATAAATTCGAACCATTCATAGGTGCTCGAGCCAACCGGGACAAAGCGCGCGGCGACCGTTTTCAGCCCTACCAGCACCAGCGGCAGCAGGATCAGCGACAGGCTAAAGGCGAACGACGGCATCTTGCCTTCACCGAGGCTAGGCTCGCTGATGTCGTCAGGAATATGCAGTTCGACATAGCGGCTGATAAAGTTGCCCCACAGCGGTCCGGCGATGAGCATCCCCGGGATCGCGGCGCAGAGGCCAATCAGGATCATCCAGCCAAAATCGGCGTGCATTTGCGACGCCAGCAGCATAGGTGCGGGCCCCGGCAGCAGAAATGCCGCAGCGGCGGCAACGCCGGCAAACAGCGGAATAACCAGCTTCACCAGGTTGGTGCCGGTATGGCGCGCCATCGAGAAGGCGACGCTAATCAGCAGCACGATTGCCACTTCGAAAAACAGCGGCAGCGCGCAGATAAGACCGGCGAGGCCAATGGCGTAATGCGCCCGGCTGTGGCCGAAAGATTTCAGCATCTTAACGGCTATCTGGTCGACGGCGCCGGTTTCATGAAGGATCTTACCGAACATCGCCCCCAGCGCCACGACGATCGCCAGAAAGCCGAGCGTCCCACCCATCCCTTTTTCCATGGTTGCCGCAATTTTATCCAGCGGCATCCCGGAAAAGAGGCCTGCACCAATAGAAACCACCATCAAGGCCACGAAGGCATGCATGCGCGCCTTCATGACTAAAAACAGCAGCAGCAAAACGGAGCCGACTGCTGTTAAAACAAGCGTTAATGTACTCACTAGTTACTGCCTTTGTTGATCACCTCAATGGTGCTCGCGACCACGCCTTCCAGCGATTGATCAATATCGACGATTAACACATCGCCTTCGTCAGCGCCTGGCTCCTGCAGAGTTTCAAACTGCGTTACCAGCATCTGGGTTTTGAAGAAGTGGCCCTTGCGCGCCTTCAGGCGGCTTTCGATCAGGTCGAAATCACCTTTCAGGTAGACGAAGGAGAGGTTCGGGTTGCCTTTGCGCAGAATGTCGCGATAGCTTTTTTTCAGCGCCGAGCACACGATAAGCGACACTTTATTGGTCCGCTGCATGGCGAAGGCGGCATCGTTCAGCGCCTGCAGCCACGGCGTGCGGTCGTCGTCATTCAGCGGCTCGCCGGAAGCCATCTTGTTGATATTGCTACGCGGATGCAGAAAGTCGCCGTCGAGAAACGCGGCATGCAGCTGATGCGCCACTTCGCTGGCGACGGCGGATTTCCCACTGCCGGAAACGCCCATCAGGACATAGACGTGGTGATCATGGTTAGTCGTGCTCAAAGCTTCCTCCCACTGGACACATACGCGTTATCCTTCAGGTCGTTTGGATTCGACGTGACGGCGCGCGCACAGGTTAATTGTTACGGGTAACTGTTATCGGTAACATTGTCATACCGGACTTAGGGAGAAGCAATCACCATTCGTGCCAGAAGTGAATATGTGTGATCTACTTCAAACTTGTCAGTTTAAATTGATCCACCCGGTGACAATGTGAAACCTAAATCTAACATCTTAGGGGTAACCGTCTCACCACGAATACGCGCCAGCAGGCGTTCGGCGCCGATACGCCCCATCCGCTCACGCGGCGTCAGCACGCTGGCAAGACGCGGCTCCATCACCTGGCCAATATCGTGGCCGTGGAAGCCGGCAATCGCCATATCATCCGGAATGCGTAATCCCAGACGCTGGCACTCAAAGGCCGCGCCGACCGCGAGGTCATCGTTGGTGCAGAAGATCCCGTCAAGCTGCGGATATTCGCGACGCGCCTGGCGCATCAGCTCAATCCCTGACGAGTAGGAAGACGATTGTTCGACCATCACGCTGTACGGCGTCATGCCCGCGTCGTGCATCGCCTGCTCGTACCCCTTCTGCTTGATGATAGTACGTTCATCAAGACGTGCGCCAAGATAGGCGACGTGGCGATGGCCGCGGGCAATAATGGCGGCAGTCATCTGGCGCGCGGCGTCGAAGTTATCAAAACCGACGGCGATATCGAGGCACGGCGAGCGGCTGTCCATCAGCTCGACCACCGGGATGCCGGCGACTTCGATCATTTTAAGCGTCCGCGGCGTGTGGGTACGTTCGGTGAGGATCAGGCCGTCGATGTTCCACGAGAGCATCGATTCCAGGCGTTTTTCTTCCATTTCAGGCTTATAGCCGTAGTGCGCCAGCATGGCCTGATAGCCGAAAGCATCGGTGACGCTTTCAATACCGCGCAGCACTTCAGAAAAGACCTGGTTGGTTAACGACGGCAGGAGCACGCCGATGGCGCGGCTGGTCGCGTTGGAGAGAATATCAGGGGCACGATTGGGGATATAACCCAGTTCATCGAGAGCAACGGCAATCTTGCCACGCAGAGCCTCGGAAACCTGTTCCGGGTTACGTAAAAAGCGACTGACCGTCATTTTGGTCACGCCGACAAGATCGGCTACATCCTGAAGTACGGGTCTTTTCTTTTTCATCGTCCTGACTGTAATAAATGGGAGAGATTCTCTCAGTTTATCACGGACAAAGCGCAACCTTCCCGGAGAAACGCGCGCTAACGACTTTATTTAGCGTTAATGGCCGCAATCATGCGAGCGGCGCTGCGGCCGTTGCGCCAAAAATCCCCGGCCGTGCTGGCCGACCGGGTGTGCGACAAAAAGCAGGCCTGAGTATTAGACCGGAGGCAGATCGAACAGCAGGATTTCGCTGTCGCTATCGGCATGAACCGAGATAGCCTGCTCATCCCAAATCGCCAGGCCATCGCTGGTGGTCGCTTTGGTGCCGTTGATGGTAACTTCACCTTTAACGACCTGAATCCACACGCGACGTTCCGCGGCAATCTGATGGACCGACTGCTCGTCTTTCAGCAGCGCCCAGCGGTACAGCTCCATATCCTGATGTACTTTCAGCGAGCCTTCGCGAGCGTCCGGCGACAGCACCAGCTGTTTGCCCTGCAGCGCATCAAACCGGCGCTGCTCATAGCGCGGAGCGATGCCGTTCTCTTCCGGCATAATCCAGATTTGATACAGGTGCAGACGTTCGGTGCTGCTCGGGTTGTATTCAGAGTGACGAACCCCGGTACCGGCGCTCATGATCTGGAATTCACCCGCGGGAACCTGCTCTTTGTTACCCATGCTGTCCTGGTGTTCAACCACCCCTTCCAGCACGTAGGTCAGAATTTCCATATCTTTATGCGGGTGGGTCCCGAAGCCCTGGCCGGCGTCAATCACGTCATCGTTAATCACGCGCAGAGCGGAAAAGCCCATAAAATTGGCGTCGTAATAGTTGGCGAAAGAGAAAGTATGCCAGGAATCGAGCCAGCCATGATTAGCGTGACCGCGTTCGTTAGCTTTGCGTAAGTAGATCATGTTGCACCCCCGTATGTTTTCGATGGAATAAGTGTGGGCCCATTCCGCTAACGATCATAGAGGGTGAAAATTGACTCCTCTGTTCAAAAAATATGAATAAGAGCAGAGGAGCTCAGGATGCTTATTTATCGAGGGTTATCGTGGCCGGCGATGGCTGCCTGAAGCCGCGTTCGAGGATCTCCATATTGGTGAGAACGTCAGATTCCTTGACGTAATTCCCGGCCCCGTTTACCAGGGTCTCGTAGAGCGAATCATACACCCGCCCGTAGTCGCCGGGCTCCACCCGCAGCTCTTCGCGCACGCTCGCGCCGCTATCATCCACGTACTCCAGCAGGCCGATGCTCTCGTCTGCCGCGAAGCCCGGCTCGCCCGGCATGATATTCGCCTTCAGGCTGGTTTCCTGCTGGTCGATACCGTATTTGATAAACGACCCTTTATGGCCGTGAACGATAAATTTCGGATACGCCAGCTTCACCAGATAACTGGTTTTAACAATCGCCTTCAGGTCGCCGTAGAACAGCTGGGCTTCAAAGGTATCATCCGGGTTGGCCTTATTACGCAGGCTGCGGATGTCGTACGCCACGCGATCCGGGCGGCCGAACAGGGAGATTATCTGATCCAGCGTATGCACGCCAAGGCCATAAAAGGCGCCATCCTGCGCAGCTCCGGGCTGCGTTTCCGCCGTCGGGCGATAGAGGTCGAAGTGGCTTTCAATTTCAACGATCTCACCCAGTTTACCGCTTTCAATCGCCTTCTTAGCGGCCAGGAAGCAGGAGTCAAAGCGGCGGTTCTGGTACGGCGTTACCGTCAGCCCCTTGCTTTTTGCCAGCGCGAACAGCGCTTTTGCTTCCGCCAGGGTCGGGGTGAAGGGTTTTTCCACCAGCACGTTCTTGCCCGCTTCCAGCGCGCGCTTCGCGTAGTCAAAGTGGCTGTCGGCGTGGGTGCAGACAATCACCAGCTTGACCTGAGGATCGTTAAGTACCTCATCGAGATCGCTGGTGAAGTGAATATGCGAGTACTGCGTGGCCTGCTCTTCCGGCTTCGCGCTGCGGCGATAGATATGCGCCACGTGCCAGCGGTCTTTGCGGTGCAGAACGTAAGGAAGATGGTAGCGGGTGGTGCTTTTACCGAATCCAATAAATGCGCAGTGCAGAGTCATAACGCAGTCCTTAGTTGAGGTTTCTGCTGCTAACCATAGCGCACCCCGGCGACGAACTTAACCCTTAAGCCACCGACGATGGTGGAAAATGACCGGCAAAAAAAGGCAAAAAAAAAGCCAGCACCTGGCTGGCTAAAGTAATACTGGAAGCAATGTGAGCAATGTCGTGCTTTCAGGCTTTCCGCAAGGGTCTCCCTGAATGCAGGACAATAATAATCATTCTCATTCGCACTTGTCTACTTCTTTTTTGCAAAAAATAGCCGTTGACGCCTTTTTTAAAGTCAGGGATGTTGAAAGGGACTCAACGAGCAGATAAAGCCTGATATGCAGGCACTAAGGAGAAGAGGAATGAGTGAGATAGTGATACGCCACGCCGAACCGCGCGATGCAGAACCGTTACGTCAACTGACTGCACACCCGGAGGTCTATCACGACACGCTACAGCTTCCTCATCCGGCAATGGAAATGTGGCAGGAGCGGCTACAGCCCCGGCCCAACGGCCACCATCTGGTCGCCAGCATCGATGAGCAGGTCGTCGGCCACCTGATGCTGAGCGTTGAGTCCCGCCCGCGCCGTAGCCACGTCGCGACCTTCGGTATGAGCGTGGCGGCGCCCTTTCACGGACGCGGCGTCGGCAGCGCCCTGATGCGCGAGATGATAAACCTGTGTGATAACTGGCTGCGCGTCGAACGCATCGAATTAACGGTATTCGCTGATAACGCATCCGCCATTTCTGTCTATCGCAAATACGGCTTTAGCGTTGAGGGGACCGGGCGTAAGTTTGCGCTGCGCAACGGTGAATACGTCGATGCCCTCTTTATGGCCCGCCTGAAAGAGTAGCCCTTCCCAACCCTCTCCCGCTCGGGGAGAGGGTTTAGATCGCGCTTAGTATCCGGCGGTTAAATCCCCCGGCGAACGCGGGTCAGACGCGCCGTACAGCGTGCCGTCCGGGCCGACCATAATACTTTGCGTGCTGCCCATCGCCTCTTTCACCGCCACCTTCTGCCCTCTTTCCGTCAGCAGCTTCAGGGTATCCGGGCTAAAGCCCTTCTCCACCCGCAGCTCATCGGGCAGCCACTGATGATGGAAGCGCGGTGCGTTGGTGGCTTCCGCGACGTTCATCCCAAAATCGATGGAGTTCACCACCATTTGCAGCACCGTCGTGATAATCCGGCTGCCGCCCGGACTGCCGGTGACCAGCCAGGTTTTACCGTCCTTCACCACAATCGTCGGCGACATTGACGACAGCGGGCGTTTTTTCGGCCCGACGGAGTTGGCGTCACCGCCCACCAGCCCATAGACGTTAGGCACGCCGGGCTTCGCCGAGAAATCATCCATCTGATTGTTCATTAAGATCCCGGAGTTCCCCGCCACAATGCCGGTACCAAAAACGGTGTTCAGCGTGTAGGTCACCGCCACCGCGTTGCCATCTTTGTCCACCACCGAAAAGTGGGTGGTCTGGTTGCTCTCGTAAGGCGCCAGCTTGCCCGGACGGATCTGGCTGGAGGGTTTCGCCTTATTGATATCGATCTGCTCGGCTATCGATTTGGCGTAGGCCTTGCTGGTGAGCGCCTGCCACGGAACCTTAACGAAATCCGGATCGCCGAGGTACTCAGAGCGATCGGCATAGGCGTGCTTCTCCGCTTCCGCCATCACCTGCATGGCGTCCGCGCTGCCGAAGCCGAACTTATGCATATCGAAGTTTTCGAGGATATTGAGGATCTGCACGATGTGGATCCCCCCGGAGGAAGGCGGCGGCATCGAGAACACCTGGTAGCCGCGATAGTCGCCGCTTATCGGCGTGCGCTCCACCGCCCGGTAGTTCGCCAGGTCCGCTTTGGTGATCAGCCCGCCGTTTTTTTGCATCTCATCGGCAATCTGGTCGGCAATCGCCCCTTTATAAAACGCGTCCGGGCCGTGCTCGGCGATCAGCTCCAGGCTTTTCCCCAGCTGTTTTTGCACCAGCTTGTCGCCCTTTTTCAGCGGCTCACCGTTTTTCCAGAAAATAGCCCGGCTGTTGGCGTGATTCGGGATCACCTCGCTGCCGTAGGTTTTCAGGTCGTCCGCCAGCGCATCATTGACCGTGAAGCCCTCTTCAGCCAGCTTGATGGCCGGACGAATCACCTTGTTCAGCGGCATGGTGCCGTATTTTTCCAGCGCCAGGGAGAAGCCGGCCACGCTGCCCGGCGTACCGGAGGCGAGATGCGAGGTCAGCGACTTTTTACTGTCCGGGTTGCCCTGGTCATCGAGGAACATATCGCGGGTTGCCTGTTCCGGCGCCATTTCGCGAAAATCAATGGCCGTCGTTTTACCATCTTTGGTGCGCAGCATCATAAAGCCGCCGCCGCCAATATTGCCCGCCTGCGGGTGCGTGACCGCCAGCGCATAACCCACCGCCACCGCCGCATCGACGGCGTTTCCACCCTGGCGCAAAATATCCACGCCGACGCGGGTGGCCAGGGCATCAACCGACGCCACCATTCCCTGCTGGGCGCGAACCGGATGAAAGACGTCCTCTTCAACTCCGTAGGATACGGGAGGCGGGGCCGGGCTTGCGGCGACGGTAAAGCTCCCGCCCGCCAACAGCAAGGCGATGACCGCCTGACGCCAGAATAGTGTTGTTATCATTGCCATACTCCTGAATCTGTTTTTGTCCCTGCATAAGCCTGGTTGATAAGTCCTAAAAAATCATTGTTATGCCGGAAAGGAGGTACACTTAAGCGATCCCACGCACGGGAGGAGAGAACAATGAAGGCAATACTATTTCTGGCGGTGCTGATGCCGTTGACCGCCCTGGCACAGCCGCTTAATACCACCAACAATCCCAACCAGCCGGGGTACGTCGTCCCCAGCCAGCAGCGGATGCAAAACCAGATGCAGGTCCAGCAGCAGCAGCATCAGAGCATGCTGAAGCAGGATATGCAGAACCAGACGCGCGCTCAGCAGCAGCATCTTCAAACGCAGCAGAACAACAACCAGCAGCGCGTATTGCAGAGCGGGAAGGTGAATTCGCAGCAGCAGGTTCTGCCGAATAGTAACGGTGGCATGCTGCCGCGACAGACGACCCCGTAAAGGCCGCCTGTCGGCAGATTACTGGAAGTTGGGGCCGATGACGTCTATCGCATCGGTACAGATGCTGTCGACGCCCCAGCGCAGCAGCTCGGCGGCACGCTGGGGTTTATTGACGGTATATACCAGAATATGCAGACCTGCGGCCTTCAGGCTCGCCACCCGCGCCTCATCGAGCAGCTTATGGTTCAGGTGAATCGACACGCAGCCCAGCCGGGCGGTCAGCTCGCGCCAATCCTCGCGCCATTCGTCAAGCAGCAGCCCACGCGGCAGCTCGGGCGCCGCCTGCTGCGCCGCTTCCAGGGCGTCAATTTCAAACGATGACAGCAGCGGCGCGGTCATGCCGTGCCACAGCTCGCGGGCCGCTAAGGCCACCACCTTGCCGGTCAGCAGCCCGGTGCCGGTGGTCGGCTTAATTTCGATATTGGCCATCATGTTCAGCTGACGGCAGCGCTCCGCCACGGCGGAGAGCAGCGGCAGCGGCTCGCCTTTAAATTCGCGGCCGTACCAGCTTCCCGCATCGACGTTCAGCAGCTCATGCCACGCCAGCTCGCCCGCCACGCCCCAGCCGTTGCTGGTGCGCTCGAGATTATCGTCATGCAGCAGAAAGATTTGCCCATCCTTCGACAGTTTGGCGTCGAACTCGATCATGGTATGACCAAAGCGAGCGCCGGTATCAATAGCGGCTAGGGTATTCTCCGGCGCCAACTTTCCGCCGCCGCGATGGGCGACGATATGGGGGTAAGGCCAGTAACTCATGCGCGTTGTCCTGTTTCACCATCAAAGAGGTGCAGATGATCCTGCGGCAGATGCAGCCACAGCGTGCTGCCCACCGCCGGACGCTGCTGATGCGGCAGCCTGACGACCAGCTTCTGCGCGCCCCAGCGCCCGTGGGCGAGGTTATCGGCACCTAAAATTTCCAGCGTATCCATCACCAGCGGTACGCCGCCTTCCGTCTCGGGGCCTGCGGCAAAATGTTCCGGACGGATGCCGAGGGTCATCTTACGCCCGGCGTGCCGACGATGCTCGCTATCGATCGGCAGATGCAGGCCGCCCTCCAGTTCAAAACGGCTGCCGTCGTCGCTGATGCGCCCGTCGAGCAGGTTCATCGCCGGGCTGCCGATAAAGCTCGCCACAAAGCGGCTGGCCGGCTTTTCGTACACCTCCACCGGTGTGCCAATCTGCTCGGCAACGCCTTTATTCATCACCATCACCCGCTGAGCGAGGGTCATCGCCTCAACCTGGTCGTGGGTGACGTACAGCGAGGTGGTTTTCAGCCGACGGTGCAGCTGCTGGAGCTCCAGGCGCATCTGCACGCGCAGCTTGGCATCAAGGTTAGACAGCGGTTCATCAAACAGGAATACCGCCGGATCGCGGACGATGGCGCGGCCCATCGCCACGCGCTGACGCTGGCCGCCGGAGAGTTCCCGCGGGCGACGTTTGAGCAGGCCATCGAGTTCCAGAATGCGCGCCGCTTCCTGCACCCGCTCGTCAATCAGGCTTTTGCCCATCCCGCGAATTTTCAGCCCCCAGGCCATATTCTCCTCCACGCTCATATGCGGGTAGAGGGCGTAGTTCTGGAACACCATCGCAATACCGCGATCCTTCGGCTCCATCTCGGTGACACGCTGGCGGTTAATCCAGATGTCGCCGCTGGTCACGCGCTCAAGCCCGGCCACCATCCGCAGCAGGGTCGATTTTCCGCAGCCGGAAGGCCCGACCATCACGATAAACTCCCCGTCCGCCACGTCGAGCGTCAGCGGCTGAATAATCTGGGTTTTGCCATCCCAGCTTTTGGTTACTGCCTGTAGCTTCAAACCAGCCATAAAAGGTTGTATCCCTTGATTGTTCATGAACGTCGCTGGCGGCTATTTTTGCTCGGGGCAAGGCGCAAGCGTCGCAGTTTGGTGGGCCCAAATAAGACGCGAGTAACGCGGTACCGGGCAAAAATGGCCCCAGCCCTTCGGGACGCGTGCCGAAACCGCGTACTCTGCGTTGTCGGATTTGGACATAGGCCCACTATGTCCATCATCCTCTGCCTTGATTACGCGGTTTCGGCTCAGCGTCGACCCCACGAACAATCAAGGGATACAACCTACTTCTCACTGTCCACTAAACCACGCACAAACGCGCGCTGCATGGCTAAAACGATAACAACCGGGGGAATCAGCGTCAGCAGCATTGCCGCCATCACCTGATTCCACTGCGTGGTGCCCTCGCCGGTGGCGATCATGCCTTTGATACCCGCCACCGCGGTGCCGAGATTGATATCCTGAATAATCAGCAGCGGCCACAGGTACTGGTTCCAGCCGTAGATAAAGGTGATAACGAACAGCGCCGCGAGATTGGTTTTCGACAGCGGCAGCACGATGTCGCGGAAAAAGCGCATCGGCGAGGCGCCGTCGATGCGCGCCGCTTCAATCAGCTCATCCGGCAGGGTCATAAAGAACTGGCGGAACAGGAAGGTGGCGGTTGCCGAGGCCATCAGCGGCAGCGTCAGGCCGGCGTAGCTATCGAGCATCTTCAGGTTGGCAATTACCTCTACCGTCGGGAAAATTCGCACCTCAACCGGCAGCATCAGGGTTATAAAGATCGTCCAGAAGAACAGGTTACGTAGCGGGAAGCGGAACCAGACGATGGCGAACGCCGAGAGCATCGACACCACGATTTTGCCCACCGTGATGCTGAACGCCATGATGAAGCTGTTGAGCATCATCAGCCAGAACGGTGCGCTGTTGGCCCCCACGCCCTGCTGCCAGATGGTAGCCATATTTTCCAAAAGGTGGCCGCCGGGGATCAGCGTCATCGGCGTCTCAAAGACCGCCTTGTTGTCCAGCGTGGCCGCGACAAAGGCGACGTACAGCGGGAACAGAATGACGGCAATTCCCGCAATCAGCATGGTGTGGCTGAAAATCGTCAGCCCGGGACGGTTCTCAATCATTGGTAGCGCACCTTACGTTCAACATAGCGGAACTGAACCACCGTCAGCACAATCACCAGCATCATCAGCACCACCGACTGCGCGGCGGAAGCGGAGAGATCGAGCCCGGCAAAGCCTTCACGATAGATCTTATAGATTAGCGTCGTCGTCGCCTGGACCGGGCCACCGGCGGTAGCGGCATCGATAACCGGGAAGGTATCGAAGAAGGCGTAAACCAGGTTGACGACCAGCAGGAAGAAGCTCACCGGCGCAATCAGCGGCAGCGCCAGCTTGAAGAAGCGGCGGACCGGGCCAGCCCCGTCAATCGCCGCAGCCTCCACCAGCGAGCGCGGGATCGACTGCAGCGCGGCGAAGAAGAACAGGAAGTTGTAGCTAATCTGCTTCCATACCGAAGCAAATACCACGAGGAACATCGCCTGGCCGCTGTTCTGCGCGTGGTTCCAGTCGTAGCCCATCTCGCCGAGGAAATGGGTAATCAGCCCGCGTCCTGGGTTAAAGAGGAAAATCCACAGCACCGCGGCAACCGCGGGCGCAACGGCGTAGGGCAGCAGAATCAGCGTTTGATAGAAGCGGCTGCCGCGCACCACGTAGTCGACCAGCGCGGCGAAAAACAGCGAAACGATCAGGCCGCTGAACGTCACCATCGAGCTGAACTTGATGGTGGTCCAGAATGAGTCCAGATAGTACGGGTCGTGGAACAGGGTAACGAAGTTATCCATGCCGACGAACTGGCTGGAGAGGCCAAACGGGTCGACGCTTTGCAGCGAATACCACAGTGCCTCGCCCGCGGGCCAGATAAAGAAAATAATGGTGATAATCAGCTGTGGCGCAACCAGCAGATAGGGCAGCCAGCGCGAGCGGAATACCGGACGGGTTGATGACATGAGGTTACTCTTTTGCTCGATGATGCCCAGTGATTCGCTGCTATCGGCGATCGCCAAAGGCGGATATCCCCCGGTGAGCGCGGCGCTACCGGGGGACGTCCGTTCGACCTACTGCCCTGAATCAATCGGCATCAATACGTTACGACTTAGTCGACTGCTCGAAACGACGCAGCAGCTGGTTACCGCGCTCAACCGCTGAATCCAGCGCCTGCTGCGGGGTTTTCTTGCCGGTCCAAACGCTTTCCAGCTCCTCATCCACTACGGTGCGAATCTGCGGCATATTGCCCAGGCGCAGGCCTTTGGTGAACGGCAGCGGCGGCTTGTTCAGCATCTGACGAGTGGCGATATCGGCGCCGGGGTTTTTGTCATAGAAGCCCTGCTGACGGGTCAGATCGTAGGCGGCGGTGGTGATCGGCAGATAGCCGGTTTTCTGGTGCCATTCCGCAGCGATTTCCGGTTTTGTGAGGAACTCGAGGAATTTCGCCACCCCGGTGTAGGTCTCTTTATCTTTACCCTGCATCACCCACAGACTCGCTCCGCCGATAATGGCGTTCTGCGGCGCGCCCTTAACGTCGGCATCGTACGGCATCATCCCGACGCCATAGTTGAATTTGGCGTACTGGCGGATATCGGCAAGCGAACCGGAGGAAGCGGTGGTAATCGCGCAGTCACCGTTGTAGAACTTCTCGGTGGACTCATCTTTACGCCCGAAGTAGCTGAAGTCGCCCTTCTTGTTCATCGCTTCCAGCATGGCGATATGCTTCACCTGCTCCGGCTTGTTGAACTCCAGAACCGCATCGGTGCCGTCGAAGCCGTTATTTTTGGTGGCGACCGGCAGGCCGTGCCAGGCGCTGAAGTTCTCAATCTGAATCCAGCCCTGCCAGCCGCTGGCGTAGCCGCACTTCATTCCGGCGGCCTTCAGCTTCGCGGTATAGGCGGCCAGATCCTGCCAGGTTTTCGGCGGCTGCTCCGGATCTAAGCCGGCTTTTTTGAAGGCGTCTTTGTTGTAGTACAGCACCGGGGTGGAGCTGTTAAAAGGCTGGGAGAGGAGGTGGCCGGTTTTAGAGTCGGTGTAGTAGCCGGAAACGGTCGGCACGAACTGCGATTCATCAAACTTAATGCCCGCATCGGTGAAGACCTGATACACCGGCTTGATGGCTTTTGACGCCATCATCGTCGCGGTACCGACTTCATAAACCTGCAGCAGTGCCGGGGCGTTGCCGGTACGAAACGCGGCGATACCGGCGCTCAGGCTCTGCTCGTAGTTACCTTTGTAGACCGGCGTAATTTTGTAATCCGGATTGGCCGCGTTGAAACGTTGCGCCAGAGAATCAACTTCTTTACCCAGTTCCCCTTCCATTGAGTGCCAGAACGGGATGGTAGTTACTGCGAGGGCCTGACCGGCAAATGCCAGGCTAAGCGCCAGTCCTAAAGCCGTATGTCGTAACGATATCATCGGTTATCTCTCTTGTTGTTCCAGATGCGCGATTTCACGCGTTTGATGTTCGCGGGGGTAACATGACATGCTCGAATTACAGAAAAATAACTCTTTTATTACAAAAAAAAGATAGTAAGACGTCAAAGAGATGGCAAGACGATGAAAGATCGGAGACAGGAAAGTGGGAGCTGCGACACGTCATGGGGATAATTCCCGGCCGGGCTACAGATAAGTGACAATCTGTAGTTAAATAGAGTTCGTTTAAGAGCACTCTCCGGCGAACCGTCACAAGGACCAACATGAAGACGCTTCACAAACCCACCGAGCGCGTTTTACTTATCCTCGAAACATTAGCCAATGTTGATGGGATGACGCTGTCTGAGCTGTCGCTCAAAACGGATATTTCTAAAGGAACGATTTTCCCGATTCTTAAGTCGTTACAATACCGGAAATATATCAGTCACGATGAGCGTAACGGCATTTACACGCTCGGGATCTCATGCGCAGTCCTCGCCAGCGCCACCGTTGAAAAAGAGTTCTGGCTAAAAATGATTAATAGCGAGATGCAGGCGGTCGTCAACGAATGCAACGAAGTCTGCCAGCTCGGTATCCTCGACGACGCCTGGGTGCTCTATGTAGATAAAGTGCAGGGCGACCAGACCGTACAACTGGTCTCTAAGGTCGGCACTCGCCTTCCGGCGATCTGCTCCGCGCTGGGCAAAGCGTTGCTGCACAAACACCGTGACGACGAGATTCTGGAACTTTACCCGCAGGGTCTGCCTTGCGTCACCCCACGCAGCATCACCAGCATGGTCGAGCTTCGTCAACAGTTAACCCAGGTCGCCAGCAACGGCTACGCCATGGACGACCGGGAAGTGAATGACGACACGATTTGCTTCGCCGTTCCCCTGCAGCAAAAAGAGACCATTCTGGCGGCCATCAGCGTCTCCTTACCGGCATTCCGGGCCGGCGAAGAGAAAACACAGCAGGTCATCCACGCCTTAAAAAGCGCGAAAACGCGTATCGAAAGCGTGCTGAACAAGCTGCCCGAAATCAAAAACTACTGACCGTCCTCTCCCGGCCACAGGAAGTGTGATTACACACACATTACCGATATTTAATCACCTACTGTGGCACCTGGCTCAGCTGTCTATTTCTCCATCAATTCATTGTATTAATCATTTTTTCGCCACTTTTTCGTCGGTTTGACTTCGTATTCTCATCATGTTTACTTATGTTTGATTGCAAATACAAACACTGTTTGTATATACGAACAAAAGGAACATAACATGCAAAGTCGTTACATCACCCCTGCCGTCACGGTATTTGATAGCCAGGGCAGACTGGATCCGGAAGGTAATTTCCGACTGTATGATTTCATCAAAAATAGCGTCTCCGGATTTGTCGTCATGGGCAGTACCGGCGAGTTTTTCTCTCTGGATATGAAAACGTCCCGTCAGATTATTCATATGGCCGCAGAGTTCCCACGTGATGGAATAAAGGCCTATGCCGGAACCAGCCGCATGGATATTGACGAGTGCGTTGAGCTGGCAAACTATGCTGATGAATGCGGGCTGGATGGCGTGATGATTATCAGCCCCTGGTACTTCCGCCTGACCGATGAGGCAATCTATACCTTTTACAGCCAGATAGCGCATCGGACCGCGGCCAAAATCTTTATCTATAACTTCCCGGAACGTACCGGCTATTCCGTCTCACCCGAGGTCTGCCTGCGGCTCGCCCGCGAGTTCCCTAATATTATCGGCCTGAAAGACACAATTCCGGACACCGGCCATACGGCGCAGATCATTCGCCAGGTCAAATCCGAGCGCCCGGATTTTGAAGTCTACGCCGGTTACGATAACAACTTCGCGCACAACGTTTTATCGGGCGGAAATGGTTGCATCGGCGGTTTATCCAATATTTGTCCCGAAATCTTCCGCGACTGGATACAGGCGTTTAGCGACAACGACCTCAGCAAGGTGTCGTCACTCCAGCAAAAAGTCGATGATTTAATGGATATTTATACGGTTAACGATCCTTTCATCCCGACGTTTAAAAAAGCATTGCAACTGCGCGGCATTATTCAGTCAGACCGCTGCACCGCACCTTTTAACTCGCTGACCATCGGCCAGAGCGAAAGTATTCAACAGATACTTTCCCGCGCTGGTATTGCCATTGATGCCTGACCCCACCGTGGAGGTATGATGAAAACGATCACCGCTTACGACAACCCGGTATTAAATTCCGCGATCGCTAAATCGTGGAAGCGTCTGGTTCCGCTGATGTTTATCCTCTACTTCATCGCCTTTATTGACAGGGTCAATGTCGGCTTCGCCAAAGAGGCGATGCAGGTCGATATTGGGCTCTCCAATTCGGCCTTTGCCCTGGGGGCGGGGATATTTTTCGCCGCCTATGCGCTGTTCGGTATTCCCGCCAACCTGATCCTGAATAAGATTGGCGCGCAAAAATGGTTAAGTATCACCACCGTGTTGTGGGGCGTACTCTCCGCCCTCACCGGCCTGGTGCAGTCGGAAACCCAGTTTATTGTTCTGCGATTCTTATTGGGTTTAGGAGAAGCTGGTTTTTACCCCGGTATTCTGCTGCTGGCCTCAATCTACTTCCCTAACAAAGTTCGGGCCTCCGTGGTGGGAATTTTCGTGCTCGGCGTCCCGCTGGCACTGACCTTAGGCTCGCCGGTCTCAGGTGCGCTGCTGGAAATGCACGGATTTCTGGGTAAACCCGGTTGGTTCTGGATGTTTTTCATCGAAGGGATCCCGGCCATCGTTATGGGGATCTTCGCCTGGTTCTGGCTGGATGATACGCCAGCCAAAGCGCGCTTTCTGACCGACGCCGAGAAAAAAGCGCTCATCAACCAGCTGCAACAGGAGCAGCGCCAGACGGAAACCAGTAGCGTCAGTACCGCGCTAAAAAGCCTTAAAGTCTGGCACCTGGCATTGATCTACGGCACCATCCAAATCAGCGTTTACGGACTGATGTTCTTCCTGCCATCGCAGGTCGCCTCGCTGATGGGCTCCACGCTGGGCTTTAAAGAATCCCTCGTCGCCGCCATCCCCTGGGCCTGCTCCGCGGTCGGGGTCTACTACATTCCGCGACTGGCGGACAAAATGCCGACCCGCCGGGTGCTGATTGCAGTACTGTGCATGCTGGCGGCGGCGCTGGGACTGTTTGTCTCTGCCTGGTCAGGCCCGGTGTTGGCTATTGCCGCGCTTTCGCTGTCAGCTATCGGCTTCCTCTCAGTGCAACCTATTTTCTGGACTTTTCCTGCACAGATCGTCTCCGGCTCGGCGCTGGCGGCCAGTATCGGTTTTTGTACCACCATGGGCGCCTTTTGTAGTTTCCTGGCTCCGCTGATTCGCGTTGAGGTTGATGCCTTCTTCGGTAACGATTCGGCTGGACTGATAGCCCTGTCTCTCATCACCGTGTGCTGCGCCTTACTCATTGCTGCACTCGCCGGCAGAAAAGCGACCACTGGCGTCGCACTTACCCACCACTAAAATCCTGCGGCACTGATAACAAAGGATACCTAACATGCAGACCATCTTAAAAATTGACCCTACAGACAATTTGATCGTTGCACTGCAAGACTTACGCAAAGACCAGCGGGTTAACTGGAACGATGAAGAGTACGTTCTCCATAGCGATGTCAAAGCCAAGCATAAGTTCGCCACGCAGGACATCCATCCCGGCGATATCGTCTCCCTGTACGGCGTGCCGGTTGGTAAAGCGACGCAACCCATCACCCGGGGCGAGGCCGTCACCACCGACAATATCAAACACTATGCGGCCCCGGTGTCGCTGAATGACGAAGCACCTTATCACTGGCAGCAGCCCGATGTCTCTGCCTGGCAACAGCGCACATTTCGCGGCATCGTCCGCGAAGATGGGCGGGTCGCCACCGCGAACTATTGGTTGGTGATTCCACTGGTATTCTGTGAAAACCGTAATGTGCAGCGCGTCACCGATGCGCTAAACGATGCGCTCGGCTATGCCAATAACAGTCTGAAAAATTTCGCCCGTCAGGTCACATCCACCGATGCCCTGAATGATAACCGCCATTTGCCCTTCCCCCATCTTGACGGCATTCGCTGTATTACCGTCACTTCCGGTTGTGGCGGCGCGGCCTCAGACAGCATGACGATGTGCGATGTCCTCGCGGCCTACGCCGATCACCCCAATGTGCTCGGGGTAACGGTCTTTGCCTTAGGCTGCGAAAAGGCGCGGATTGTCGATTTCCAAACCGCCCTCACCACGCGCAATCCGCAGTTTAATAAGCCGGTTATCTACTTCCGGCAGCAGGACTGGAGCAGCGAAGAAAAAATGATGCAGGACGCGTTAAGCGCCACCTATAACGCGATTCGCGAAGCTCCGGTGGCGGAGCGCCAGGAGGTTCCGCTCTCGCGGTTAAAAACGGGCGTGAAATGCGGCGCTTCCGACGGATTTTCGGGGATCAGCGCCAACCCGGCGATGGGTGAAGTGTCCGATCGTCTTGTCGCCCTCGGGGGTGCTTCCGGGCTGGCGGAGTTCCCGGAACTATGCGGCGCGGAAGGAGACATCGTCCACCGCTGTCTCAATCGCGAGCTCAAAGAGAAGTTTCTGGCGCTGATGAAAAACTACGAGTACGTCGCTAACTTTTTTGGCACCACCATCGCCGATAACCCAAGCCCGGGCAATATTGCGGATGGCTTGATTACCGACGCCATCAAATCTGCCGGGGCAGCCAAAAAAGGCGGCAGAGCGCCGGTGAGCGCGGTCTGCGATTACGCGGAGCCGATGGCCGAACGTGGGCTTTCGCTGGTTTGTACTCCGGGTAATGATGTCGATGCGGTGACGGGACTGGTCGCCGCAGGCTGCAATATCGTGATCTTTTCAACGGGACTTGGCACCCCGACGGGAAACCCGATCGTGCCGGTACTCAAGGTCTCGACCAATACCGCGCTAGCCAACAAAATGCCGGATATTATCGATTATGACTGTGGTCCGATTATCGAAGGCACGCCGCTGTCAGATATCGCCGATGGGCTGTTTGAGAAAATCATCGCCACCGCCAGCGGCAGCTGGCGTACCAGGGCAGATACGCTGGAACAGTATGATTTTATGCTGTGGAAACGTTCGCTGGAGCTGTGATCTGAGCAGCAGTACGCCCGGCCTGCGCCGGGCGTACTGCACAGGGTTAACCGCCCAGATAGGCGCTGCGTACCGCCTCGTTGGCCAGCAGTGCGTCGCCGGTATCTTCGAGCACCACGTGTCCGTTCTCGAGCACGTAGCCGCGATCGGCAAGCTTCAGCGCCTGGTTGGCGTTCTGCTCCACAAGGAAAATGGTCATCCCCTGCTCGCGCAGCTGTTCGATGGTGTTGAAAATCTGCTGGATGATAATCGGCGCCAGGCCCAGAGAAGGTTCATCCAGCAGCAGCAGGCGCGGCTGGCTCATTAGCGCACGGCCAATCGCCAACATCTGCTGTTCGCCGCCGGACATGGTGCCCGCGCGCTGAATACGACGCTCAAGCAGACGCGGGAACAGCTCGTATACCCACTTAATGCGGGTCTGGAACTGGTCACGGTCGGCAAAAAAGCCGCCCATCGCGAGGTTCTCTTCGACCGTCATCCGCGAGAAGACGCGACGCCCTTCCGGAACAATCGCCACCGCTTCGCGCATGATTTTCGCGGTCTGCCAGTCGGTAATATCCTTACCGTCAAACACCACCTTTCCGCTGCTGGCGCGCGGGTCGCCGCACAGAGTGCCGAGCAGCGTGGTTTTACCCGCGCCGTTGGCGCCAATCAGGGTCACAATCTCCCCCTGATTGATATGCAGGCTGACGTTATGCAGCGCCTGAATCTTGCCGTAGTGGGCGCTTACGTTGTCAAAAGATAACATCACTTTTTCCATGCTTATGCCTCACCAAGGTATGCGCGGATCACGTCCGGGTTGTTGCGGATCTCTTCCGGCGTTCCGTTGGCCAGCGGCGTGCCCTGGTTTACCACGTAAATGCGATCGGAAATGCCCATCACCAGCTTCATATCGTGTTCAATCAGCAGGATGGTGGTGTTGTGATGGCTGCGCAGCTCGGCGATCAGCTCGTCAAGCTCCTTGGTCTCTTTAGGGTTCAGGCCCGCCGCCGGTTCATCCAGCATCAGGATTTCCGGCTGCGTCACCATGCAGCGAGCGATCTCCAGCCGTCGCTGGTCGCCGTAGGCGAGGTTGCTGGCCTGGCGGTTAGCCTGCTCCAGCAGGCCGATACGCTCGAGCCAGGCCGCTGCGCGATCCAGCGCTTCGCTGTGCGCGCGACGGAAGGTCGGCGTTTTCAGCAGCCCGGAGAAGACGCCGGTTTTCAGCTGCTGATGCTGCGCTACCAGCAGGTTTTCAATCACCGTCATTTCACGGAACAGGCGCACGTGCTGGAAGGTACGCACGACGCCCATGCGGGCAATCTGCTGACCCGGCAGCCCTTCCAGGTGCTGGTCACGCAACATAATCGAACCGCCGGTCGGCTTATAGAAACCGGTGAGGCAGTTAAAGACCGTGGTCTTCCCGGCACCGTTAGGGCCGATCAGCGAAACAATTTCCTGCGGACGCAGCTCCAGCGACACGTTGTTGACCGCCAGCAGGCCGCCAAAGCGCATCATCAGGCCGCTTACGGATAATAATGGCTGACTCATGCCTGCTCTCCTTTAGCCTGACCTTTTTTCAGCTTCAGCTGCGGGCGCGTCATCGGCAGCAGACCCTGCGGACGCCAGATCATCATCAGTACCATCAGGCCACCCAGCATCAGCATGCTGTATTCGTTGAAATCACGCATCAGCTCGCGCGAGACCACCAGCAAAACAGCGGCCAGAATCACCGCAAACTGCGAGCCCATCCCGCCCAGCACGACGATTGCCAGCACGAAGGCCGACTCGGCGAAGGTAAAGGATTCCGGGCTAACGAAGCCCTGGCGTGCGGCGAACAGCGTCCCGGCAAAACCGGCAAACGCGGCGCTGATGGTAAAGGCGGTAAGCTTGATGCGCGTCGGATTGAGGCCCAGAGAACGACAGGCAATCTCATCTTCACGCAGCGCTTCCCACGCGCGGCCCAGCGGCATGCGCAGCAGGCGGTTAATCACGAACAGCGAGAAGACCACCAGCAGCAGCGCCACCAGGTAGAGGAAAATAACCCTATCGCTGGGGTCATACTTGACGCCAAAGAAGTTGCTGAAGGTATCCCATCCGCCTTCGCGCGCGCTGCGGCTAAACTCGAGGCCAAACAGCGTCGGCTTAGGGATCTGGCTGATGCCGTTCGGGCCGCCGGTCACTTCGGTGTTATTGAGCAGTAAAATACGCACAATTTCGCCGAAGCCGAGGGTCACAATCGCCAGATAGTCACCGCGCAGGCGCAGCACCGGGAAGCCCAGCAGGAAGCCCGCAGCGGCCGAAACCAGCCCCGCCAGCGGCAGGCAGGTCCAGAAGCCGAGGCCATAATAGTGGTTCAGCAGCGCGAAAGTGTAGGCGCCGATAGCGTAGAAGCCGCCGTAGCCCAGCACCAGCAGGCCGGACAGCCCCACCACCACGTTCAGCCCCAGGCCGAGAATGATGTAAATCATGGTCAGAGTGGCGATATCCACCGTGCCGCGCGACACCATAAACGGCCACGCGACGGCGATAACCAGCAGCGCCACCAGGAACAGCTTCTGCTTTACCGTCGACCCGTCGATGGCCGGCAGAATAAACTTCGGCCCGGAGACGTTTTTCAGGGTTTTCTGGAACAGCGGGCGCATCAGTTGGAAGAGGAAGACCACCGCGGTGCCGATGAAGATCCACTGCCAGCGGATATCCGCCGCGGTATCCACCACCAGCTTGGTGCCG
This sequence comes from Klebsiella sp. 18074, assembly GCF_902705905.1. Taxonomy (NCBI): domain Bacteria; kingdom Pseudomonadati; phylum Pseudomonadota; class Gammaproteobacteria; order Enterobacterales; family Enterobacteriaceae; genus Klebsiella; species Klebsiella sp. 18074. Next base: position 297,549 of record NZ_CACSIS010000001.1, on the reverse strand, counting down.
TCCAGCTCCAGCTGCACGCCCATAAAGACGCCGGCGAGAATAAAGAACATCGCCGCGGACAGCAGCGCCATTGCAATATGCATCGGTTTCATACTTTCTCAACCTCCGGGCGACCGAGGATACCGGTAGGCATCACTAACAGCACCAGAATCAGCAGCGCAAAGGAGACCACGTCTTTATATTCGGTGCTGAGATAGGCGGAGGAGAGTGCTTCGGCGATACCCAAAATCAGACCACCGATCATCGCGCCAGGAATACTGCCGATACCGCCCAGGACCGCTGCGGTAAAGGCTTTCATCCCGGCCATAAAACCAATATAAGGGTTGATAACGCCGTAGAACTGACCGAGCAGTACCCCGGCGACCGCCGCCATTGCGGCGCCGATAACAAAGGTCAGGGCAATAACGCGATCGGTGTTAATTCCCAGCAGGCTGGCCATTTTCAGGTCTTCCGCACAGGCGCGGCAGGCGCGGCCCATGCGCGAATAGCGGATAAACAGCGTCAGTGCCAGCATCGCCACAAAGGTCACGACCCAGATCACCAGCTGCATGGTGGTGATTGTCGCAGAGAAGTTTTCGCTGCTGCCCACCGTCCACTGGCCATTAAACAGGCTCGGCAGCGCCACGTCGCGCGACCCTTCCGTCAGGCTGACGTAGTTTTGCAGGAAGATAGACATCCCGATGGCGGAGATCAGCGCAATCAGGCGCTTGGAGCTACGCACCGGCCGATAGGCCACGCGTTCAATACTCCAGCCATAGGCGCTGGCAATAATGATAGCCCCGACGAATCCGGCGGCGACCAGCAGCCAGCTGGTGTCGATGCCCATCATCATCAGCGCGGCAATGATCATGAAGGAGACGTAGCTCCCAATCATATACACCTCGCCGTGGGCGAAGTTAATCATGCCAATAATGCCGTATACCATCGTGTAACCGATGGCGATCAGCGCATAGGTACTGCCCAGCGTGACGCCGTTAAACATCTGCTGCAGAAAGTAGAGAAACTGCTCGGACATAAGGTAACCTTTCTAAACCCGCAAGGCGGGATGTTGAATCCCACTCTCAACGATTCGAGCGGCGGACGGACGGCAAACTGCCCCCTCCCCGGAAGCTCCGGGGCAGGAACGTCGTTGACGCATCTGCGGCTCACACCATGAAGAGTGGTTGTCTTATTTTGCGGCCGAGGATGATCCATCCGCATGCCACTGGAAGACACCAAACTCAAATCCCTTCAAATCGCCTTTTTCGTCCCAATTCAGCGGCCCAATCACGGTTTTCGCGCCGTGAGCTTTCAAATCTTTGATTAAGTCCAGCGGCTCCTGGCTGCTGCTTCTGTCCATCGCCTGCGCTAAGGACTGCACGGCAGCGTAGGTAATCCAGACGTACGGCCCGCTCGGATCTTTTTTCTCTGCTTTCAGCGCGTCTACGATAGCGCTGTTTGCCGGATCCTGGTCATAGCGTTTCGGCATTGTCACCAGCATGCCTTCTGCCGCAGCGCCTGCAATATTGGACAGCGAAGCATTGCCCACGCCCTCAGGACCCATAAAGATGGTTTTCAGCCCGTTAGCCCGCGCCTGGCGCAGCATCTGGCCCATTTCCGGGTAATAGCCACCGTAGTAAACGAAATCAATATTCTCTTTCTGCAGGCGAGAGAGCAGCGCCGAGAAGTCTTTCTCACCGGCGGTGATCCCGTCGAAGAAGACGATGTTGGCGTTGCCTTTTTTCAGGCTCTCCTGGACCGAACGCGCCAGGCCTTCACCGTACTGCTGCTTGTCATGAATGATAGCAATACGCTGCGGTTTCACCGTTTCCAGAATATATTTTGCGGCGGTCGGGCCCTGCGAGGAGTCGAGGCCGGCGGTACGCATGATGTACTGATAGCCGCGCTGGGTCAGCTCGGGGTTGGTGGCCCCCGGAGAGATCATCAGAATGCCTTCGTCTTCATAGATATCGGAGGCCGGTTGGGTTGAGGAGGAGCAGAGGTGGCCGATAACGTATTTAATCCCTTCGTTAACGATTTTGTTCGCCACCGCGACGGCCTGTTTAGGGTCGCAGGCGTCGTCATACTCCACGCCGACCAGCTTATCGCCCTTAATCCCGCCCTGCGCGTTAATGTCTTTAATTGCCTGACGCGCGCCGTTGAACTCCATGTCGCCCCATTGCGCTACCGGGCCCGACATCGCACCAACGACGGCGACTTTTATCTCTTTGCCGATTACCGCATGCGACATGGTCAGTGCGACTAATCCCGCAATGATTGTTTTCGCGTTCCTTTTCATGCTCCAGAACCCCGTTCGTGATGTGGTGTAAATATTTTGTATTTTTATGGTTAAAAAGCATTCTGTGCTTTTATTAAACAACGCTACTTTTACCATGATCTTTAATGGTTTAGCGCAGTTTTTTGCCGAAAACCAGATTAAAATCTCTATTTTTCAGGCGATTAAGCAAAGATAATATTCTGTATTCACGCGAAGATAAACAAAAAAAGTCCCGTTTTCAGCATAAAATAACGATACTTATGGCGGAATAAAACGCTGCACTTTAGGTTAAAATCCTGCTTATTTTTCGATCCATAACGCATTGCGCTACCCTGCATTCGACAGGAAAACGAATCGCCTGATGAATGCGCAAAAAACAGCGCTCCGCCGGGCAGTCATTTTAGGTACACTGACGCATCCGTTTTGACTGGACTTGCCGCGCATGAAACTGACCATTATTCGTTTAACGCACTTCAGCGATCAGGATCGCATCGATTTAGGGAAAATCTGGCCGTCACGCGATCTGGCCGGGATCCCCGTGGATGAAAGCCACGCTATTTACGCCGCCCGCTTTAACGAGCGCCTGCTGGCCGCCGTGCGTGTGACGTTAAGTGGCGATGCAGGCGAGCTCAGCGCGCTCTGCGTACGCGAAGTCACCCGTCGACGCGGCGTCGGGCAGTATTTAGTGGAAGAGATCCTGCAAGATAACCCGGAGATCGGCCGCTGGCGGGTCAACGCAGCCGGCGTAGAGGACAAGACGGTGATGTCGGCATTTATGCAGGCGCTGGGCTTTAGCGCACAGCAGGACGGCTGGGAAAAACGTTAAAAACATCCCGGATGGCGGCGCATCGCGCCTTATCCGGGCTACCACAAGCAGACACCTGTAGCCCGGTAAGCGCAGCGCCACCGGGGAAAGCGTAAACCAGCCTCCCGGTTATCCCCGAGAGCTTACATCAGTAATGTGACCGGGGTTGAGGAGCGCAGCCAACGCACCTGTCGCGTGAAAGGCGGCCAGCTTATTTAACCGAGAATGTCATTGTAGCCCGGTAAGCGCAGCGCCACCGGGGAAAGCGTAAACCAGCCTCCCGGTTATCCCCGAGAGCTTACATCAGTAATGTGACCGGGGTTGAGGAGCGCAGCCAACGCACCTGTCTCGTGAAAGGTGGCCAGCTTATTTAACCGAGAATGTCATTGTAGCCCGGTAAGCGCAGCGCCACCGGGGAAAGCGTAAACCAGCCTCCCGGTTATCCCCGGGAGCTTACATCAGTAAGTGACCGGGGTTGAGGAGCGCAGCCAACGCACCTGTCGCGTGAAAGGCGGCCAGCTTATTTAACCGAGAATGTCATGCTACAGGCAGGCGGCAAGCTTCGAAATCCCCGGAGCTTACACGAGTAAGTGACCGGGGTTGAGGAGCGCAGCCAACACACCTGTCGCGTGAAAGGCGGCCAGCTTATTTAACCGAGAATGTCATGCTACAGGCAGGCGGCAAGCTTCGAAATCCCCGGAGCTTACACGAGTAAGTGACCGGGGTTGAGGAGCGCAGCCAACACACCTGTAGCGTGAAAGGCGAAGGTTAAATTATTTGGCGTCGGTGGCGGTGCCATCCGCGTGCCAGGTAAACACGCCGAACTCGAAGCCTTTCAGGTCGCCCTTCGCATCCCATGACAGCGGCCCCATCACGGTATCAACAGAGTTTGCCTTCAGGTATTTCGCGATTTCTGCCGGGTCTTCAGACTGATTCAGGCCAGCGTCCAGCGACTGGATTGCCGCATAGGTGGTCCAGACGAACGCGCCGCTCGGATCCTGTTTTTTGGCTTTAATCGCGTCAACAATCGGTTTGTTCGCCGGTACCTGATCGTAGTTCTTCGGCTTCGTTACCAGCATGCCTTCAGCGGACTCACCGGCTATGTTAGACAGAGAAACGTTAGCCACGCCTTCCGGACCCATAAACTGCGTTTTCAGGCCTGCGGCACGTGACTGGCGCAGAATCTGGCCCATTTCCGGGTGGTAGCCACCGTAGTAAACGAAGTCGATATTTTCTTTCTTCAGACGCGCAACCAGCGTGGAGAAGTCTTTCTCACCGGCGGTGATACCGTCGAAGAAGACGATGTTCGCGCCGCCTTTCTTCAGGCCATCCTGTACCGCACGGGCCAGGCCTTCACCATACTGCTGCTTGTCGTGAACGATAGCGATGCGCTGCGGCTTCACTTTCTCGATAATATATTTTGCTGCCGTCGGACCCTGGTCAGAATCCAGGCCGGTGGTACGCAGAATCATTTTATAACCACGCGCGGTCAGCTCCGGAGCCGTCGCCGCTGGCGTAATCATCAGAATGCCTTCGTCTTCATAGATATCGGATGCTGGCTGGGTAGAAGAAGAGCATAAGTGGCCGATAACGTACTTAATGCCATCGTTGACCACTTTGTTGGCAACCGCTACCGCCTGTTTCGGGTCGCAAGCGTCATCATACTTAACAATCTGCAGCTTATTGCCTTTGATCCCGCCTTTGGCGTTGATATCGGCAACCGCCTGCTCGGCACCGGTAAACTCCTGGTCGCCATACTGCGCTACCGGACCAGACATCGCGCCAACCACGGCAATTTTGATGTCTTCTGCCAGCGCGGCATTGCTCATAATCAAGGCGATACATCCTGCCAGTAACGCTTTACCCTTCATGTTCATCCTGAGGCTCCCCATTATTATGGTTTTTGCATTTGTTGTGATGTTGTTTGTTAGCGCATTATTCTGATATTAATCATAAGAAAAGCATATGACGCCTATTTTAAGGTCTGCCGCCTGCGCTTTTGCAGCACACTATGCTAAACATACCGTCATTCAGGAGAATTTGAAATGACAAAATTGTGGGTTATGTAACAGATAAGTGACAAATAAAAAACCGCGCCAGGATCAACCGGACGCGGTGGAGTCAAGACGCCAGATTACCAACCGGCGGGCAGGTAGCCCAAAGCGGAAGCAATTGCGTAAACGGCGCTACAAAGATACAGCAACACAATGAAGGTCTGGATAAGCGGATGGGTTATCGCCGCCGGACACACCCAGCCCGGGGTAATATCCCCACGCTGGCGAGCGCCTTTGAGCATCAGAATCGGCATGATGGATAAAATCACCCCGCTAAACACCCCAGCGAAATAGAGCGCATTCACAAACGACACCATCCCGCTGTAGGCCAGAACAAATGGCGGAACCGCAACAACCACCAGCACCATCAGGCGTTTAAGCGGCTGTTCGTCGTTCCCGAGGCGGAACTGGTCGAAAATATTGGTCAGGAAACTGCCCCCCAGGCCCCAGTAGGAAGTCAGCATGGCGCATAGAGCAAACAGGTTGGCAGAGAAAAAGGCCCACTCACCGAGTGCCCGTCCCCAGGCGATGGTCGCGACATCGGAAATATTATCCAGGCCGTTGAGCACAATCACCGACAGCGGAACCAGCGCCAGCAGAACAAAGGTCAGCCCCATCCCGACCATAATGGCCTTTGGCAGCTTCTCCGGTTTATCGGCGAAGCCACGGGCCATTTCCGGGACAATATATTGCGCCGAGAAACAGAAGGCGACAACGTTGAACACCGGCACCATGTACAGCCAGTTACCGTCGAGCAGATAGCTGACCTGAGCTGTATCCTTGAGCAAGGTAGCGGCAACCAGCACGGCAATCATCACCACCATGCCGATACTAATAAACTTCTCGCCGCGACCAATCGCTTTCAGCCCCAAATAGAGCACGCCTGCCGCCGGGATAAAAAACAGCACGCTGCCGAGCGCCGGGGAGATGCCGAACAGCGAATGCAGCAGCTTGCCGCTGCCGGTCATATAGGCGGTCAACGCGCCGACGCTGTTCACGCACACGGACAGGAACATCATCAACGCCCCGAAGCGCCCGACATAGCGGTGCGACAGTCCGCTAAGCTGCAAATGCTTGCGGGTACGCAGGGTCGATTCGGCGACATAAAGCATGGTAATGGTGGTCAGGCTGCCGACGATGATCAGCCAGAACAACAACGGTAGAAAACCGGCCTTACTGGAGGCATAGGCGATGGACAATACCCCGGCACCGATGTTGGTCCCGACGATCATCGACACCCCTTCAACGAAGCTGAGGGATTTTGCAGGTACAGCAGTACGTTCCCGGTTCGTCAGAACCGAGGAAAAGGTGGAATTTTCAGACATAATATTTTCCGTTTTATTCCGTCGATCTACGCCGCCGGAAAAAAGGTGATATCAGGGTGATAAACCGAAAATTATTCGAGTTGCTTGTAGGCGGCAAGGCCGTAAATCCCCAGTCACTTACTCAAGTAAGTGACTGGGGTGAACGGGTGCAGCCAACACCCAAGCAACTTGAAGTATGACGGGTATAAACCACTCACGCTGAGTACGAAAACCCTATGCGGCATCCTGTTTTATTCGGCTTCCCTGCCGCCGCACAGGCGTGTGGCGTGTTATCCCTTGAGGATGCGCGCCAGAATATCCAGCGCTTTAGTAAACTGCGCATCTGGAATAGTTAACGGGTACAGGAAACGAATCACGTTGCCATAGATGCCGCAGCTCAGCAGCAGCAGACCATTTTCCTGGGCTTTCTGTTGGATCTGGCGGGTAAACTCTGGTGACGGTTCGCCGGTCTGCGGATCGTTAAACTCCACGGCCACCATCGACCCTTGACCACGAATATCAACAATCGCCGGGCAATGCTGACGCGCCTGCTGCAGCACCTCTTTCAGATGGCTGCCGAGTTGCTCCGCGCGCTGGCACAGCTGCTCTTCGTCAATCACATCGAGGACCGCATGGGCCGCCGCCACCGCCAGTGGGTTACCGGCATAGGTGCCGCCAAGTCCACCCGGCGCTGGCGCATCCATTACGTCGGCACGGCCAACGACGCCAGAGAGTGGGAAACCGCCGGCGAGGCTTTTCGCCATCGTCATCAGGTCCGGTTTCACATCGTAATGCTGCATGGCAAACAGCTTGCCGGTGCGCGCAAAGCCCGTTTGCACCTCATCGGCAATCAGCAGAATGCCGTGGGTATCACAGAGCGCACGCAGCGCCTGCATAAACTCTGGCGGTGCAACGTTAAACCCGCCTTCGCCCTGAATCGGCTCAAGGACAATCGCTGCCACCTGGTCCGGGCCAATATCGGCTTTAAAGATGCGCTCCAGGCTCTTCATGGCGTCAGCCGTGGTAATTCCGTGGGCGGCATTCGGGTAGACCCCGTGATACACCGACCCCGGGAACGGCCCGAAACCGATTTTGTACGGTGCGACCTTGCCGGTCAGCGCCATGGTCATAAAGGTACGACCGTGGAAACCGCCACCGAAGGTGATCAGCCCCGGGCGACCAGTGTAGGCGCGGGCAATCTTCACCGCGTTTTCTACGGCTTCGGCGCCGGTGGTGAAGAACGCGGTTTTTGCCGGGCCATCGATCGGTGCCAGCTCGTTAATACGCTCGGCCAGAGAGACGTAGCTTTCGTACGGGACAATCTGATACGCGGTGTGGGTAAAAGCCTGCAGCTGCTGTGCGACGGCCTCAACGATTTTCGGGTGACGATGGCCGGTGTTGAGCACGGCAATACCGGCAGCAAAATCGATCACCTCGTTGCCTTCCACATCCCACAGCGTGGCGTTCTCTGCTTTCTCAACAAAGTAGTTGCACATTACGCCTACGCCGCGCGGCGTCGCCTGCTGGCGACGTTGATTCAGTTCTGAACTTTTCACCCTCGAATCTCCTGTCATGTGTGTCACGTTATCGCAACAATTTCGAAACTATGTCGTTTATTTACACAGGAGTTGGCCCTATAATCGAGTACCAATTTAGATTATCTGAGGGATCCAATTGCGTTCACTCGTCGGCGACCTGGTGCTGGTCAGATTGCAGGAAGAGTCAGACCCACTCCTGCATAAACGCTTATATAACGCGGTCCGCCGCTCGATTATGGACGGATCTTTACCTCCCCACAGCCGCCTGCCGCCCTCGCGAGATCTGGCCGGGGAACTCGGCGTTTCAAGAAACACCATATTAACAACTTATGAACAACTTCTGGCGGAAGGATATGTCATCTCCCGCCGGGGAAGCGGTACATTTGTCGCAAAAATAGGCCATGATGCCTCGCATTCTGCTGATAAAACCGATGTAAACAGCAGCACCCCGGCACCGACTCCCTACCTATCCCGCCGCGGCCAGCGTTTGCTCACGCACGTCAGCGCCAGCCCGCGCCAGTGGGGAGCTTTTATCCCCGGCGTGCCGGACGTCAACGCCTTTCCCCATCCGCTGTTCAGCAAGATTCAGGCCCGCATCAGCCGCCGCCCGAAGCCTGAGCGATTGAGCTACAGCTGCAATGGTGGCACACCGGAATTGCAGCAGGCCCTCGTCGAATACCTCAGAGTATCCCGGGGCGTGCATTGCCAGGCAGATCAAATTCTTATTACCGAAGGGATCCACCAGGCAATTGACCTGGTGACGCGCATGCTTTGTGACAGCGGCGATCTGGCCTGGGTGGAAGAGCCATCCTACTGGGGGATACGCCACGTGCTGGGGATGAATGATGTGCGGATCGAGCCGGTTACCGTTGATGCCAACGGCTTGTGCCCTCCGGAGACGGTTGAGGAGGCGCCGCACCTGATTTTTGTCACCCCGTCGCATCAGTATCCGCTGGGGGCGGTGATGACGCTGGCGCGCCGTCAGCGCTTGCTGGCACTGGCTCGTCAGCACGGCAGTTGGATCGTCGAAGACGATTACGACAGCGAGTTTCGCTTTTCCGGCCAGCCAATCCCGGCGCTGCAGGGACTGGTCGCCGATGCGCCGGTGGTCTACATCGGCACCTTCAGTAAGACCCTCTATCCCGGGCTACGGCTGGGCTATGTGGTGCTGCCGCGGCCGTTGATTGGCGATCTTAAAAACGCCCATGCCGAGCTCTATCGCGGCGGCCATTCGTTAATTCAAATGGCGCTGGCGGAGTTTATTAATGCCGGTCACTACTCCGCCCATATTCGCCGCATGCGCCTGCTTTACAGCCGCCGCCGCGCCTGCCTGACGGAACTCATCCAACGCTACTGCAACCCGCAGGCGCTATCAGATTTCAGCGATAATGCCGGCCTGCATCTGATCCTCAATCTGCCGGACGAGGCAGATGACGTGGCGATCGCCAAAATGGCCAATGCCCGGCATATTCTGGTGCGCCCGCTGTCGCGCTACTACCTGACGGCCCGGCGTAAAAAAGGATTGTTGATGGGGTTTGCCAGCCTGCCAGAGACGCAAATGGAGCCAGCCTTCCAGGTCCTGCTGGAGTGCCTGCAGACGTTATGTCCCGAGGTACTGGCTAACGGAGAAGGCGCAGAAAAACAAAACGCCCCAACGTAATGTGGGGCGTTATCAGGTGCCTGCGAAGAGGCGGGTGTTCACGCGGTCGCGTTATGCTTCGATAGCCATACGCAGTTTCTTCATCGCGTTTTTTTCCAGCTGGCGTACACGCTCAGCCGAAACGCCGTAGCGATCCGCCAGCTCCTGCAGCGTGGACTTGTTGTCTTCGTCCAGCCAGCGGGCGCGGATGATATCCTGGCTACGCTCGTCCAGGCCCTGCATCGCGTCGGTCAGCTTGTTTGCCGCCTGCTCTTCCCAGTTATCATCTTCAATGCCGTCGGCAAAGTTAGACGTTTTATCCTGCAGATAGAGCACCGGAGCCATCGGCTGGCTATCGGACTCGTCGTCCGACGACATGTCGAAGGTCATATCCTGCGCCGCCATACGCGATTCCATCTCACGCACGTCTTTGCTTGATACGCCCAGCTCGCGGGCAACCATTTCGACTTCATCCTGGTTAAACCAACCCAGACGCTGCTTGGTTTTACGCAGGTTAAAGAACAGCTTACGCTGGGCTTTGGTGGTCGCGACCTTCACAATACGCCAGTTACGCAGAACGTATTCGTGAATTTCGGCCTTAATCCAGTGCACGGCAAAGGAGACCAGGCGCACGCCGACTTCGGGATTAAAACGGCGCACGGCTTTCATCAGGCCAATGTTGCCTTCCTGAATCAGGTCCGCCTGCGGCAGGCCATAGCCCGAGTAGTTACGAGCAATATGAACAACAAAGCGCAGGTGAGACAGGATCAGCCTTTTCGCTGCTTCCAGATCGCCCTGGTAATGCAGCTTTTCAGCAAGCTCCCGCTCTTCATCGGCCGATAACATCGGCCATGTGTTCGCAGCCCGGATGTAGGATTCCAGGTTACCAACGGGGGCTAAGGCTAAAGTTTGCATATCTTTGGTCATTCAAATCCTCTCAATCGATATCGTCTGGCGCGACAGTTCCCGCTTAGACTACCGGGCAACAATCATGCCAGCGTTTATGAGCAACGAGAATATCACCCACATTAGTATCAGACAGTGATTTTATCCACAAGTTCCATGCAACGGCGTGAATACATTACGCACAAAATGTGACATGGAGATGAAGCGTAGGGAAGAGACAACAGGGACTCTTTCCCTGCAGAGAGACATTCAGTCAGTGCAGGGAAAGATTATACCAGAAAATTTTTAATCGGGAGTAAAGTGACGTAAATGTTGCACCGTCGCCAGCCAGGCCGCAACCCAGCCGATCATCGAGCAGACGATCAGCATCAGCAGACACTCATCGAAGCCCAGGCCGCTGAGCTCAAACTGGGTACCGAATACCTTCGCCACTTCCGTTACCGCTGATGACAGGCGCATCACCATAATCTCCGACAGGATCAGCGATAAAAATGCGCCGCAGAAGCCCAGCAGCGCGCCGCCGTAGAGGAACGGACGCAGGATAAAACCGTCGGTCGCCCCAATCAGCTTCTGCACGTTGATGGTATCGCGGCGGGCAAAGATGCTCAGGCGCACGCTGTTGCCGATCACCAGGAACACGGCGGCCACCATCAGCACGCCAATCAGCGCCGAGACGCGGCCAACCAGCCCGGTCAGCGAAGAGAGGCGCGCAAACCAGCTGTCATCCATGCGGACTTCATCGATGCCCTGAATATGCTTAATCCGATCGCGCAGGGTGTTGAGCGAGTCGGTCCCCTGGAAATCCAGCTTCGGCACGACAATCGCCACCGCCGGCAGCGGGTTCTCTTCCAGCATATCCAGCGCGCCGCCAAAGCCAGACCAGTTGCGGAACTCGCCTAAGGCTTCATCCCGCGACAGATAGTTGACCTTCTCCACGCCCTGCTCCGCCTGCAGCTGCCCGACCACCCGTGCCGCGGCGTCATCGTCCAGCGTCTTCTCCAGGTAGACGGTGATCTGCGGCGATGGATAGTACTGCGACGCCGCGCTGTTAACGTTTTTGTACACCATGTAGCACACGCTCGGCAGCGTCAGCGAAATGGCGATGACCATGATGGTCAGGAAAGTGGCCAGCGGCGTGCTTTTCAGATCCTGAACCGCACCGTGCCAGGCGTAGCGCACCTGCTCATTGAAAACGTTGCTTTTACGAGAAGCCGGATTCGGCGCCGCTTTTGGCCGCTTCGGCGCATTGCGCCCGCCGCCTGCCCCTGCGGCATTGCGGATGCGGTCAAATCGGCTACCAAACTGGCGAATGTGGTTTATTGCGTCGCGCTTATTCACCCCAGTGGCCTCCGTGCATATGCCCGTCGCTCAGGGTCAGCATGCGATACGAACGACTGGAGATCAGCCCCAGGTCGTGCGTCGCCATAAGAACCGTGACCCCTACGCGATTAAACTCTTCAAACAGTCGTAAAATCCCCTCCGAGAGCGCCTCGTCGAGGTTACCGGTCGGTTCATCCGCCAGCAGCACCGCCGGCTTGTTCACCACCGCACGCGCGATGCCCACGCGCTGCTGCTCACCGCCGGAGAGTTGGATAGGAAGATTTTTCGCTTTGTCCAGCAGCCCGACTTTATCCAGCGCCGCCGACACTCGGCGGCGGATATCATCCCCGCTGGCGCCGGCAATAATCAGCGGGATCGCCACGTTATCAAACACGGTGCGATCCATCAGCAGATGGTGATCCTGGAAAATCATGCCGATCTGGCGGCGCAAAAACGGCACCTCACGGCTCTTCAGGCGGCTAATATCGTGGCCGCCGAACAAAATTTTGCCGGCGCTCGGCCGCTCGATGCCGCAGATAAGCTTGAGCAGGGTACTTTTCCCCGCGCCGGAGTGGCCGGTCAGGAACGCCATCTCGCCCGACTGCAGGTGGAAGTTCACCCCCTGCAGCGCTTGTCTCCCACCGAGATAGGCTTTGCTGACTTGTTCAAAGCGAATCATGATTAATCCTCTCGGGCAAAAAGTGCCTCAATAAAGTCGCCCGCGTTAAACGGACGCAGATCCTCAATACGTTCACCAACGCCAATATAGCGAATCGGAATACTGAACTGGTCAGCAACCGAGAAGATAACCCCACCTTTCGCGGTACCGTCCAGCTTAGTCAGCGTGATGCCGGTCAGGCCAACGGCCTCATGGAACAGTTTGGCCTGGCTAATCGCGTTCTGCCCGGTGCTGGCATCAATTGTCAGCATCACTTCATGCGGGGCATCTTCGTCGAGCTTCTTCATCACGCGGACGATTTTCTTCAGCTCTTCCATCAGGTGCGATTTATTCTGCAGACGGCCCGCGGTATCGGCAATCAGGACGTCAACGTTGCGCGCCTTTGCGGCCTGAATGGCGTCGAAAATAACCGAAGCCGAATCCGCGCCGGTATGCTGCGCAATCACCGGGATATTATTCCGCTGACCCCAAACCTGCAGTTGCTCTACCGCCGCGGCGCGGAAGGTATCCCCCGCGGCCAGCATGACCGACTTGCCCTGCTGCTCAAACTGACGCGCCAGCTTGCCGATGGTCGTGGTTTTACCCACGCCGTTGACGCCAACCATCAGAATAACAAACGGCGTTTTCCCTTCAACGTTCAGCGGCTGGTCAACCTTAGCCAGAATATCGCCCATCTCCTCTTTCAGCAGGCCATACAGCGCTTCGGCATCGCGGAGCTGCTTGCGGCTGGCGACGTCGGTAAGATGGGTAATAATCTTACGCGTCGTTTCCACGCCCACGTCGGCGATCAGCAGCTGCTCTTCCAGCTCTTCGAAGAGATCATCATCTATTTTTTTGCCGCGGAACAGACTGATAAATCCGGAACCGAGGTTTTGTTTCGTTTTAACCAGGCTGCGCTTGAGTCGGGCGAAGAAACCCTCTTTCGTCGGCTTCTCCTGCTCGATCTGAGCGGCTTCCTGCGGCTCGACCTCATCCTCAGCTTCCGCCGCCAGCGCCTGGGCTTCCAACTCATCGTCAGACAGCGCGGGCTCGGCCTCAATCAGCGCATCGTCCACCACGGCGGCCTGCGGCTGGGCGATAATCTCTTCCGGCTCTTGTTCAGCAAGCGCTTCGGCGACCGCCGGCTCGGCAATCACCTCTTCAACCAGCGGCGCTTCCACCGGCGTTTCGTCGATTACGGCTTGTCGCGCTTGCGGCTCAACGACGGCCGGCTCAGCGGCGAGTTCTTCTACTGCGGCGTCTTTCGCTTCGTCAACGGTCGACACAGCGTCTATCGCTACCGCTGGCTGAACCGCCTCTTCCACGGCGGTTTCTGCAACCGGCTGCGGCTGCTCGCTTTCGACAACCTGTTCGGTGACCTCAACGACGTCAGCGGCAAAGGCCTCCGGGTCCGCTTTCTCCTGCGCCGGGGCGCGATCCGCTTCGGCTTCAGGCGCCACGACGATCTCAGCCGGCGCTTGTTCGGCAGGAACCTGCTCCGCAGCTTCCTGCAGCCCTTCTACTTTTTGTTCAACTTCTGTTTCCTGCGCCTGCTCTTTTTGTCCAAAGCCCAGCCAGGAAAAGAAGCCACGTTTTTTCTCTTTCGCCATTTGCGACTACACTCCTCGCTGATTATTCATGGCACAGCTTCGGCATATCTGTCGCGGAAGCTGAAAAATAATGAAATTAGTCGGATAGTCTATCACTTAACTTAACGCGCATCACCGCCCCCGGATTAAGGTTTCGTCATCCGCCTTCGATCGCTAGAATAGCAGGCTGGAAGTTGAGACTTGAGCAAAGAGATGAAGAAACCAAACCACGCAGGCAGCGGCCAGATCCGCATTATCGGCGGACAGTGGCGGGGCCGGAAATTACCGGTGCCGGAGAGCCCGGGCCTGCGCCCGACCACCGACCGGGTCCGTGAAACCCTTTTTAACTGGCTGGCGCCGTCTATGGTCGACGCGCGCTGCCTGGACTGCTTTGCCGGCAGCGGCGCGCTGGGCCTGGAAGCGCTCTCCCGCTACGCGGGCAGCACCACGCTGCTGGAGATGGAGCGCGGCGTTGCCCAGCAGCTGCAGAAAAACCTGGCGACCCTCAAAGCCGGCAACGGCACGGTGGTCAACACCAATACCCTGACCTGGCTTAATCAGCCCGGCACGCCGCACCAGATAGCGTTCGTCGACCCGCCTTTCCGTAAAGGGCTGCTGGAAGAGACGCTGCGGCTGCTGGAGAATAACGGCTGGCTCGCCGACGAGGCGCTGATCTACGTCGAAAGTGAAGTCGAAAATGGGCTACCGCCGGTACCGGCAGGCTGGCACCTGTATCGTGAGAAAGTGGCCGGACAGGTCGCCTACCGCCTCTATCAACGAGAGGCACAAGGAGAAAAGAATGCTGATTAATCTGGGCCGGGTACTGATGCTGTGCGTATGGGCCTTTTTGCTCTTAAACCTGTTTCAGCCTTTCCCTAAGCCGCTGAACATTTTCGTCAACGTTGCGCTTATCTTTATGATCCTGATGCACGGCCTGCAGCTGACGCTGCTGAAGGCCACTCAGCCGAAAGATGCGCCGCCGCTGGGCCGCTTCGAGCAGGTGCGTATTTTTGTCTTCGGCGTATTCGAGCTGGTTGCCTGGCAGAAAAAGCTCAAGGCCACGCTGCGTAAGAAGTGATGGCGCCCGGCTCGCTGCCGCGCCGCACGGCGCGTAGCATAGCCGGACGCAGCAGGCTCAAGGATCTGGCGTAAACGCGACGAACCTTGAGCCTCTGTAGCTCAGCATTCCCCTGTCGCCAACGCTAAGCGCATGATACTGCGCCTCTTCGAGACGAAAGCTGACTTCGAGCCCGCCGCTTTCCGGCCTGAAGCTGACGTCATAGCGCATCTCGCTGCCGGCCGGAGCGACGGTTTGCTGGCGCGAGCGGCGATCGTTAATCACTCTTTCCCGCTTGTTGCTCACCACCACCTGTCTTTGCAGCAGCGGCGCGGCGTCGTTGTCCCTGCCTTCCCGTCGCTGCTGCGCATAGCGAACCGATGCCGCCACCACAATGATGGCCACGACGATAATAAAAAACAGCGGGATCTTACTCATTCATCTTACCCCCAGGAATTCTCAGGAATCAGCATACCGCGCCTTGATTAACGTTGTCATCTGCCCTCCCGAGCCACTACACTGAACATTAGTACCGTCAGTACAACTACTTATACCCTATGCATTTCGGGTTACGGCCTGTAAGGCGGCGGGTATAGCGATAACAGATACAGGGACTCACTATGCTTTGGTCGTTTATTGCTGTCTGTTTTTCCGCATGGCTTTACGTCGATGCGTCCTATCGTGGGCCAACGTGGCAACGTTGGTTGTTTAAACCCGTTACACTCATTCTGCTGCTGCTGCTTGCCTGGCAGGCGCCGATGTTCAACGCCATCAGCTATCTGGTGCTGGCCGGCCTGTGCGCCTCACTGATCGGCGACGCGCTGACGCTGCTGCCGCGCCAGCGGGTGATGTACGCCGTCGGCGCCTTTTTCCTTTCGCACCTGCTCTATACCATCTGGTTTGCCAGCCAGATGACGCTGTCATTTTTCTGGCCGCTGCCGCTGGTGCTGCTGGCCGTTGGCGCGCTGCTGCTGGCGGTTATCTGGACCCGGCTGGAAGAGATGCGCCTGCCGGTATTCACCTTTATCGGCATGACGCTGGTGATGGTCTGGCTGGCGGGCGAGCTGTGGTTCGTGCGCCCGACCGATACCGCCCTCTCCGGCTTTATCGGCGCCGCCTTTTTGCTGCTGGGGAATATTGTCTGGCTGGTCAGCCACTATCGCCGCCGCTTCCGCGCCGATAACGCGATTGCCGCTGCCTTCTACTTCGCCGGACACTTCCTGATCGTGCGCGCGCTGTACCTCTAATTTAGCGCTTGACTCTGGAGTCGACTCCAGAGTGTATCCTCTGGGCAATGAGAAAATTATCATTACCCGGAGGGTCCCATGTCGACTCCAGAAGCTCAGGATAAAAAAGTCCCACAGTTCTCGTCATTCAAATTAAAACCCGCAGCCGCACAGCCTGACAGCTGCTGTACGGACTCCTCCTGCGCGGCGCAAGCCCGCGAAGAAACCCTGGAAACCGCACGCTACAGCTGGTTAATCGATGGCATGGACTGCGCCGCCTGCGCCCGCAAGGTCGAGAACGCCGTACGCCAGGTGCCTGGCGTCAGCCAGGTACAGGTGCTGTTTGCCACGGAAAAGCTGCTGGTTAACGCCGGGAGCGATATCCGCCCGCAGGTGGAAAGCGCGGTGCGCTCGGCGGGCTATACCCTGCGCGATGAAGATACTCCGCAGCAGGAAACCTCCCGGCTACGGGAGAATCTGCCGCTGATAGTCCTGGTGCTGATGATGGCGCTGAGCTGGGGGCTGGAGCAGTTTAACCATCCTTTCGGCGAGCTGGCCTTCGTTGCCACCACCCTCGTAGGCCTGTGGCCGGTCGCGCGCCAGGCGGTGCGTTTGATGAGAAGCGGCAGCTGGTTTGCCATTGAAACGCTAATGAGCGTCGCCGCCATCGGGGCGCTGTTTATCGGCGCCACCGCCGAAGCCGCGATGGTGCTGCTGCTGTTCCTGATCGGCGAACGCCTTGAAGGCTGGGCCGCCAGCCGCGCTCGCCAGGGCGTTAGCGCGCTCATGGCCCTCAAGCCCGATAACGCCACGCGAGTCCGCGACGGCGTGCGGGAAACCGTCGCCCAGCGCGACCTGCGCCCCGGGGATCTGATTGAGGTCGCCGCCGGCGGACGCCTGCCCGCCGATGGTCAGCTGATGACGCCGTTTGCCAGCTTCGATGAGAGCGCGTTAACCGGCGAATCCGTCCCGGTGGAACGCAACGCCGGCCAACGCGTGGCGGCAGGCGCAACCAGCGTCGACCGTCTGGTTCAGCTGACGGTCATCTCCGAACCCGGCGACAGCGCTATCGATCGTATTCTCAAGCTGATTGAGGAGGCCGAAGAGCGCCGGGCGCCCATCGAGCGCTTTATCGATCGCTTTAGCCGCATTTATACCCCGGCCATTATGCTCGTTGCCCTGCTGGTAGCCGTCGTACCGCCGCTGCTTTTTGCCGGCGCCTGGCTGCCGTGGATTTACAAGGGGCTGACGCTGCTGCTGATCGGCTGCCCGTGTGCGCTGGTGATTTCCACCCCGGCGGCGATCACCTCCGGGCTGGCGGTCGCGGCCCGTCGCGGCGCGCTGATTAAAGGCGGCGCCGCGCTTGAACAGCTGGGCCAGGTTCGCCAGGTCGCCTTTGATAAAACCGGCACCCTGACCGTCGGCCAGCCGCGCGTGAGCGCAGCGATCGTCACCGCCGACATCGATGAGAACGACCTGCTGGCGCTGGCCGCTGCGGTGGAGCAAGGCTCCAGCCATCCGCTGGCCCAGGCCATCGTCCGCGAAGCGCAGCAGCGGGGGCTGAATATCCCCGCCGCCAGCGCCCAGCGCGCGCTGGCCGGTTCCGGCATCGAAGCCGACGTTGCCGGCCGCCGGGTGTTAATTTGCGCGGCAGGTAAAGGGGCGGCGGCGGCGTACGAAGAGCAGATCCAGCGGCTGGAGAGCGCCGGCCAAACGGTGGTGCTGGTGCTGCGTGAGGATATCCTGCTTGGCATTCTGGCGCTGCGCGATACCCTGCGCGACGACGCCCGCCAGGCGGTTGAAGATCTGCGTCAGCTCGGCGTGCAGGGGGTGATCCTCACCGGAGATAACCCGCGCGCGGCGGCGGCCATCGCCGACGAGCTGGGGCTGGCATTCCGCGCCGGGCTGCTGCCTGCCGATAAGGTCACGGCGGTGATGGCGCTCAACGCCGAAGCGCCGCTGGCGATGGTCGGCGACGGCATCAACGACGCGCCGGCCATGAAGGCGGCCACCATCGGCATTGCGATGGGCAGCGGCACCGACGTGGCGCTGGAGACCGCCGACGCGGCGTTAACCCATAACCGCTTAACCGGCCTGGCGCAGATGATTTCGCTGGCTCGCGCCACCCATGCCAACATCCGGCAGAACATTGCGATTGCGCTGGGACTGAAGGGGATTTTCCTGATAACCACGCTGCTCGGCCTGACCGGACTTTGGCTGGCGGTGCTGGCGGATACCGGCGCCACGGTGCTGGTCACCGTCAACGCCCTGCGGCTGCTACGCCAGAAGTAGCGGACGCGCTCCCCGTTGGCACAGCGCTTAGCGGGGAGTTCAGTGGTTTTTACGAATCAAATAGCGGTACGGCAGGGCGCTAATCTCCTGCGCCACCAGCTCATGCTCCATAAAGCGACAAAAGCCGGGAATATCGCGGGTTGTCGCCGGATCGTCGGCGATAATCAGCAGCGTCTCGCCCACCGGCATCGTACGCACGGCCTTGCGCACCATCATTACCGGCTCGGGGCAGCGCAGCCCCTGTGCATCCAAAGTGTGGTCAGGACTGGAAAAAAGTTCGCTCATGTTCATCTCACGTCAACAAAACGGCCCTAGTTTACCGCCACCCGCACGCGACGCAAGCCAGGTTAACGTTTGCGCGAAAAACAACCGTTGCATTACGCTCTCAACGCAGTATCATGCAGCCGTTTTTAATTGGGTTCCCTCACCCCAAATTTCAGTCCCTCACTCATTCATGTTGTAGAAAAGCGGCGACGCCTCTGCAGCCTGAAGGATAACGGGCATAAAAAGGTCACAATATGAATCCCTTTACTACCGTACAGCGTAAAAAAGCGCTGGTCTGGCTATCGCTATTCCATTTGCTGGTGATCACCTCCAGTAACTATCTGGTGCAGCTACCGATCTCCATTTTTGGTTTCCATACCACCTGGGGCGCGTTCAGCTTTCCGTTTATCTTCCTCGCCACCGATCTGACGGTACGCATTTTTGGCGCACCGCTGGCGCGACGCATCATCCTCGCGGTGATGGTCCCGGCGCTGCTGATCTCCTATGGTGTCTCCGCGCTGTTTTATATGGGCGAATGGCAGGGCTTTGCCGCACTGACGCACTTCAACCTGTTCGTGGCGCGTATCGCGGCCGCCAGCTTTATGGCCTATGCGCTGGGGCAGATCCTCGACGTCCACGTCTTTAACCGCCTGCGTCAAAACCGCCGCTGGTGGCTGGCGCCCACCGCCTCGACGCTGTTTGGCAACGTCAGCGACACGCTGGCCTTTTTCTTTATCGCCTTCTGGCGCAGCCCGGACCCGTTTATGGCGGCCCACTGGGGAGAAATCGCCATCGTTGACTACTGCTTCAAGGTCCTGATTAGCATCGTATTCTTCCTGCCGATGTATGGCATGTTGTTGAATATGCTGCTGAAAAAAATGGCGGATAAATCTGATTTGTCAGCATTGCAGCCAGGTTAAGAGTACTCGCAGACTGATGTGATAAGATAAGCGAATGAGCCGTTAATGGCCGTTTATCGAAAGGAAGATGTCAATGCGCAATTTGGTTAAATATGTCGGTATTGGCCTGCTGGTTGTGGGCCTTGCGGCCTGTGATAACAGTGATTCAAAAGCGCCAACCGAAGGGGCTGCGGCTGAAAGCAACGCCAGCGGACAAACCGTAAGCCTGCTGGACGGCAAGCTGAGCTTCTCCCTGCCCGCAGGGATGACTGACCAGAGCGGGAAGCTGGGTACTCAGGCCAACAACATGCACGTCTATTCTGATGTCACAGGTCAGAAAGCGGTGATCGTGATTGTGGGCGACAGCACCACTGAAGAGCTGCCTGTACTGGCCCAGCGTCTGGAAGAGCAGCAGCGCAGCCGCGATCCGCAGCTGCAGGTCGTGACCAATAAATCCGTTGAGATCAAAGGCCACACGCTGCAGCAGCTGGACAGCATCATCTCCGCCAAAGGACAGACCGCCTGGTCTTCGGTTCTTCTCGGCAAGGTGGATGATAAGCTGCTGACCCTGCAGATCACTCTACCGGCGGACAACCAGCAGCAGGCGCAGACTGCGGCGGAAAACATCATCAATACCCTGACCATTCAGTAATTCGCGGTCAGAGGTTATGGCCTCCGGTGTCGCCACCGGGGGCTTTTTTTTGGCCACCGCCCGGCGGCAGAGCGATTGTCAGCCGCGGGCAAAATTAAACATCGCTCCAGGCCGACCTGCCGCCTGACGCGAAGTCCGCCAGGCGCCGGTTCCGGCATTCAGGTTCAGCGAATGTACCCCACTCGGTTTTTCCCCATTACCACGTCGTCCGGTGAAAAACAGCTACCAGAACTGAATATTGCTTTACGTCATTCACGGCTTAAATCGGCGAAATAAAACAGAATTCCCGCGGCGCCCGGCAGCCGGGGATATAATATCCCCATTATATAGCCGGGTAATAATTTGCTTATTATTAAATGATGAGAATGATATGACTGAATAAGCCGACTGATTAATTTGATGATGAAGAATAGCGAGGATTGTATAATTTTTGTGAATTTTAGGCTATCAAAGTAAATTTTAAGCGTCTGAAATCCATCATCATTACGCATTGTCGCTGGTGACCTCGCGATCTATGCTTTATGATGAAAACCCTTCTCGCCTGACGTCAAAACGGAAAACGTGCGAGATATTTACCTGAGACATAATTCCGGCCCGGTGAGACTGATATTAATTATTCTTAGCATTGGGCATCTCATCATATACCCATAATTCGACAGGAAGCGTTCATGAAAAAGGTTGTTAAGTGGCTGGCGGCTATTGCCGTTATCGGGACATTGGCAGGCTGCGCCCGTACGGCGCCCATCGAACAAATTCAGACAACGGTCAGCGCCGGCCATACCGATGCGCAGGTAAAAAACGCTATTTTCCGAGCCGGCGTACAGCGCCAGTGGATAATGTCAGAAACGGCGCCGGGTATTATCAAAGCCCGCCAGCAGGCGCGCGATCACGTTGCTGAAGTGCAAATTAACTATTCCGCGACCGGTTATTCTATTCGTTACGTCAGCAGCCTCAACCTGATGGCCTCCGGCGGTGAAATCCATAAAAACTATAACCGCTGGGTACATAATTTAGATAAAGACATCCAGGTTAATTTGTCTGCGGGAAGCGCGCTGTAAGCGTTCGCTCTCCGCGCTCCGGCATGAAGTGATTAGGGGCAGGTCGTTTTCTTACCCCTAAAGAGGAATATAGCGCCCGGCGCTATATCGGCATCATCCCGCTAACGCCAGCCGGCAATCGCCTGAAGGCCCGCGGGATATGCCGAACCGCCGTTTGATTCGGCATTATCCTATGTATTCGCGAACCACCCTGTATGATATGTGGTGGTCGCTGCAGACAATGCGCGTCAGGCCGCGGCCGGAACGATGAAAATATTCGGTTCGTGCTCTTAGATTTGCCACAATAAATTGCACTGATGCACGAAAATATCGAAAATACGCGAAATCGATCGGCAAATAATGCGGGCTGCGGCGCGCCCGATAACCTGGCGTCGGTCATACTGTATTGGCAGGCCAGCAGAAAAATAACAAGGTGGCGTTAAAAAACGCTACCGGAATCACCGATTTACCGCGGACTCGCGTTGATGAAATTTGCACTAAACATAATTGACTGGCAGGGCAGAGCCCCAGGACTAAGCGAAACGACACAGTGGCAGCAGTGGTCACGGCTTTCGCACGCCATCGATCCGACGGCGCCTCAGGCAAAGCTGAGCGAATTACCGATGATGACCGCCAGACGACTCAGCTCCGGCAGCCGGCTTGCCGTTGAGTGCGGGCTGGCGATGCTGCGCCGCCATCGCATCGATGCCGTCCTCTACACCAGCCGCCACGGCGAGCTTGAACGCAACTACCGCATCCTGCACGCGCTGGCAACGGAACAGGCGCTCTCCCCGACCGACTTCGCGCTCTCCGTGCATAATTCAGCGGTCGGTAACCTGACCATTGCCGCCCAAATGCCGATCGTCTCCTCTTCACTCTCCGCCGGGCGGGATACCTTCCAGCAGGGGCTGTGCGAAGCCATGTGCCTGCTGCAGGCGGGCTATCAGCGTGTGCTGATGGTTGATTTCGACGGCCATCTCCCGGAGTTTTATCACCCGTATCTTCCCCCCACAATGCCGACCTGGCCCTACGCGCTCGCGCTGGTTATCGAAGCGGGCGAAGAGTGGCGCTGCTCGACGCAGCGCGCCGCGCCGGGTGAAGAGGCGGAGCTGCCGCAGAGTCTGCAGTTTTTACGCCACTATCTGCAGGAGAGCCCGGCCTTTACCCTCACCGGCGAGCGCCTGCAGTGGCAGTGGAGCCGCTCATGAACGGCCTGCCGTCACGCATAAATCGCGCCTGGCGCGGGCTGATGACCGGCGTCTGCTTCGCGCTTTTCGGCCTTGGCGGGCTGCTGCTGTCCTTAGTCTGGTTTAACCTGCTGCTGGTGGCGGTCAGAGATAAATCTCGCCGCCGTCGTCTGGCGCGACGCAGCATCTCGGCCAGCTTTCGCCTCTTCTTAACGGTGGTCAAAGCCGTCGGGGTGCTGGATTACCGGATCCTGGGCGCCGAGCTCCTGCGCCAGGAGCGCGGATGCCTGGTGGTGGCTAACCATCCCAGCCTTATCGACTACGTGATGCTGGCTTCGATCATGCCCGAGACCGACTGCCTGGTAAAAAGCGCCCTGCTAAAAAACCCGTTCGTCAGCGGCGTGATCCGCGCGGCGGACTATTTAATTAACGATCAGGCCGATGCGCTACTGCCCGCCAGCCGGCAGCGCCTGCAGCAGGGCGATACCATCTTAATTTTCCCGGAGGGAACCCGCACCCTGCCGGGTGAACCCATGGTCCTTCAGCGCGGCGCGGCCAATATTGCCGTGCGCTGCGCCAGCGATTTGCGCGTAGTGGTCATTCGCTGCAGCGAACATATGCTGGGCAAAAACAGTAAATGGTACGATGCGCCGGCAACCCGACCCCTGTTTACCATCGAGGTAGGCGAGCGGGTGCAGATCGCCCAGTTCTACGACGAAAACTCACAAGAACCGTCGCTGGCAGCAAGACAGCTAAATCGGCATATTTTGCTTCAATTACAATCAGGTACTACGCCTACTTCAGGAATTAATGATGCAAGCGCTCTATCTTGAACTGAAAAATCTCATCATCAACACGTTGAATCTGGAAGAGCTGTCGGCTGACGACATCGACGCCGACGCGGCGCTCTTTGGCGACGGTCTCGGCCTCGACTCCATTGACGCCCTGGAACTGGGGCTGGCGGTGAAAAACCGCTACGGCGTGGCGCTTTCCGCCGAAAGTGACGAGATGCGCCAGCACTTCTACTCCGTCGCGACCCTGGCCGCGTTCATCCACGCTCAACGTACCTGAGGCACCCCCCATGACTGAATCACATGATATTTATGCAGAAGTCTCGGCGCTTCTGGTTAAGCTGTTTGAAATCGACCCGCAGGAGATCCGCCCGGAAGCGCGTCTGTACGAAGACCTCGAGCTGGACAGCATTGACGCCGTCGATATGATCGTCCACCTGCAAAAGAAGACCAGCAAGAAAATAAAGCCGGAAGAGTTTAAAGCCGTGCGTACCGTACAGGACGTGGTTGATGCGGTTGAACGCTTGTCCCGAGAAGCCTGACCCGCATGTCGGAAGCCCCTTCATCTAAGGGTATACAGCTGCTAACGAGCCTGCTCCTGCTGGCCTGGCCATTTTTAATCTGGCTGGGCCTCGCGAACAACAGCCTGCCCTGGCTGCTTCCCTTGATGGCGCTGATTCTGCTGTTACGCTTTCGCCAGACCCGGCGACAGGCGGGACCGCTGCACGCCGTCACCCGGCTGGTGGCGCTGGCGGGTATGACACTCTGTACCGCCAGCTACCTGCTGAAAACGCATCAGCTACTGCTGTTTTATCCGCTGGTGGTCAACACCGTCATGCTCGCCGTTTTCGGCGGCTCGCTGTGGTCCGCGATGCCGGTTGTTGAACGGCTGGCGCGCCTGCGCGACCCGCAGCTTTCCGCGGCCGGAGTACGCTACACCCGTCAGGTGACGCAAATCTGGTGCGGCCTCTTTATTCTTAACGGCAGCATGGCGCTCTTTACCGCGCTGTATGGCGATATGGCGCTATGGACGGCGTGGAACGGCATGATTGCCTATCTGCTGATCGGCACGCTGATGGCCGCAGAGTGGCTGGTGCGCCGGCGGATGATAAAGCGAGAATCGTCATGATAGCGCCTCTCTCCCTGGCACGCTGGCTGGACGCTTCGCGCCCGTCGGACACGCCGATCGCCTGGCTGGATGAGCAAACCTGGACCCTCGGCCATTTGCGCTACGACGTGGCGCAGTGGATCGAACGGCTGCAACAGCACGACACCGAACGCTGGGCGCTGTGCTTTGAGGACAGCTATCTGTTTCTCGTCGCGCTGCTGGCGACGCTGCACGCGCATAAAATCCCGGTGATCCCTGGACATAGCCGCAGCTCGCTGCTGAACGAGCAGCGGGCGCTGTTTGACGGCGTCCTCAGCGACAGGCCCCTCGACTGGCACGGCCCCTCGCTGGTCATCGGCAGCGCGCGGCGCGCGATGGCGGAACCCGGTGCGTTTTGCCGCATCGCCGGCGACGCCTGCGTAGAGCTATTTACCTCAGGCTCAACCGGGAAGCCAAAGCGGGTTATCAAACCGATCGCCCATCTTGACCGCGAGGCCGGGCTGCTGGCCTCGCGCTTCGCCACCCGCCTCGAGGGCTGCTGCATCGTCGCCTCGGTGGTGCCTCAGCACCTCTACGGGCTCACCTTTCGCATCTTTCTGCCGATGGCCCTCGGCCTGCCGCTCCACGCGGCGATGCTCTTTTACGCCGAGCAGCTCAGCGCCCTTAGCCAGCAGCACCGCTATGCGTTTATCAGCAGCCCGGCGTTTTTGAAACGCCTCGATCCCCATCTGACGCCGCCGCCGGTAGAGCTCATCCTCTCCGCCGGCGGCCAGCTTCCCGCGGAAGATGTCGCCCGGGCGGCGGCCTGGCTGAAGGTCTGGACGGACGAAATTTACGGCAGCACCGAAACCGGGGTGATCGCCTGGCGTTCGCGGCGCCAGGAAGAAGCGGCCTGGCAGCCCTTTGCCGGCATCAGGCTGCAGCAGCAGGGGGAAACTTTTCGCCTGTTTTCACCGCTTATCGCCGACGAAGACGGGCTGTTAATCGACGATACCCTGGAATTTACCGCTAACGGCCAGTTTCGCCTGACCGGACGGCGTGGGCGGGTGGTCAAAATTGAAGAGAAGCGGATTTCGCTGAGCGAAATAGAGCTCAGGCTCCTGAACCTGCCGGGGATCCGCGAAGCGGTGGCTCTGCCGGTCACCCGCGGCGATCGCCAGGGGATTGGCGCGCTGCTGGTGCTGGATGCGCAGACCCGTCAGCGCTGGCAGCACGAGGGTAAAACTCTTGAGCAGCAGTGGCGCCAGGCGCTGCGCCCGACGCTGGAAGCGGTGGCGATCCCCCGCTACTGGCGCGTGATTGACGATATCCCGGTCAACAGTATGAACAAGCGTGTCTATGCGCAACTACAGGAATTTTTTTCATGATACCCCATGAAATAGAGCGCCATCAGGCACAGCCGCAGCAGGTTGAAATCGTCCTGCACCTCGACCCTAATCTCTTCTGGTTCGGCGGCCATTTTGCCATACAGCCGCTGCTGCCCGGCGTCGCGCAGCTGGACTGGGTGATGCACTACGCCACCACGCTGCTGGCGCCGGGCTGGCGCTTTCACAGCATTCAGAACGTCAAATTCCAGGCGCCGCTGCTGCCGGAGACCACCGTCACGCTGACCCTGAGCTGGCAGGAAGCGCGCCAGATACTGACCTTTAGCTATCAGCGCCACGACGGCGACGTGCGCCATACCGCCAGCAGCGGGAAGATTCGCCTGTGTCGCTAACCTTCCGCCCCTGCGTGGTGATCCCCTGCTACAACCATGGGGCAATGATGGCGCGCGTGCTGGCCCGGCTGCAGCCGTTCGACCTGCCCTGCATTGTGGTAGACGACGGCAGCAGCGAGGAGACGCGCCTACAGCTGAGCGAGCTGGCGGCGCGGGAGCCGAACCTCACGCTGATTCGGCTGGCCGAGAATGCCGGCAAAGGGGTGGCGGTGATCCGCGGGCTGCAGGCCGCCGCCGAAGCCGGCTATAGCCACGCCGTACAGGTCGACGCCGACGGCCAGCACGCCATCGAAGATATTCCGCAGCTGCTCGAGCTGGCCCGCAGCCATCCGGCGGCGCTGGTTTCCGGCCAGCCGATTTACGACGACTCCATTCCCCGCTCGCGCCTGTACGGACGCTGGATAACGCACGTTTGGGTGTGGATCGAAACGCTATCGCTGCAGCTGAAAGACAGCATGTGCGGGTTTCGCATTTACCCGATAGCGCCAACGCTGCGCCTGGCGCAGCGCGTCGCCCTCGGCCAGCGCATGGATTTTGATACCGAAGTAATGGTCCGACTCTACTGGCAGGGCAACCCCAGCTATTTTGTGCCGACGCGCGTCACCTATCCGCCGGACGGGCTCTCTCATTTTGACGCCTTTAAGGACAACTGCCGCATCTCCTGGATGCACACCCGCCTGTTCCTCGGCATGCTGCCGCGCATTCCCTCCCTGCTGCTGCGCCGCTCCCCCGTACACTGGGCGCAGCAGGAGGAGGTCAAAGGACTGTGGGGCATGCGCCTGATGCTGCTGGTGTGGCGTCTGCTGGGGCGCAAAGCGTTTTCGCTGCTGCTCTATCCGGTGGTTGCGGTCTACTGGCTCAGCGCGCACCGTGCCCGCCGGGCCTCCCGGGGCTGGCTCTCCTGCGTGCGGGCGCAGCTTAGCGCCCGGCAGCAGCCGCTGCCTGCGCTGAACAGCTACCGCCACTTTCTGCGCTTTGGCCATGCGATGCTCGATAAAATCGCCGGCTGGCGCGGCGAGCTCCGCTTCGATCGCGATGTGGTTTTTGCGCCCGGCGCTGAGGAAACGCTGCACAGCAGCGCCCCCGGCGGCAAGCTGCTGCTGGCCTCTCATCTTGGCGACGTCGAAGCCTGCCGGGCGCTGGCGCAGCTGCAGGGCAGCAAAACCATCAATGCGCTGGTGTTTAGCGACAACGCCCGCCGCTTTAAGCAAATCATGCAGGAGATGGCGCCGCAGGCCGGGCTGAACCTGATACCGGTCACCGATATCGGTCCGGATACCGCCATCCTGCTGAAAGAGAAGCTGGAGCGCGGAGAATGGATTGCGATCGTCGGCGACCGCATCGCGGTGACGCCCCAGCGCGGCGGCACGTGGCGCGTCTGCTGGAGCCCGTTTATGGGCCAGCCCGCGCCGTTTCCGCAGGGACCCTTTATTCTGGCATCGGTTCTGCGCTGCCCGGTGCAGCTTATCTTCGCCCTCCGCCAGCAGAACAAGCTGCACATTCACTGTGAACCGTTCGCCGACCCGCTGCTCCTGCCACGGGCCGGGCGCGAGGAGGCGATCCAAAACGCGGTCGATCGCTACGCCAGCCGCCTCGAGCACTACGCCCTGCGCTCGCCGCTGGACTGGTTTAATTTTTTCGATTTCTGGCAGTTGCCAGACGCCAAAGAGAAGGAGTAAAGGGTGCTTAACGATCCCCGTTTTACTGCCGAAGTAGAGCTGACCGTCCCGTTTCACGACGTCGATATGATGGGTGTTGTGTGGCACGGCAACTACTTCCGCTACTTCGAGATCGCCCGCGAGGCGCTGCTCAATCAGTTCAACTACGGCTACCGGCAGATGAAGGAGTCCGGCTACCTGTGGCCGGTCGTCGACACCCGCGTTAAGTACCGCGACGTGCTGACCTTTGAACAGCGCTTTCGCGTGCGCGCCCGCCTCGAAGAGTATGAGAACCGGCTGCGCATTGGCTATGAGATAGTCGACGCGGCCAGCGGAAAACGGACCACCACCGGCTACACCATTCAGGTCGCGGTAGAGGAGAAAAGCCGGGAAATGAGCTTCGTCAGCCCGGATATTCTGTTTGAACGCATGGGGGTCACGCCATGAAACTCTGGCCCCTGCTGGCGCTGCTCGTCTGCCCGCTGGTCAGCGCGCTGACGCTCGACGATCTGCAGCAGCGCTTCACCGAGCAGCCGGTTATCCGCGCCCACTTCGATCAAACCCGCACTATCAAGGATCTGCCGCAGCCGCTGCGATCCCAGGGAACGATGCTGATCGCCCGCGATAAGGGCCTGCTATGGGATCAAACCCGGCCGTTCCCGATGCAGCTGCTGCTCGACGACAGGCGAATGGTGCAGGCGATTAACGGCCAGCCGCCGCAGGTCATCACCGCCGACAGCAATCCGCAGATGTTCCAGTTCAACCATCTGCTGCGGGCGCTGTTCCAGGCCGATCGCCGGGTGCTGGAGCAGAACTTCCGCGTTGAATTCAACGATGCGGGCGCAGGCCGCTGGACGCTGCGCCTGACGCCGATAGCCACGCCGCTGGATAAAATCTTCGCCACCATCGATCTCGGCGGACAGGCCTACCTGGAACGCATTCAGCTAAACGATAAGCAGGGCGACCGCACCGATATCACCCTTTCTCAACATCAACTTACGCCAGCGCAACTGACCGATGACGAACGCCAACGATTTGCTGCACAGTAACCGCAGAAGCTTCGCGCTGCTGTGGGGGCTCACCTGCCTGGTGATGCTGGGCGTGCTGCTGACGCTGCTGCCGCAGTCGCGGATGAACAGCAGCGTGCTGGCAATGCTGCCGAAACAGGCGCTTGGCACCGTTCCTCCGAGCCTCAATGAGGGCTTTATGCAGCGCCTTGACCGGCAGCTGGTGTGGCTGGTCAGCCCCGGCAAGCAGGCCGACCCGCAGGTGGCCCACGAGTGGCTCAGGCTGCTGCAGAACGCCCACGCGCTGGCGACGGTGAAGGGCCCGATGGACGCCGCCAGCCAGCAGGCCTGGGGCACTTTTTTCTGGCAGCACCGCAACGGACTGATTGACGATGCCACCCGCGTCCGCCTGCAAAACGGCGGCGAAGCCCAGGCGCAGTGGATCCTCTCTCAGCTCTACTCCGCCTTCTCCGGCGTCAGCGGCAAAGAGCTGCAAAATGACCCTCTGATGCTGATGCGCGGCTCGCAGCTGGCGATGGCGAAAAACGGCCAGCGTATGCAGCTGAAGGATGGCTGGCTGGTGACCGAGGATAAGCAGGGCAACCAGTGGTATCTGCTGCACGGCGAGCTGGCGGGTTCGTCGTTTGATATGCAGCAAACGCATCATCTTGTGACCACCCTCTCCGCCCTGGAAGCCGAGCTCAAGGCCCGCTATCCGCAGGCTCAGCTGCTCTCGCGCGGCACGGTATTTTACAGCGACTACGCCAGCCAGCAGGCAAAACGAGATATCTCAACCCTCGGCGTGGCCACCATCCTCGGCGTTATTCTGCTCATCGTCGCGGTCTTTCGCTCGCTGCGTCCGCTGATCCTGAGCCTGATCTCCATCGGCATCGGCGCGCTGGCGGGCACCGTCGCCACGCTGCTGCTGTTCGGCGAGCTGCACCTGATGACGCTGGTAATGAGCATGAGCATTATCGGTATTTCCGCCGACTACACGCTCTACTACCTGACCGAGCGGATGGTGCACGGCGGCGAGGTCACGCCGTGGCAAAGCCTCGCCAAGGTACGCAACGCGCTGCTGCTGGCGCTGCTGACGGTCGTCGTAGCCTATCTGATCATGATGCTCGCGCCTTTCCCCGGCATTCGCCAGATGTCGGTATTCGCCGCCGCCGGGCTCAGCGCCTCCTGCCTGACGGTCATTTTCTGGCATCCGCTGCTCTCCCGCGGCCTGCCGGTGCGTCCGGTGCCGGCGATGGTCCTAATGCTGCGCTGGCTGGCGGCATGGCGACGCAATAAAAAGCTCGCCATCGGCCTGCCGGTCGCCCTGGCGCTGTTCTCGCTGGCGGGGGTAGCCACCCTGCGCGTCGATGACGATATTTCACAGCTGCAGGCGCTGCCGCAGCCTCTTCTGGCGCAGGAAAAGACGATCGCGGCCTTAACCGGCCAGGGCGTCGATCAGAAGTGGTTCGTGGTCTACGGGCGGACGCCGCAGCAAACGCTGGAGCGGCTAGAAGCCTTTGTGCCCGCGCTGGAACAGGCGAAAAATCAGGGTCAGCTTAACGGCTACCGAACGATCCCGCTGAACTCGCTGGCCCGTCAGAGCCAGGATCTGACGCTGCTGAAAGCGGCCTCCCCGGCGGTGAGCCGCGTGCTGCAAAGCGCCGGGCTGCAGGCCATCAATCCGGATCTCAATCCCATGCCGGTCACCGTGGACGCCTGGCTTGCCAGCCCGGCCAGCGAAGGCTGGCGCCTGCTATGGATAACCCTGCAGAACGGCGAGAGCGGCGTGCTGGTGCCGGTTGACGGCGTGAATGAAAGCCCGGCGCTGAAGGCTCTCGGCGCAAAATATAGCGGCGTGGCGTGGGTCGACAGGAAAAGCACCTTCGACGAGCTCTTCGCCCTCTATCGCCATTTGCTCACCGGACTGCTGGGTATCGCCCTGGCCACCATCGCCTGCGGGGCGGTTCTGCGCCTCGGCTGGCGTAAAGGGCTTATCAGCCTCGTGCCTTCGGTGCTCTCATTAGGCTGCGGCCTCGCGGCGCTCTCCCTCAGCGGCCACTCGCTCAATCTGTTCTCGCTGCTGGCGCTGGTGCTGGTGCTGGGGATTGGCATCAACTACACGCTGTTCTTCAGCAACCCGCGCGGCACGCCGCTGACCTCGCTGCTGGCCGTTACCCTGGCCATGATGACCACGCTGCTGACCCTCGGCATGCTGGTATTTAGCTCAACTCAGGCGATCGCCAGCTTTGGCATCGTGCTGGTCAGCGGGATTTTCACCGCCTTCCTGCTATCGCCCCTGGCGATGCCCGGCAAAAAAGGGAAAAAGAGACGATGATGACGTTTAGATTCGGCCGCGCCCTCGCGCTGATTGCCACCTTAGTCCTTGCCGGCTGCGGCCATTCGCAGAAGGCGCAGCGGGGCCGCCCGCAGGCGTGGCTGGAGCCGGGCACCCGCGTGACGCTCCCGGCGCCGGGCATCTCGCCGACGCTCAGCTCACAACAGCTGCTGACCGGCAGCTTTAACGGCCAGACCCAGTCGCTGCTGGTGATGCTCAACGCCGATGCGCACAGGGTGACGCTGGCCGGGCTCTCATCGGTGGGCATTCGCCTGTTCCTCGTCACCTATGATGAAAAAGGCGTGCATACCGAACAGTCGATCGTGGTGCCGCAGATGCCGCCAGCCAGCCAGGTGCTGGCCGACGTGATGCTCAGCCACTGGCCGATAGCGGCCTGGCAGCCGCAGTTGCCGAAAGGCTGGACGCTGACCGACGCCGGCGACAGGCGCGAGCTGCGCAACGCCCGCGGCAGGCTGGTGACGGAAATCACCTACCTGAACCGCAAAGGCCGCCGCGAGCCCATCAGCATTCAGCAGCGGGCCTTCGGCTACCACATCACCATTCAATATTTGGGTGACTGAGATGATCTACATTTCCGCTGTCGGCATGATCAACGCGCTGGGCAACAGCCTCGACGAGATAGCCTGCAACCTGACGCGCGGCATCGCCCCCGGTATGCGCCCGCGCGCCGGCTGGCTGCAGGGGCAACCGCAGGCGGTGCTCGGCGGCGTTGACGGCGAGCTGCCCGTCATCGGCGACGCGTTTGCCGCCCACCGCTCGCGTAACAATCAGCTGCTGCTGGCGGCGCTGGCGCAGATTCAGCCGCAGGTTGACGACGCTATCGCCCGCTACGGCCGCGATCGCGTGGCGGTGGTGCTCGGTACCAGCACCTCCGGGCTCGATGAGGGCGACAGGCACGTAGACTTCACGCTCAACGCGAAGGCGAGCGCGGACTGGCGCTACCCACAGCAGGAGCTGGGCGACCCGTCGCGCTTTCTCAGCCACTGGCTGGAGCTCGACGGCCCGGCCTTTACCCTCTCCACCGCCTGCTCCTCCAGCGCCCGCGCGATAATCAGCGGACGGCGGCTGATCGAGGCCGGCCTCGCGGACGTGGCGATCGTTGGCGGCGCCGACTCCCTCAGCCGGATGCCGGTGAACGGCTTCCACAGCCTGGAGTCCCTCTCCCCGACGCTGTGCCAGCCCTTCGGCCGCGACCGGAGCGGAATTACGATCGGCGAAGGCGCGGCGCTGATGCTGCTGACCCGCGAGCCGCAGCCCATCGCCCTGCTCGGGGTGGGCGAGTCCAGCGACGCGCACCATATTTCGGCCCCTCATCCGCAGGGCCAAGGGGCCATCCGCGCCATTCGCCAGGCGCTCGACGATGCCGGTCTCTCAGCCGAGGCGGTGGGCTACATCAACCTCCACGGCACCGCGACGCCGCTTAACGACCAGGTTGAGTCGCAGGTGGTGAGCGCGCTGTTTGGCGAGCAGGTGCCGTGCAGCTCCACCAAGCATTTGACCGGCCATACGCTGGGCGCGGCGGGGATCACCGAAGCGGCGATCGCCATGCTGATCCTCCAGCGCAGCCTGCCGCTGCCCGCCCAGGATTTCAGCCTTTCGCCGCGCGACCCGGCGCTGCCCGCCTGCGGCATTATCGATAAAGCGCAGCCGCTCGCCCGGCCGACGATCCTGTCCAACTCGTTCGCCTTCGGCGGCAATAACGCCAGCATTCTGCTCGGGAGAGTTTTATGAACCACTATTTATCGCCCGGCGACTACCTGCCGCACGACGCGCCGATGCTGCTGCTGGAAGAGGTGCTGGAGGTCACTGACGAAACCGCCGCGTGCCGCGTTGCCGTAACCGGCGGCGGCGTGCTGGCGCCGTTTCTTGACGCCGACGATAACCTTCCCGGCTGGTTTGCGCTGGAGCTGATGGCGCAGACCGTCGGCGTCTGGTCAGGCTGGCATCGCCGCCGGCAGGGGCAAAGCACTATTGCGCTCGGCATGGTGCTTGGCGCCAGGGAGCTTATCTGCGCCGCAGGGGTTCTGCCCGCCGGCCGGACGCTGACCATCAGCGTCAGCCTGCTCATGCAGGACGCGCGTTTTGGCAGCTTCGAGTGCGCCATCAGCGCCGGAGATGAGGCGCTGGCAACCGGCCGGGTGAATACCTTCCAGCCCACCGCCGAAGAGTTAACGACGCTTTTTAATCAGGGAGAGAAACCATGAGTCGCTCAGTATTAGTGACCGGTGCCAGCAAGGGTATCGGCCGCGCCGTCGCCTGCCAGCTGGCGGCGGACGGTTTTACCGTCGGCGTTCATTACCATCGCGACGCCGAGGGCGCGCGGAAGACCCTCGAGACCCTGCAGACCGCCGGCGGCGCCGGACGGGTGCTGAGCTTTGACGTTGCCAACCGCGAGCAGTGCCGCGAGGTACTGGAGCAGGAGATCGCCGCCCACGGCCCGTGGTACGGCGTGGTAAGCAACGCCGGGATCGCCCGCGATGGTGCCTTCCCGGCGCTCAGCGACGACGACTGGGATTGCGTCATCCACACCAATCTCGACAGCTTTTACAACGTCATTCAGCCGTGCATTATGCCGATGATCGGCGCCCGTCAGGGCGGGCGGATTATTACCCTGTCGTCCGTTTCCGGGGTGATGGGCAACCGCGGTCAGGTCAACTACAGCGCGGCGAAGGCGGGTATTATCGGCGCCACCAAAGCGCTGGCTATCGAGCTGGCGAAACGCAAAATCACCGTCAACTGCATTGCGCCGGGGCTGATTGATACCGGGATGATCGAGATGGAAGAGGCCGCGCAGAAAGAGGCGATGGCAATGATCCCGATGAAGCGTATGGGCCAGGCAGAAGAAGTGGCCGGGCTGGCCAGCTATTTAATGTCCGACATTGCGGGTTACGTCACCCGCCAGGTTATTTCCATCAATGGAGGTATGCTATGACACGTCGTGTCGTGATCACAGGGATGGGCGGCGTCACCGCCTTTGGGGAAAACTGGCAGGACGTTTCCACCAGGCTGCTCGCTTACGAGAACGCCGTGCGCAAGATGCCGGAATGGCAAATCTACGACGGCCTGCACACCCTGCTTGGCGCGCCGATCGACGATTTCACCCTGCCGGAGCACTATACCCGCAAGCGTATTCGCGCCATGGGCCGGGTATCGCTGATGTCCACCCGCGCCAGCGAGCTGGCGCTGGAGCAGGCCGGCCTGATTGGCGAAGCGGTGCTGACGAACGGCGAAACCGGTATTGCCTACGGCTCTTCGACCGGCAGCACCGGCCCGGTGAGCGAGTTTGCCACCATGCTGACGGAAAAGCATACCAACAACATTACCGGCACCACCTACGTGCAGATGATGCCGCACACCACCGCGGTCAACACCGGGCTCTTCTTCGGCCTGCGCGGGCGGGTTATTCCCACCTCCAGCGCCTGCACCTCCGGCAGCCAGGCCATCGGCTACGCCTGGGAAGCTATTCGCCATGGCTATCAAACGGTGATGGTGGCCGGCGGCGCCGAAGAGCTCTGTCCGTCCGAAGCGGCGATCTTTGATACCCTGTTCGCCACCAGCCAGCGCAACGATGAGCCGAAAACCACCCCGTCGCCGTTCGACGCGCGTCGCGATGGCCTGGTGATTGGCGAAGGCGCCGGTACGCTGATCCTCGAAGAGCTGGAGCACGCCAAAGCGCGCGGCGCGACGATCTACGGCGAAATCGTCGGTTTTGCCACTAACTGCGACGCCGCGCATATCACCCAGCCGCAGCAGGAAACGATGCAAATTTGCATGGCGCAGGCGCTCAGCATGGCCGGTTTACGCGCCGAAGATATCGGCTATATCTCGGCCCACGGTACGGCGACCGATCGCGGCGATATTGCCGAAAGCCGGGCCAGCGCAGCCCTCTTCGGCAACCGCGTGCCGATCTCGTCCTTGAAAAGCTATTTTGGCCATACGCTGGGCGCCTGCGGGGCGCTGGAAGCCTGGATGAGCCTGCAGATGATGCGCGAAGGCTGGTTCGCCCCGACGCTCAACCTGAGTCAGCCGGACCCCCAGTGCGGCGAGCTCGATTACATCATGGGTGAAGCGCGCAGGATTGACTGCGAGTATCTGCAGAGCAATAACTTCGCCTTTGGCGGCATCAATACGTCCATCATCATTAAGCGTTGGTCTTGATATGTATCGGCTTTTGCTGGGGAAAATTTCGACCTTACGCGCGCAGGCGCTGCCGTTGGCGCTCTGCGCCCTTGCGCCGCAGGGCGCGCGCCGCGACGGCTGGTTGGCTGGCCGCGCGCTGCTCTCCCAGGCGGTGACGCCGCTGCCCGAGATTATCTACGCCGAACAGGGCAAGCCGGGATTTGCTGACGGGACGCCGCTGTGGTTTAACCTCAGCCACAGCGGCGACGATATTGCGCTGCTGCTCAGCGACGAGGGCGAAGTGGGCTGCGATATTGAAGTCATTCGCCCGCGTGAAAACTGGCGTCGGATCGCCAATGCGGTATTTAGCTCCGGCGAGCACGCCCAGCTGGAGGCCAAACGGCCGGAAATGCAGCTGGCCGCGTTCTGGCGCATCTGGACGTGCAAAGAGGCGATCGTTAAGCAGCGCGGCGGCAGCGCCTGGCAGATCGCCAGCGTTGACAGCACCCTCCGCTCCCGGCTGTCGGTCAGCCAGCTTCAGCTTGGCGACCTCAGCCTCGCGGTGTGCACGCCGACGCCGTTCGAGCTCAAGGTCGAACGGGCGGGCTAAGTCAGGCTTTGCGCTTCAGCGGCCAGAAGATGGTCAGCACGCCGGCGACGATAATCAGCACCCCCAGCAGCGAGCGCCAGCGGAAAGCCTCGTGCCAGCCGGGCAGCCAGATAGCGGCGGCCCACACCACAATGTAGCTCAGGCTCAGCAGGGCATAGGCTTTGGCGAGCGGCAGGCGGTGCAGCGCAAAGTACCAGCACACCATCGACAGCAGGTAGCCGCCCAGCCCCAGCGCCAGGCCGAAGGTACCGGCCTGGAGATGGACAAGGTGGCCGATAAACGCGACCAGGTCGGTGAGCGGCGGCAGCTCAACCATCGCCCCGCGCAGCAGCAGCTGCGCGGCGCTGACCAGCCCGACGCTAAGCAGCGCCCAGATTAAGCCCATCAGACGCTGCTCCCGAGAATGACGATACCCACGACAATCAAGCCGACGCCCACCCAGTGGCGGCGCGCCACCGGCTCGTGCCAGACGCCCCACGCCGCGAGAGTGACCCAGACGAAGTTGAGGCTCAGCATCGGGTAGGCAATGCTCACCGGGATCGCCTGCAGCACGCTCAGCCACAGCAGCATGCCGCCGCCGAGCGCCAGCAGCGCCAGGCCCAGCCAGCCGAGAATATGCCGCCCGCGCCGACCGGATTTGGAGGGGCGGGTGGCCTGTTTCTGGCACAGCTGCCCGGCGCAGCTCAGCAGGCTGGCGAGCGCCAGGCAGATCCAGATACTCATTGCGGCAGATACTGGATAAACACAACCCGCCCTAACTCATAGGAGCTATCGGGTTTTGGTAGCGGCAGATCGTTCATGCTCTCCCCTTTGTCCATCAGCAGAACCAGCGATACCGGCCCCTGCTGACGATGCGTCGCCAGCCAGCTGACAAAATCACCCTCGCTGACGAAGCGGCCCTGCGCATCCGGCCAGTCGAGACCGTATTTTAGCTCACCCTGCTTATCGAACAGAATGATATCGCTACGCCTGAGCTCCCACGACAGGCCGCCGGCAATACCGACGTTATTGGTCAGCACGTAGCGGCTTGGCGCCAGCGACTCGCCGACGATATCAATCATAAACTGCGGCTGCTTGCTATCGATCACCCGGTCAGGGATGGCGAAACCCACCAACAGCGCCAGCCCCAGCGGACAGCAGGCGGCGAGCGGCCAGCGCCGGGCGCTGTCCTTCATCGTCAGCCAGCCCACCAGCGCCCAGGTCGCAAATATCAAGGCCGCCAGCAGGCACTTATACAGCTCAATCTTCGACCACACCGGATGGTGCATAAAGCTCCACGGCGAGACCGCCAGTACCGCCAGCAGGCCGACCAGGCCGAAGCCGATGTTGATCATCGCGTTGATGCGCAGCACCTTCGCCCCCGCTTTCGCCGCATTCAGCGCATAGCGGGCCATCAGGATCGCCAGCGGCCCAAAGCACGGCAGGATATAGGTCGGCAGCTTGCCCTTGGCGATGCTGAAGAACAGCAGCGGCATCACCACCCAGCCCAGCAGGTACAGCGCGCCGCGGGCGTCGTCGCGTTCGGTCCAGCCGCGCTTCAGCGCCCCGGGCAGCAGCGCCAGCCACGGCAGGCTTCCGGCAATCAGGAATGGAATGTAGTACCAGAACGGCGCCTTATGCTGGGCGTCTTTCTCGGCAAAGCGCTGGATATGCTCTACCCAGAAGAAGTAGCGCCAGAAGTCCGGCTCGCGCTGGGCAATAGCCAGCCCCCACGGCAGCACCACCAGCACGCAGGCGACCACCGACAGCCAGCCCCAGGTCAGCACTTCACGCCAGCGTTTGCGCGCAATGACCCACGGCAGTACGCCCACCACCGGCACCGCCAGCGCGAGGAAGCCTTTGGTCATCACCCCCATCCCGCAGGCCACGCCCAGCAGGAGATAGCCGGCCATTTTTCCCCGCCGGGTCTGCGCCTGAGCGGCGCCCCAGAAGCTGCACATGGCGAGGGCTATCCACATGGTGATCATCGGGTCCAGCACCGCGTAGGTGCCGATACCGTAAACCAGCAGCACGGTGAGGAACATCACGCCGGAGAGGATCGCCACCCGCTTGTCCCGCCAGATCCGCCATGCCAGCCAGGCCACCAGCAGCGCGGTCACGCTGATAGAGAATACCGCGCCAAAGCGAACGCCAAAATTGTTGTGGCCAAACAGCCACTGCCCGATGCTGTTAATCCAGTAGCCGGCAATCGGTTTTTCAAAGTAACGCAGCCCGAGGAAATGCGGCACCACCCAGTCGCCGGAGGACAACATTTCGCGGCTAATCTCCGCGTAGCGCGTCTCGTCAGGCTGCCAGAGCAGGCGAAAATTCAGCGGCAGTATGTAATACAGGGCAAAGAGCGCCAGCAGGGAGATACCATAACGAATGCTTTTCATACGTCCTGACTCAATAATTGTTCACGCCCAAGCCAGCCTTCCCGGCCGGCCAGTTCACCGCGGACCACCTTACCCGCCGGCAGCTCGCTAAAATCAGCGGGCAGCAGCTGGCTCAGCGGGCAAAACTGAATCTCTTCCTGCGCCGCCATGGTCAGCAGCTCATCAAACTGCTGCGCAAACGCAATCCCTTCCACTTCGGCATGAATGGTATAGACCGGGACGCCCGCGTCGCGATGAATGCAGTCCAGCAGATAGCGGTTAAAGCCGCCGGCATCCACCGCGCTGCCGACCACCTCATCCCAGGTGGGAAGCGTTACCGGGATCTGCACGGTACCCAGCGTTTCGTTGCCGAGCTGCGGCCGGAAGGGGCGGCTGCCGCGGCAGTCGCTGTTGTAGAGAAAATCGAAGGACTCTTTGGCTTTGATAACCCGCTGGTCGGCGCGCCAGCCGGCGACGGCGGAGCAGGTCACCGGGCGGCCAATAATCCGCTCCAGCTCCAGCAGCCCGCGCTCAACCTCCAGGGTCAGGCGCTCCTGCGGCCAGACGCCGCTCCATGCCTGCCAGCTGTAGTGATCCCAGGCGTGCAGGCCCACCTCATGGGCCTGTGCCGTCGCGCGCAGCACCTCTTCATTGCCCGCGCCGATGCGCCGTCCGGGCCAGGCGGTACCGGCCAGCAGGATATCCCAGCCGTACAGCGAGGCCGCCTTTGAGCGCAGCATCTTCCACAAAAACTTAGGTTTTATCAGGCGCCATAAATGGCGCCCCATATTGTCCGGCCCAACGCTAAAAAAGAAGCTCGCCTGAATCCCGTGCTGGCCCAGAAGGGTCAGCAGCCGCGGAACCCCGTCCCGCGTGCCGCGAAAGGTATCAACATCTATGCGTAAGCCGACCTGTTTCATGATGTCTTATCATCCGCCAGCTCAACGGTGCGCAGGAAGAAGTCGAGGGTATGCTCGACGGTCTCTTCCATCGGTACCGTCGGCGTCCAGCTCAGGCAGCGCTTCGCGTTGCGGATGCTCGGCTTGCGGTGCTCGACGTCCTGATAACCTTTACCGTAGTAGTCGCTGCTTTCAACATCGCGGAAGCCGGCGAACGGCGGGAAGTTGCCGCGCAGCGGATGGCGCTCGAAGCAATCCAGCAGCATCTCCGCCAGCTCTTTAATACTGGCTTCGTTGTCCGGGTTACCGATGTTGATAATCTGCCCGTCGCAGCGGCCGTCTTTGTTCTCGATAATGCGGAACAGCGCTTCAATACCGTCGCTGATATCGGTGAAGCAGCGCTTCTGCTTGCCGCCTTCGATAAGCTTAATCGGCGAGCCTTCAACCAGGTTGAGGATCAGCTGGGTAATGGCGCGGGAGCTGCCAATACGCGCGGCGTTGAGGTTATCCAGACGCGGTCCCATCCAGTTAAACGGACGGAACAGGGTGAAGCGCAGCGCGGCTTTATCGCCGTAGGCCCAGATAACGCGGTCGAGCAGCTGCTTCGACACGGAATAGATCCAGCGCTGCTTGTTGATTGGCCCCACCACCAGGTTCGAGCTGTCTTCATCGAAGTTTTTATCGGTGCACATGCCGTACACTTCAGAGGTCGACGGGAAGATAATGCGCTTATCGTACTTGACGCAGTCGCGGATAATCTTCAGGTTCTCTTCGAAGTCCAGCTCGAACACGCGCAGCGGGTTACGGGTATATTCGATAGGCGTGGCAATCGCCACCAGCGGCAGAACCACGTCGCATTTCTTAATGTGATACTCAATCCATTCGGAGTGAATGCTGATATCCCCTTCGACGAAGTGGAAGCGCGGATTCTCGAGGAAGCGGCTGATGGCATCAGAACCGATATCCAGACCGTAGATTTCGTAATTATCATCCTGCAGCAGGCGCTCGGTCAGATGGTTGCCGATAAACCCGTTAACGCCGAGGATCAGCACGCGGGTACGGCGCTTAATCGCCACGACCGGCTTGCTGCTCAGCACCGCGCCGGAGACCAGGCCCAGGGCCTGCGCCAGCTGCGTGCCCTGAATATAGACGCCGCGATCGGTCTGGCCGGTGACGATTTCCAGCGCTCCGTCCTGGCAGGCGACCACCAGCGGCGCGGTGGAGATCACCGTCCCCGGCTTCGCTGCCGGCAGATCGTGACGGACGCGAGATGTCCAGACGATAAATTTGTTGGCGCCGGTGTAGCCGAACGCGCCCGGCCACGGATCGGAGACGGCGCGGACCAGGTTATGCAGGGCCTGCGCGGGCAGCTCCCAGTCAAGACGGCCATCTTCCGGCGTGCGGCGGCCAACGTAGGTCGCCTGGCTCTCATCCTGGGCGCGGGCGTCGATTTTGCCTTCACGGATCGCCGGCAGCGCCTGGCCCAGCAGCTCGGACGCCGCCGTGCACAGCCTGCAGTGCAGGGTCAGCGCCACATCATCGGCCCCAATGGCCACCGTCTGCTGGGCGACGATATCGCCGGCATCTGCGCGGCCGATCATGCGGTGCAGGGTGACGCCCGTTTCGCTCTCTCCGTTGACCAGTACCCAGTTCAGCGGCGCGCGGCCGCGATACTTCGGCAGCAGGGAACCGTGCAGGTTAAAGGCGCCCTGCGGCGCAAGATTGAGGATCTCATCGCCCAGCAGATTGCGGTAGTAGAAGGAGAACAGGACGTCCGGCTTCATGTCGCGGATACGTTCAATCCACAGCGGGTGATTGACATCTTCTGGCGCCCACACCGGGATACCTTGTTCCGCAGCGAGACGCGCCACCGAACCAAAGAAATGGTTTTCGCCGGGGTTATCCGGATGGGTGAAAATAGCGGCAATGTCATACCCGGCGTCCAGCAGGGACTGAATACCTGCACAACCCATATCGTGATAAGCGAAGACTACGGCTTTCATGAACGATCTTCCTCTTGAGATGCCGTTTCCGGCTGACGAACAACACGTTGAATAAAGTAGCGGGGACGAGCGCGAACATCGTTATAGATGCGCCCGATATACTCCCCAAGCAGGCCCATGCCGACAAACTGGGCGCCGATAAACATAAACAGCACGGCAAAGAGCACGAACACCCCTTCGGCCGCCCACTGCGGGCCCAGTACCAGGCGCAGGACAATCAGCAGGATCGAGAAGGCGAAGCCCAGCAGGGCGATCACGCTGCCAAAAACGCTGAGCAGGCGCAGCGGCGTGGTGGTCAGGCAGGTCACCAGGTCGTACATCAGGTTAATCAGGCGCATAAAGCTGTATTTGGAGTCGCCGAACTCGCGCTCGGCGTGCATCACCGGGATCTCCACCGCCCGGCGGGCAAAGGTATTCGCGAGGATCGGAATAAACGTACTGCGCTCGTGGCAGTTGAGCATCGCGTCGATGATATGGCGGCGATAGGCCCGCAGCATGCAGCCGTAGTCGCCCATCGCTTTACCGGTGGTGCGCTGGATCAGGCGGTTGATGGTCTTCGACGCGGCTTTGCGGAAGAAGGTGTCCTGGCGGTTCTGACGCACGGTTCCGACCACGTCATAGCCCTCGTCCGCTTTCTCGACCAGCCGCGGGATCTCCTCCGGCGGGTTTTGCAGATCGGCATCAAGGGTAATAATCAGATCGCCGGTGACGTGGCTAAAGCCCGCCATGATCGCCGAGTGCTGGCCGTAGTTACGGTTCAGCAGCACCGCCACGACGTGGCTGCCTTCAGCTTCGGCCGCTGCAGTCAGCATGAGGGCGGAGTCATCGCTGCTGCCGTCGTCGACCAGCAGGATTTCATATTCGCGCCCAAGGGTGGCGCAGGCGGTATCCGTGCGGCGAATGAGCTCTGGCAAACTCTCCTGCTCGTTATACACAGGGATGACCACCGAGACCTTCTTCACGGGAGGATAAGTAAACATATTAACGTCCTGACAGCTGGTGCAGAGCGGAGATAACGCGAGTGACGTCGTCATCGGTCATATCCGGGAACAGCGGAAGTGAACAAATGCGCGCGCTGTTCCATTCCGTGTTCGGCAATGACAGCGTCGGGAAGCGCTCGCGGTAATATTTTTGCGTATGCGCCGCGCGGAAATGCAGGCCGGTGCCGATCCCCATGGCTTTCAGCTGCTCCATTAAGGCATCGCGATTAATGCCGCAGAGGGCCTCATCGACGCGAATGATAAACAGGTGCCAGGCGTGCAGGTGCTCCCAGCTCGGCACCTGCAGCGGCGCGAACGGGGTATCCGCCAGCTCGCTCAGATAGCGGCGGGCAATGTCGGCGCGACGCTGGTTGGCGTGCGCCAGCTTCTCCAGCTGCACCAGCGCCAGCGCGGCGTTGATATCGGCGAGGTTGTACTTGAAGCCCGGGGAGATCACCTCCGCCTGCGGGGCGCGCCCGAGGGTCTGGCGGTCGTAGGCGTCAACGCCAAGGCCGTGGAATTTGAGACTACGGATACGCGCAGCCAGCTGGTCGTCATCGGTGACGACCAGCCCGCCTTCGGCGCAGGTCATATTTTTAATGGCGTGGAAAGAGAAGATTGCGGTACCGCGGCTGCCGACGTGACGGCCCTTGTAGTACGTCCCCGCCGCGTGGGCGGCATCTTCAATCACCGCGATGCCGTGGCGCTCGCCGACGGCGCGAATCGCGTCGAT
The DNA here is from genome assembly GCF_902705905.1 of Klebsiella sp. 18074. Taxonomy (NCBI): domain Bacteria; kingdom Pseudomonadati; phylum Pseudomonadota; class Gammaproteobacteria; order Enterobacterales; family Enterobacteriaceae; genus Klebsiella; species Klebsiella sp. 18074. The sequence goes on along the minus strand of NZ_CACSIS010000001.1, from coordinate 254,530 downwards.
ATCCGCCGGCGCGCCGGCGTAATGCACGGGAACGATGGCCCTGGTGCGGGGAGTAATCGCCGCTTCAACCGCGTCAGCGCTAATCATCAGGTTATCGCGATCGACGTCGATCATCACCGGCGTCGCGCCCAGCAGGCAGATCATGTTCAGGGTCGAGACCCAGGTCTGCGAAGGGGTGATCACCTCATCGCCAGCACCGATGCCCAGCGCCATCAGCGTCACGTGCATGCCGCCGGTCGCCGAGCTGACCGCCACCGCGTGACGGTTGCCGGTCAGCGTGCAGAAGGCCTCTTCCAGCGCCTGATTTTTCGGCCCGGTGGTGATCCAACCTGATTGCAAAACTTCACGCAGCGCGGCCAGCTCTGCGTCACCCATTGACGGGCGCGAAAACGGCAAAAATTCGCTCATCATTTTCCTGCTCTGTATATGGCCCGAACAAACTCAGGCCGGTATAAAAAAATATCCTGCGCCAGCGGACTTAAACAAAATGAAAATGAAATTCTTTCAATGCTACATTTTCATTGCAGGGTATTTGACGTTATTTAATTTAGACGGAGTTGCTTAGGATAATATTAAGAAATTAATATAGTTGGCGATCAGAAATTCAAACAGTTGTTTTATAAGTAAGTTTATTAACTATGATGGCTGTTTTAAGGGCGGAATTCGGCTCCTGACTTAGGGCAAGCCAGGAGCATGGGGGGGTAAAGTAAACAAACATTAAACCGTTAAAAAATAAATATAACTTTACTCGACGCTGCTAAAGATAAAATCTAATGTAGATCACAAAATTATTTCCGGAATATTACAAGTTTGCAGGAAAATCAGCCGGTAATTGATTAGCGGGACAATTAATAACAGCGTCATTATCGGCGCCGCAGTCGCGAACGAAGGTAATTGTCGCAAACTCATCAATCACTTCCGTCGGATAGGCCGGGCCGGCAGCGCGGTAAGACTCCATCAGCGGAATATGCTCATTCTGGAAGCAGACGGTTTTTTGCGGATCGTTGATAACCCAGCGCGGAAAGAAGATGGTGCCGTGAAACAGCCGATCGCCGAGATTAACGATCAGGCTGACGTCGGTCCCGGTTGGTTCGGTCCACGAGATTTTATAGATGCTGGCGCCCACCCGTACGATAAAGGCCTGCTGATCTTTCACCCACCGGTTGCCGACGATCCCGCTATGAATACGATAGTCCAGGGTGTGGCCATTTTTGACGTAAATTTCGTAATTCCATCCGTTATCGTAGGTATAAACCAGATGTTTGCCGATAAAACCGCTCAAATCGTGTTTGTCGAAAGCGTTCATTGTGCTTGCTCCTCTGTTGTTAGAGCCCAGCGTACTGCTTTAAAAAATGAATGAATAACGCTATGTTTGGATTGAATCCATCCATTTTTTAGATGAGTTATGCACAAGACAACGCTCGAACAATGGGCTCTGCTGGAGAAGGTTATCGCCCTGGGCAGCTTTGCCAGGGCCGCGGAGGAGACCCATCGTAGCCAGTCGTCGGTCAGCTACAACCTCGCCCTGCTGCAGGAGAGGCTGGGGGTGACGCTGCTGACGCCATCCGGGCGCCGGGCGGTATTAACGCCGGCGGGCGAGCTGCTGCTCGCCCAGGTTAAGCCGCTGCTGCAGGCCTTTTACTACGTTGAAAATCACGCAGCTGCGCTGCGCAACGGTGCCCGCAGCAGGCTCGATCTGGTGGTCGACAGCATTTTTCCTCGCCAGCGGCTGTTTGCTATTCTGCGCCAGTTCCAGCAGCGCTACCCGCAAACCCAGGTCAGGCTGACGGAGGTGCTGGAAAACGTCGGCGACGAGAGCGCGGCGCACGGCGAGGCTGACGTGATGGTACTCACCCGCCGCCAGGATATTACCGGCCGCGGCGAGTGGCTGATGAACATCGATTTTATCGCAGTGGCCCACCGGGACCATCCGCTGGCTGCCCTCGACGGGCCGCTGGACGATAGCGCCCTCGCCCGCTGGCCGCTGGTGCAAATCGCCGATCGCCACAACGAACGCCAGCCGGGCCGCGACGCGTGGACCTTCTCCACCATTGATGCCGCGATTGACGCCGTGCTGTATCAGGTCGGTTTCGGCTGGCTGCCCGAAGAGCGCATTCGCCAACGGCTCGCGCAGGGGGAGCTGAAGCCGCTGCCGCTGAGCCACGGCGCCCGCCGCGCGACACCGCTGCACCTGATCGTTAAGCGCGACGTCGCCCCCATTGATGAACAGCTCGCCGCGCTGCTGGATCTCTTCAGGCGCCCCTGACGACACCGCGTCTATATGATTTTCTTATACTATTGGGCCATTGATTGATCTGAGTTACTCCTAAAGTATGATGAATTATTAAAATCATCATACTTTTCTACTCACTGAGATTAACGCCTTGTCGATCCTCTGCACCCTCTTCCGCCCCCTTCTGACGGCGGTTTGCCTCTGTCTGCCTCTGCTAACCGGCGCCGCCGAGCGTGAACTGGTCACCGCCTGGCCGGTAAACGTCGGCCCCCTGAATCCCCACCTCTATACGCCCAACCAGATGTTCGCCCAAAGCATGGTCTACGAGCCGCTGGTCAAATATCAGCAGGATGGCTCCGTCAAGCCGTGGCTGGCGAGCCGCTGGACCCACTCCGCGGACGGCAAGGTCTGGCTGTTTACCCTGCGCAGTGACGTGCAGTTCTCTAACGGCGAGCCGTTTAACGCCCAGGCGGCGGTAGCCAATTTTCAGGCGGTGCTGGCGAACAGGCAGCGCCACGCCTGGCTCGAGCTGACCAATCAGATTAGCGATGTCAGGGCGCTGAGCGATACCCAGCTGCAAATCACCCTGAAAAGCGCCTACTACCCTTTTCTGCAGGAGCTGGCGCTGCCGCGTCCGTTCCGCTTTCTCGCCCCGTCACAGTTTGTTGACGGCGGCACCGTTCACGGGATTAAGGCCCCCATCGGTACCGGGCCGTGGGTGCTGAAAACCACGAAGCTCAACCAGTTTGACGTGCTGGTGCGTAACCCACGCTATTGGGGCGAAAAACCGGCGATTGATCAGGTGACCGTGAAGGTGATCCCGGACCCGATGACCCGCGCCGTCGCCTTTGAAACCGGCGATATCGATCTGCTCTACGGCAACGAGGGCCTGCTGCCGCTGGATACCTTCGCGCGTTTCAGCCACAATCCGGCCTGGCGCACCCAGCTTTCTCAGCCCGTTGAAACGGTAATGCTGGCGCTTAACTCTGCCAAAGCGCCCACTAATGAGCTGGCGGTGCGGGAAGCGCTCAACTATGCGGTCAACAAAAAGTCGCTGATCGACAACGCGCTGTACGGCACCCAGCAGGTCGCCGATACGCTGTTCGCCCCTTCGGTCCCCTATGCCAATATCGGCCTGACCCCGCGCCGCTACGATCCGCAGCAGGCTAACGCCCTGCTGGATAAAGCCGGCTGGCTGAAGCCCGCGGGCGAGCAGATCCGCCGGAAAAATGGCCAGCCGCTGCGCATCGAGATGTCGTTTATCGGCACCGACGCCCTGAGCAAATCCATGGCCGAAATTATGCAGGCCGATATGCGCCAGGTTGGCGTCGATGTCGTGCTGAACGGCGAAGAAGAGAGCAGCATTTATGCCCGCCAGCGCGACGGGCGCTTCGGCATGATTTTTAACCGCACCTGGGGCGCGCCGTACGATCCGCACGCCTTTATGAGCTCAATGCGCGTCCCCTCTCACGCCGACTTTCAGGCCCAGCAGGGGTTAGCTGATAAGGCGCTTATCGACCAGCAGATTGGCAAGGTGCTGACGACCACCGACGAAACCCAGCGCCAGGCGCTGTATCGCGACATCCTGACCCGCCTGCACAACGATGCGGTCTATCTGCCCATCAGCTACGTCTCGATGATGGTGGTGGCAAAACCCGAGCTCGGTACGATCCCCTACGCTGCCATCGCCGCTGAGATTCCGTTCGAACAGATCCGGCCGGAGCAGCCCTGATGCGGCGCTACGTACTGCGGCGCATCCTGCTGCTGATGCCGATGATTTTCGCCGCCTCGGTCATTATCTTTCTCATGCTGCGTCTCGGCACCGGCGACCCGGTGCTGGACTATCTGCGCTTATCAAATCTTCCGCCGACGCCGGAGATGGTGGCCTCCACGCGCGCGATGCTTGGGCTGGACCAGCCGCTCGTCGCCCAGTACGCCAGCTGGCTATGGAAGGCGCTGCATCTCGATTTTGGCCTCTCCTTCGCCACCCAGCGTCCGGTGCTCGACGACGTGATGCACTTCCTGCCCGCCACGCTGCAGCTGGCAGGCGCGGCGCTGGTCATTATCCTGCTGACCTCCGTGCCGCTGGGGATTTGGGCCGCCCGCCATCGCGACCGCCCGGCGGATTTCATCGTGCGGGCGATCGCCTTTCTCGGCGTCTCGATGCCCAACTTCTGGCTCGCCTTCCTGCTGGTGATGCTTTTTTCGGTCTATTTGCAGTGGCTGCCGGCGCTGGGCTACGGCGGCTGGCGGCACCTGATTCTGCCCGCGGCGTCGATAGCCCTGATGTCGCTGGCCATTAACGCCCGCCTGCTGCGCGCCAGCATGCTGGAGGTTGCCGGCCAGCGCCACGTCACCTGGGCGCGGCTGCGCGGGCTGAGCGACAGGCAAACCGAACGCCGCCATATTCTACGCAACGCCTCACTGCCCGTGGTGACCGCTATCGGGATGCATATTGCCGAGCTGATTGGCGGCACGATGATTATCGAAAACATCTTTGCCTGGCCGGGCATCGGGCGCTACGCGGTGTCGGCCATCTTTAACCGCGACTATCCGGTTATCCAGTGCTTCACGCTGGTGATGGTGGTGGTGTTTGCGCTCTGCAACCTGACGGTTGACCTGCTCAACGCCGCCCTGGACCCGCGTATTCGCCGCCATGAAGGAGCGCGCCTGTGAACCTTTTTCTATCTGCCCGCTGGCCGGTTCGCCTGGCGCTGATCGCCATTATCCTGCTGGTGCTGATCGCCCTCACCGCCCAGTGGTGGCTGCCCTACGACCCGCAGGCCGTTGATTTACCGTCACGCCTGCTCTCGCCGGACGCCCGGCACTGGCTGGGTACCGACCACCTGGGACGCGATATTTTTTCCCGCCTGCTGGCCGCCACGCGGGTTTCTCTCGGCGCGGTGCTGGCCTGCCTGCTGCTGGTGCTAACGCTGGGGCTGGTCATCGGCGGCTGCGCCGGGCTGATGGGCGGCCGGGTCGATCAGCTCACCATGCGGGTTGCCGATATGTTTATGACCTTCCCGACCTCTATCCTGTCGTTTTTCATGGTGGGCGTACTGGGTACCGGGCTGACTAACGTGATTATCGCCATCGCCCTTTCGCACTGGGCATGGTACGCGCGGATGGTGCGCAGCCTGACGATTTCGCTACGCCAGCGCGAGTTTGTGCTCGCCTCCCGGCTTTGCGGGGCGGGGCATATCCGCGTCTTTGTCGATCATCTGGCGGGCGCGGTGGTGCCGTCGCTGCTGGTGCTCGCCACCCTCGATATCGGTCATATGATGCTGCACGTTGCCGGAATGTCGTTCCTTGGCCTCGGCGTCAGCGCGCCAACCGCGGAGTGGGGAGTGATGATTAACGACGCGCGCCAGTATATCTGGACCCAGCCGCTGCAGATGCTGTGGCCGGGCCTGGCGCTGTTTATCAGCGTGATGGCCTTTAACCTGGTGGGCGACGCGCTGCGCGATCGTCTCGATCCTCACCTGATCGCGGAGCATAGCCACTGATGCCACAGAAGATCGAACTCGAGCAGTTCACCCTCCACGCCGAGCGGCCGCTGGTCCACGATCTGTCGCTGACGCTGCGGCGCGGTCGAGTGCTGGCGCTGCTCGGCAGCAGCGGCTGCGGAAAATCGCTGACCTGCGCCGCGGCTCTTGAGGTTCTGCCGCCCGGCGTCAGGCAGAGCGCCGGGCGCATCCTGCTCGACGGGATACCGGTCCACGGCAGGCAGCTGCGCGGCGCCACCGTCGCCACCATCATGCAGAATCCTCGCAGCGCCTTTAACCCGCTGCACACCATGGCGGCTCACGCCCGGGAAACCTGCCGCGCCGTCGGCCGGCCGCCGGATGAGGCCGTATTTATCGCCGCCCTGCAGGCGGTGGGGCTGGAGAACCCCGTCCAGCTGCTCAGGCGCTACCCTTTCGAGATGAGCGGCGGCATGCTGCAGCGCATGATGATTGCCCTGGCCGTGCTGAGCGAGGCGCCGTTTATCTTTGCCGATGAGCCCACCACCGACCTCGATGCCGTCGCCCAGGCGCGCATTCTTGACCTGCTGGAGGAGATCGTCACCAGCCGCGGCCAGGGCCTGCTGCTGATCACCCACGATATGGGCGTGGTGGCACGGCTGGCGCACGAGGTCGCGGTGATGGACGAGGGTCGTATCGTCGAGCGCTGCGACGTGGCAACCCTGTTCAGCGCCCCGCGGCATCCGGTCAGCCGACGGCTGCTGGCGGCGCACCTGGCGCTGTATGGAATGGAGAGCAGAGCGTGAATTTACTTAACGTCGCTGGCGTCAGCCACGATTACCCGCATCACCCGGCGGTGCTGCAGCAGATCAACCTCAGCATTGCGCCAGGGGAGACGGTGGCCCTGCTCGGGCGCAGCGGCTGTGGCAAAAGCACCCTTGCGCGGATGCTGGTGGGGCTGGAATCGCCGGATTGCGGCGTCATCGCCTGGCGCGATACTCCGCTCACGGCCCTGAAGGACGAGGCTCTGCGCACCTTTCGCCGCGATATCCAGCTGGTTTTTCAGGACCCGCTGAGCGCGGTGAATCCGCGTAAAACGGTGCTGGAGATTATCAGCGAACCGCTGCGCCACCTGTTCCTCTACTCCCGCGATGAGCGCACGGCGCAGGTGAAGGCGATGCTGCAGGCGGTCGATCTTTGCGCTGACCTGCTCCACAAGCGCCCACTGCAGCTCAGCGGCGGCCAGCTCCAGCGCGTATGCCTGGCCCGGGCGCTGGTGGTGCGGCCGCAGTTGCTGATCCTTGATGAGGCGGTGTCGAATCTGGATCTTGTGCTGCAGGCGGAGATCGTTGCCCTCCTCAAGCGTCTGCAGGCTCAGTTTTCTACCGCCTGCCTGTTTATCACCCACGACCTGCGGCTGGTCGAACGTTTTTGCCAGCGGGTGATGGTGATGGAGAGCGGGCAAATTGTTGAAACGACGGAGATAAGCTCACCGCTGCGTCTTCAGTCCACCGCGGGTCGGGCGCTACAGCGCGCGGTACTTCCCGCTTTTCCAGCCTCCCTGACCAAAGAGAAACAGCCATGCAGCGCGTAACCCTGACCCTTGATGATGAGCTTCTCGCCACCCTTGATGCACTCAGCGAGCAGCGGGGCTATAACAACCGCTCGGAAGCGGTGCGCGATATTTTGCGCAATACCCTGATGCATGAACACGCGCAAAAGAGCGAACAGCGCGGCTACGCGGTGCTCTCCTACGTGTACGAGCACGAGAAGCGCGAGCTGGCGAGCCGACTGATTGCCACCCAGCACCATCACCACGATCTCTCCGTCGCCACGCTGCATGTGCACATCAGCCACGATGACTGCCTGGAGATTGCGGTACTGAAAGGGGAAATGGGCGAAGTGCAGCACTTCGCCGATGAGGTGATTGCCCAGCGCGGCGTGCGCCACGGGCATTTGCACTGCCTGACCGCGGAAGAGGAGCATGCCCACCCCTAGTCTCGCGCTCCGGCGGGAATGCAACGGCGGATCGGTAAACAAAACCGCCGCCGTTTATCAACAGTTGATAAACCTGTTGAATTATAAGCCTGGTTAACTATCTTTTTTGGTGAATAATGGCGCCTCATTTAACGATCTCGTTATGGCGAGGCTCCTGCACAAATATAAGTTACCGCCCTGCTGGTATCGAGAGAGACCACTCAGGGAAATACAGGCATCCATCGAATCAAGGTGTTGCCAAGGTAACTTCTGACGGCACTTACGCCGAACAGATACGTTGTACAGTGCTAAAACCAGGACGTAGGGATCTGCCCGCAATCTGCCTGTGGTCATCCTGTCTTGTTCGCCCCTATGAGTGATTTTTTATAGGGAATTACACCATGTCATCCATCCAACACTGCGCCACCCATCCGGCTAACGCCGCCTTCGACGGCGATGCCATCGCCCAGTACATGCGTACCGATTTCATTACCCTGCCGGAACATCTCAGCGTTCATGAGGCGCGAGAACTGTTCGTTTCTCAGTTGGCCAGCGATGAGATCCCCGGCCAGGTTTTTGTCGTCGCCGGAAAAAAGCTGCGCGGCAGTTTATCGATTAAAAAGCTGCTGCAGGAGAGCGATACCGCGCAATCCATTCGTTATTTAATGGATAGCTGTCTGTTTCGCGTCAGGCCCGACGATCCGCGCCCGCAGGTGGTCGCCGAACTCGGCGAGCGCGGGCTCGATCTGGTGCCGGTGGTCGAAAAGGGCGAACTGGTGGGCTGCCTGATGGAAAAAGAGATCGCTCATCTGCTGGAAGATGACGTGACCGAGGATGCTCAGCGCCAGGGGGCGACGCTGCCACTGGAAAAGCCCTATCTGGAAACCAGCCCGTGGGCGCTGTGGAAAAAACGTTCGGTATGGCTGCTGCTGCTCTTTGTCGCCGAAGCCTACACCAGCAGCGTGTTACAGCATTTTGAAGAGGCGCTGGAATCGGCTATCGCGCTGGCCTTTTTCATACCACTGCTGATTGGTACCGGCGGCAACAGCGGCACGCAGATCACCTCCACGCTGGTGCGCTCCATGGCGCTAGGCGAAGTGCGGCTGCGCGATATGGGGCGGGTCATCCGCAAAGAGCTCTCGACGTCGCTGCTGATCGCCCTCACGCTCGGGCTGGCGGGATGCCTGCGCGCCTGGATGATGGGCATCGGGATGGAAATCACCCTGATCGTCAGCCTGACGCTGGTGTGTATTACCCTGTGGAGCGCGCTGGTGTCGTCGGTGATCCCGATGGTGCTCAAGCGCGTCGGTATCGACCCGGCGGTGGTCTCCGCACCGTTTATCGCCACGCTGATTGACGGTACCGGGCTGATCATCTACTTCAAAATCGCCCAGTACTTTCTTGGCCTGAATTGATTATTGCGCCCGGCGGGCACGTCTTGCCGGGCTGTTTTATTCCCGCGCGAATATCAGCAATCGCATTAAGCAGTCTCAGTAATTCCGGAGCAAGTCGATAAAAAGCGTGCCCTTTCTCTGTTAAAATAACTTTTCTTATATTCCTGCCACGCGTAATCAGGTTAAAGCCCAGTTCATTTTCAAGCGCACATACGCTGGTTGTTATTAGCGAAGGGGCAATACTCAGCCGCTGCGATGCAAAGTGAATACTCCCCTCCCGAACCATAAGCATGAATATCTCCACCTGTGATCTATTCATTGCCGAAATTTCTCCTGATTAAACCTTTGGCTTATGTTTTAAGTTGTCCAGTGCGCCATGTCAATCGGTACAAACGGCCCCTCCGCCCATACAAATACAATAAAGTGTGAAGCTGACCGCCCGCGCATTTAATTATGCATTTCAGCCATTTCATTATTAAACACCCAGTCTCGCGGCGGCGTCCGCGGATGTGAACGACATCACTAAAAGCCAGTGAACCAAAAAACAAAATAGTTATATTTATCAAATAATTAAATAAAAAACACTTGCTGAATTAATTTATGGCACACGCCATGCAATTACCTCCACGTAATCAACACTGGAGATAGTTAAATGACGTACAAAATTTTACTCCCACAGGAAATCATGGCTGAAGGGAGAGAATATCTGGAAAGCCGCGGTTATCAACTGATTAACGGGTCAGGGATGGAGGAAGAAGATATCATTCGCGACATCGGGGACTGCGACGGTATTATCGTACGCCTTTCAAAAATGTCCGATCGCGTATTTGAGGCGGCTAAAAAGCTGAAAGTCGTTGCACGACACGGTGCCGGCTACGATACGGTCGATCTGGAGTCAGCTAAACGTCACGGCGTAGTAGTATTAAATGCGCCAATTGCTAACAGCATGTCCGTTGCCGAACTGGCCATATTTTATATGCTGCACTGTTCGCGTAATTTCAAGCTGGTACAGGAAAAGATGCTTGAAGATTATTACTGGGCAAAACTGCGCACGCCAAAAGTGGAGCTGGATGGTAAAACGCTAGGCCTGATTGGCGTGGGAAATATCGGTTCACGCGTGGCAATCAAAGCGCTGCATGGCTTTAATATGAAAGTTATCGCCTACGATCCGTATAAAACCCAGCAGCAGATCCCCGAAGGCGTAGAGCTCACCGACGATTTTGACCGTATTTTCAAAGAGAGCGACTTCGTTTCTCTGCACTGCCCGACGACCGCGGAGACCACCGATTTTGTCGGTGAGAAACAGTTTTCCATGATGAAGCCCACCGCCTACTTCATTAATACCGCACGCGGAAAGCTGGTTGATGAAAAAGCGCTGTATCACGCCTTGAGCACCCACGCTATCGCCGGAGCGGGCGTGGACGTCTTAAAGAAAGAGCCGTTTGATGCCAACGATCCGATTTTCTCGCTAAGCAATATCGTGATTGCCCCGCACATTGGCGCCGCCACTATCGAAGCGACCGACAGAGCCTCGCTCCATTCCGCTATTGGCATTGATGAAGTCTTATCCGGTAAGAAACCATCCTGGCCGGTGCCGGGTTTTTAAGGAGAAAAACATGACTATTGGTAATCGTATTTTTTTAAAACGTCCGGCCTGCAGCGTCGATCTTCTGAAAGAATTTGAACAGCTCCCGGCAGCGAATATTGCTGACACCATGAATCGTATTGCCGTACTGGGTAACGGGATTAAACGTATTTCTTCGCCGAAAAAATCGATTATGGCAGGCTTCGCCATCACCGTAAAAGTTCGTGCGGGCGATAACCTGATGCTGCACGCCGCGCTGGATATGGCGGGTGAGAACGATGTGATTGTGGTCTCCAACGAAGGCGACCGTTCGCGAGCGCTGATGGGCGAGATCATGGTGGCCTATGCCCACTGCATGAAGAAAGTCGCCGGTATCGTGCTGGACGGGCCAATCCGTGACATTGATGCGCTGTCGGTTCTCGATTTTCCACTGTTCGCCACCGGCTCCAACCCCGCAGGCCCGTTTAAACAAGGTCCGGGCGAGGTGAACACGCCGATCGCCGTTGGCGGCGTCGCGGTTTGTCCGGGCGATCTGATCGTCGGCGATGCGGATGGCGTAATTGTTATCCCCCTCGGCGACGCAGAAGCCGTACTGAATAAAGCCAAAGATTATGCAAAATTCGATGCAAGCAAAGTAGAGGCCGCGAAAAACGGCACCGCGAATCGCCTTTGGGTCAAAAAATCACTGGATGAGACAGGCGTTGAGTTTATCGACGACATGTATCGTTAATTTGATTAAATAATATCAGGCTGCGGCGCCCTGACGGGCCGTGGCTTTAAAGCAAAGGTAATAAAAATGCTTTATTTAAAACTCTTGCCCATTATCTTTTTTCCCGTTTTATTTTGGATAATACCGCACCCGGAAGGCGTCGCCGCACCGACCTGGCATATAGTTGGCATCTATCTGGCGATGCTGTGCGGACTGGTTTTACGTCCGTTTACCGATGCGGTCATTATGCTGATTATTCTCGGGTTTGCCTCTCTGGTTCTCGACCCTGCTCCTCTGTTTGCAGGTTTTGGTAGCCCTATGGTCTGGTTTATCATCAGCGCCTTTATTATTTGCAAAGCGTTTGTCATTACCGGTCTGGGTAAACGTATCGCCTATCTGCTGTTAAAACGCTACGGTAAAAATACCCTCACCCTGGGTTATCTGATGATGGTGACGGATACCGTACTGGCCCCGGCAACGGGTTCAAATATGTCCCGTTCGGGAGGCATCACCTATCCCATCTTCAGGAACATCGCCGAAGCGCTGGGCTCGAAGCCCGACGACGGTAGCCGGAAAATCGGCGCCTATCTGACCATCCTGATGTACGTCGTCTCAATGGGAACCTCCAGCCTGTTTCTGACGGGAATGGCGACCAACTCAATTACCGTCTCGCTGGCCAACGAGATCATGAAAGTGAATCTCGAATGGATGACCTGGTTTAAAGCCGCCATTGTGCCCTCCGGACTGGTGCTGCTGCTCGCGCCGTGGATACTGTATAAAATCTACGCCCCGGAACTCAAAGTTATTGATAACGTCAACGAAATTGCTGAAAAAGGCCTGCGTGAACTGGGTCCGGTAAAGCGCGAAGAGAAGCTGTTGATCGTATTCTTTATTCTGGGCGTACTCGGCTGGATGACGGGCTCCATTACCGGCATCGCCTTTATTCCCGTCGGCCTGGCTTTCCTCGCCTGCCTGCTGCTTTTCGGCGTCCTGAGCTGGAACGACGTGGTGAGCGAAAAATCGGCCTGGCAGACCTTCGTCTGGTACGGCGCGTTTTATGGGTGCGCGGTTGCTCTATCAAAAGGCGGGTTCTATGTCTTCCTGGTCGACGTCATCAAAAACTATCTCGACCTGTCGCACCTGAATGAAATCAGCGCGATTGCCGTCCTGGTCTTTATCAGCCTTGCTGTCCGCTATTTCTTTGTCTCTAATAGCGCGTTCGTCGTCTCATTCTACCCGGTACTTTTTACCCTGGGAATGACGACTCAGGCGCATCCTATGTACGTGGCGCTTTCTCTGGCCTTCTCCGCAGGCTATGGCGCATTGCTGACGCACTATGGCAACGGCGCTGGCGTATTTACGTTCTCCAGCGGCTACGTCCCGCAAAAAACATTCTGGATGCTGGGCACCATCATGGTGGTGGTCAACGTATTAATCTTCTTCCTGATCGGTATTCCCTACTGGAAGTTTATCGGCATTTAACAGGAGCATAAAATGAAACTGGATATTCTGATTAAAAACGGTCTGGTCGCCGATCTTGATAGCCGCGATTATATTAATCGTAATATTGGCATCATCGGCGATCGTATCGTTGACTTAAATGCCGTTGATGATTTGCAGGCCGAAACGGTTATTGATGCCGCAGGTTGTGTCGTGCTGCCTGGCTTAATCGACTTCCATGGCCATGTTTTTCATGGCGGGACCGCCATCAGCGTTAACCCTGATATCGTATGCTTGCCTAATGGGGTCACCAGTATGGTCGATGCCGGCAGCAGCGGCTGGGTAAATTATCAGCTTTTTCGCAATAGCGTGATTCATCCTGCCATGGTGAAAATCAAAAGCTATCTGAACGTGGTCAACGTCGGACTTTCTACCCTCGGAGGCGGGCCGACCGGTTATCTGGAAAATACCAACCCGGCAAATTACAACGAGGAGAAGATAGAGCAAACGCTGAATGGCAACAGAGACAATATTCTCGGCCTGAAACTACGCTACAGCCAGGATATCGCTAAAGGGAAACAGTACGCCAGCGACCCCCTTCTCTCTACCGTCTCCCTGGCGCGTAAACTGGACACCACTATTTGCGTTCACGTCACGGACTCTCTTCTCTGCGCCGATGAACTGATCCGCTATTTTAATGCCGATGATATTTACGCGCACTGTTTCCACGGCACCGGCCACTCGATTCTCAATGAACAGGGCGAGGTCTATGCGGCGATAAAAGAGGCGCAGTCCCGGGGCGTTATCTTCGACTGTTCAAACGGAGTGGCCCACTTTGATTTTCACGTTGCCAGAACCGCCATGGCGCAGGGATTCTATCCGGATATCATTAGTACCGATCTCACCTTGAGAAATAGCTTACGGACGGATAAGGTCTACAGTCTGCTCCACGTCATGTCGAAATATCTTAACATGGGAATGTCCTTCTTCGATATTGTTCGCGCGGTAACCGCTACGCCGGCCCGCCTGATGAAGATGCAGGGACAAATTGGTACCCTGGCGCCCGGCGCTTTTGCTGATATTTCGATTGTTAAACTGCAAAAAGAGAAGATTGTTTTTGAAGATACTCAGGGTGTTAAAATTGAAGGCGACCGTTACATTGATAACTGCGCTACCCTGTGTAATGGTCAAATTGTCTACCGCCGCCTGCGCTTCTAATCGCTAATTATTAAGCCTTACATCTACATCGGTGTAAGGCTTTTATTCTGAATCACGTATAATATGACTTCCCTCATTGATTCTCCTCGCGCTCATCATATACTAAGGCTTGCCTACCCTGCTGTCTGCGAGAATAATGCATGAATAATAATGAAATTGTTATCTTTTCAGTTTCCAGGACAATAACCCAACGAATTATGAATGTCCTTATTGAAAGGAAGCTCGACATCCCCGTGTATGAATTTCGTTATTCAGAAGTTCTCGATAAAGCCCATGAGATGATTCAATCCGGCACTAAGATAATTATTAGCCGGGGCGGTACCGCTGCACTCCTGCGTAGCAATATTACTATCCCCGTCATTGAAATAGCCCATGATTTTCATGGCGTTTATCGCATATTACAAGAAGCGAATAGCAAATCGCAAAAAATCGCCGCCGTTGGTTTCCCTCAGTTTTGCAGCGCCTTACGCCATTACCAGAACATGACCAACGAAGATTTTAAAATTTGTCAGGTTTATAATCATCACGATATTGAAAATGTTATAAAAAATCTTTCGGAGAATAATTACCATACCGTAATCGGCGGACTGACCGTTGCTGAAATGGCTCAAAAATATCACCTCAATGCTATTATGGGTGATACCGATAACATTTCCATTGAGCAGGCGATCAATGAAGCTCACAGTTTATTGAAATACATTAATCGAGAAAACAGCAAACTAATCATGAGTCACTCAGCATTGAATCAGGCGCGTGAAGGTATTATGTGCATCGATCAGCTTGGTGAAATTATCAATATCAACGCTACCGGCGTGGCACTATTCCAATGTCAAGCTGGAGATAAAATATTAAAAAAAGAAGCTTTTAAAGAGATCTACGCCAGTATTATTAATGAATTAGACATCAAAGAGCAGGCTATAGACATCAACGGCGTAACGATTCATATTTCCGTGCGCCACTTTTCTAACCGAAAAATATCTTATGCCGTTATTACGGGGTTAAGCCAGGAGAACACGCTTTGGCAAAACAGCGTCAACAAAAAAAGTAAGCTTCGCGGTTTTTCCACAACCTGGTCTTTCGAGGATATTATTGGCCAGTCACCGGCCATCCTCGATGTTATAAAAAAAGCCAAACTGTGCGCCCGCCACGAACTGCCTATTCATATTTTAGGTGATACCGGCACGGGCAAAGAACTTTTCGCCCAAAGTATTCACCACTATAGCGCCAGAAGCCATAGTCCTTTTATCGCGATTAACTGCGCGGCCATCCCCGAGAGCCTTCTGGAAAGTGAACTCTTTGGCTATGCCGACGGCGCATTTACCAGCGCGCGGAAGGGCGGCAAACCTGGGGTGTTTGAAATGGCGATGAACGGTACGATGTTTATCGATGAAATCAGCGAAGCGCCGCTATCGGTACAGGTTAAGCTGCTGCGCGTGTTGCAGGAAAAGCAGTTCTCTCGTCTCGGCGGCGATACGCTTATTACCGCCGATTTTCGCCTAATCACCGCCAGCAATAAGGATCTGCGCCAGCTCGTCACCAACGGTGAATTCCGGCAGGATCTGTACTATAGAATCAATATCCTTGAGTTGACTCTACCGGCCTTACGCCAACGACCGGGCGATATTATGCTGTTAATTCAGCACTTGCTTCATCAGCAGGGTAAGCAAATCACCTTTACCCCCGACGCGGTGGATTTTTTACATAGCTATCGCTGGCCCGGCAATATTCGCGAACTCCAGGCGGTGATCTACCGACTCATTGTGCTGCTCGATATAGACAGGGTGAACAAGGAGATTTTACTACAGGTCAGTCAAATTACACCGGATGACCACCAGCAGCTCGCTCACTCCCCGGCTGTGGGCGTCTCATCCGATGAAACCGATCTATTAAAGAAACAAGAGAAACAACTGATTACCAGCGTAATAGAAAAAACCGACGGAGACAGAACCAGAGCATCGGTTATGCTGGGCATTAGCCCCACCACCCTGTGGCGCAAATTAAAGCAGCATAATATCAGCGGATAAGTCGAAGCCTGCTCCGCTGATACAGAGCAGGCGGTTATTTCTGTTCCGCTAAAGCCTGCGCGCAGGCCCAGGCGGAGGCCCACGCCCACTGGAAGTTATAGCCGCCGAGCCAGCCGGTGACGTCCATCACTTCGCCGATAAAATAGAGCCCGGGCACTTTCCGTGCTTCCATCGTGCGGGAGGAGAGTTCGTTGGTATCCACGCCGCCGAGGGTCACCTCCGCCGTCCGATAGCCCTCGGTGCCGTTGGGCTGCACGCGCCAGGCGGTCAGCGTCTCCACCAGCGCCTCCTGCTCGCGGAGGTTGAGCTGCTTCAGCGTGACGTCCGGGATCTGCCCCAGCTGCTGCAGGCACTCGACCAGACGCTTCGGCAGCTGCATGGCGAGGGTATTTTTCAGGCTTTGATTCGGATGCTCTGCCCGCTGCTGGTTGAGGAAGTCGTCGAGGCGGCAGTCCGGCAGCAGGTTGATGCTGACGAATTCTCCCGCCTGCCAGTAGCTGGAAATTTGCAGCACCGCCGGGCCGGAGAGCCCGCGATGGGTAAACAGCAGATTCTCGCGGAAAACCGTGCCGTCCTCGGCGGTAATGGTCGACGGCACCGACACGCCGGAGAGCACCTGCAGCTGCTCGAGCAGCGGTTTATGCAGGGTAAAAGGCACCAGCCCGGCGCGGGTCGGCAGCACCGTCAGGCCAAACTGTTCGGCCAGCTTATAGCCGAACGGCGACGCACCAAGGCCCGGCATCGACAGGCCGCCGGAGGCAACCACCAGCCTGTTCGCCGCCACCGTTTCGCCGTTAAGCTGCAGGGTGAAGCCCGCGTCGTCGCGCTCGACGCTCAGGATCTCCGTGCGCAGGCGGAGCTGCACGCCGCCCTTTTCACATTCGGCCAGCAGCAGGTTGACCACCTGTTCGGCAGAGTCGTCGCAGAACAGCTGGCCGAGCGTCTTCTCATGCCAGGCGATGCCGTGTTTACCCACCAGCTCGATAAAATCCCACTGGGTGTAGCGCGCCAGCGCCGACTTGCAAAAATGCGGGTTCTGGCTGAGATAGGCCGCCGGCTCGATATACATATTGGTAAAATTGCAGCGCCCGCCGCCGGACATCAGGATTTTACGGCCCGGCTTTTTACCATTATCCAGCAGCAGCACGCGCAGCCCCGCCTGGCCCGCCTGTGCTGCACAAAACATTCCCGCCGCTCCGGCGCCGATTACAATGGCATCAAACCTTTCCACACTGCTTTCCTCATGTCCCGATTGTCGGGAATTGTAAATATTTCACGCTGGTCGCACCAGCGCGAAAAATTAAGTATTTATTTACATCATTGAAATATATAGGATTACTCCCAAGCGCGCTGTACCTGAAGAGCAGGGAAATCAAAAAAAGTCTATATTTCACTTTGCCCGCGCCGCTAAAGTCACTGATAATGCGCCGCGTTCATGTCCTCAAAATGGCGTAACGTCCTATGCTACATTTATTTGCCGGTCTGGATTTACATACTGGGCTATTACTATTGCTTGCTTTAGCTTTCGTGCTGTTTTACGAAGCGATTAACGGTTTTCATGATACCGCAAACGCTGTTGCAACTGTGATCTACACACGCGCAATGCGGTCGCAGCTTGCTGTGGCGATGGCGGCTCTCTTCAACTTTTTCGGCGTTCTGTTAGGTGGTCTTAGCGTAGCTTATGCCATTGTGCATATGTTGCCGACCGACCTGCTGCTTAACATGGGTTCTGCACATGGCCTCGCTATGGTGTTCTCCATGCTGCTGGCGGCCATTATCTGGAACCTCGGAACCTGGTACTTTGGTCTTCCGGCCTCCAGTTCGCACACGCTGATCGGCGCCATCATCGGGATTGGTTTAACCAATGCATTGATGACCGGCACCTCGGTGGTTGACGCGCTGAATATCCCGAAAGTCATCGGTATTTTCGCCTCGCTGATCGTCTCGCCTATCGTGGGCCTGGTGGTGGCTGGCGGCCTGATTTTCATTCTGCGCCGCTACTGGAGCAATACCAAGAAACGCGCCCGTATCCACCTGACGCCTGCTGAACGTGAAAAGAAAGACGGGAAGAAGAAACCGCCGTTCTGGACACGCATTGCGCTGATTCTGTCAGCAATAGGCGTGTCATTCTCGCACGGCGCGAACGACGGTCAGAAGGGCATTGGCCTGGTAATGCTGGTGCTTATCGGCGTAGCGCCGGCAGGTTTCGTGGTTAACATGAACGCCTCCGGCTACGAAATCACCCGTACCCGCGATGCGGTCAACAACGTGGAAACCTTCTTCGAACAGCGTCCTGAGCTGCTGAAGAAAGCGACCGGCGTTGACCAGCTGATTCCGTCACCGGAAGCCGGCGCGGTCGCCGCGGGCGAGTTCCACTGCCATCCGGCGAATACCGTCAACGCGCTTAGCCGCGTGAAAACGATGCTCACCGGAATCGAAAGCTACGACGCGCTTACTCTCGATCAGCGCAGCCAGATGCGCCGCATTATGCTGTGTATTTCCGACACCACCGACAAAGTCGCGAAGCTGCCGGAAGTGAATGGCGATGATAAGCGTCTGCTGAAGAAGCTTAAAACCGATATGCTGAGCACCATCGAGTACGCGCCAATCTGGATCATTATGGCGGTTGCTCTGGCGTTAGGTATCGGCACCATGATCGGCTGGCGCCGCGTGGCGACCACTATCGGCGAGAAGATCGGTAAGAAAGGCATGACCTACGCGCAGGGTATGTCGGCCCAGATGACCGCAGCCGTATCGATTGGTCTGGCGAGCTACACCGGGATGCCGGTTTCCACCACCCACGTGCTCTCCTCCTCGGTTGCAGGGACGATGCTCGTTGACGGCGGCGGACTGCAGAGAAAAACCGTCACCAGTATTCTGATGGCGTGGGTTCTCACCCTCCCGGCGGCGATTCTGCTGTCAGGCGGGCTGTACTGGATAGCGCTGAAGCTTATCTAAGAAGCTGAAAGCGACAAAAAAGCGGGTCAGGAAACTGACCCGTTTTTTTTTGCGCTAGTGCCAGATAAGCAGCGCAACCATACTCACCACCACGAGGCCACATAGCGCACTGGTCAAAATAAACTGCCGCCGCACCCGTTCACAGCGGCGAATAAACTCGTCGTCATGATGATCGCGGTAGCGCTGGGCGTAGATATACCAGACCAGCCTCATCTGTTTACCCGGCTGGCCGTGAGAGGTAAAAAAACCTCCGCCATCAACATATTGATACAGCAAGGGATCGCAACCACGTAGCACTACCAATAACGCACGCAATGATGAGAAGTAGCGTGCCATATTCACCACACAAACGATACACAGGGCCCAAAACAGCGCAATCGTGCTGATCATACTTCCTCCCCGGCGACCCGCCCTCGGAGACGTCTCCGGGGCTAGCGCTCCCCAATACCCGACCCATACAATAGAAGAGTGCGATACCAATCACGTTTATTTATTCGATCGGCTCATTAAATAGTGTAGGAGATCAGTTAATTTTTTTACCACAAGGTTAATCGTTATCAATACATAAGACGGATATATTTGTTTAACTATTTGGTGAACCAGGCGCATTGACGGCGCGCGAGGGGCGCTATAAGGTAGAAATATCTTCTACAATTAAGTCCTTAACGGACTGAACCCCCGCGAATTAGCACGCAGGACGCGGGCGAAGCGGCAGCGCTAGCTGTCTGGTCCAACGGTCATCGACAACTTATGGAAGGAGTAACACTATGGCTTACAAACATATTCTTATTGCAGTAGACCTCTCCCCGGAAAGCAAAGTGCTGGTAGAGAAAGCAGTTTCTATGGCACGTCCCTACAATGCCAAGGTTTCCCTGATCCACGTCGATGTGAATTACTCCGACCTCTACACCGGTCTTATCGACGTCAATCTGGGCGACATGCAGAAACGCATTTCTGAAGAGACTCACCACGCGCTGAGCGAACTCTCCGGCAACGCGGGCTATCCGATTACGGAAACCCTGAGCGGCAGCGGCGATCTCGGCCAGGTGCTGGTTGATGCCATTAAAAAATACGATATGGACCTGGTCGTCTGCGGCCACCATCAGGACTTCTGGAGCAAGCTGATGTCCTCCGCACGCCAGCTGATCAACACCGTACATGTCGATATGCTGATTGTCCCGCTGCGCGACGAAGAAGACGAATAACGCTTTCGCCTTTCCCAGTATCAGCCTGTCTGCGCCCGCTTATGCGGGCGTTTCTTTACCCGTCCGCGCCGCCATCTCCCGCCCGCTATTATCCCGACTATCCTGACTATCCCGAACGAACCGTTATCGCCCGTCGAGAGACACAAACAGGATATCAATCCGCATATTTAATACCAGTTAGTGTGATCAACCAATTATAAGAAAAAATATCCATATAATAAGCTAATCATTAAGCCAATGGCCGCAGTATAGCGCGCCATCATACTTTTTCAGCACGATCTGGCATACGCGTTCATACTTTTTTGGGATAGCACTAAAAGGCGAAGGAATATGAAAACAACTGCACCTACGGGCCTGCTGCAGCAACCGCGGCCGTTCTTCATGATCTTTTTTGTAGAGTTATGGGAGCGATTTGGCTATTACGGCGTCCAGGGCATCCTGGCGGTTTTCTTTGTTAAACAGCTCGGCTTCTCTCAGGAACAGGCGTTTATTACCTTCGGCGCATTTGCGGCGCTGGTCTACGGCCTGATCTCCATCGGCGGCTACGTCGGCGACCACCTGCTGGGCACCAAACGAACGCTGGTGCTGGGGGCAATTGTGCTGGCGCTCGGTTATTTCATGACCGGGCTATCGCTCCTGAAACCCGATCTCATTTTTATCGCTCTGGGCACTATCGCCGTCGGGAACGGACTGTTTAAGGCCAACCCCGCCAGCCTGCTGTCAAAGTGCTATCCCCAGGAGGACGCCCGCCTCGACGGGGCGTTCACCCTGTTTTACATGTCGATTAACATCGGCTCCCTGCTGTCGCTATCGCTGGCGCCAGTGATTGCCGAGAAGTTCGGCTATGCCGTCACCTACAACTTGTGCGGAGCGGGGCTGATTATCGCTCTGCTGGTCTACTTCGCCTGCCGTGGGATGGTCAAAGATATCGGATCGGAGCCTGACCATCGGCCGCTGGTGCTGCGCAACCTGCTGTACGTGCTGGTCGGCACGGTAGCGATGATTTTCCTCTGCGCCTGGCTCATGCATAACGTGAAAATCGCCAACCTGGTACTGATCGTCCTCTCTATCGTGGTGATTATTTTCTTCTTTCGCGAGGCCTTTAAGCTCGATAAAACCGGCCGCAACAAAATGTTTGTCGCCTTTATCCTGATGCTGGAAGCGGTGCTGTTCTACATCCTGTATGCGCAAATGCCCACCTCGCTCAACTTTTTTGCCATCAACAACGTGCACCACCAGATCCTTGGCATCACCATTAATCCGGTCAGCTTCCAGGCGCTGAATCCGTTCTGGGTAGTGGTCGCCAGCCCGGTACTGGCGGCAATCTACACCCGCCTCGGCAACAAAGGTCGGGACCTGACCATGCCGATGAAGTTTACCCTCGGGATGTTTTTATGTTCGCTGGGCTTCCTGACCGCCGCCGCCGCCGGCATCTGGTTTGCCGACGCCCAGGGACTCACCTCGCCGTGGTTTATCGTGCTGGTCTATCTGTTCCAGAGCCTCGGCGAGCTGCTGATTAGCGCGCTCGGCCTGGCGATGGTCGCCGCGCTGGTTCCCCAGCAGCTGATGGGCTTTATCCTCGGGATGTGGTTCCTGACGCAGGCGGCAGCCTTCCTGATGGGGGGATACGTGGCGACCTTCACCGCGGTACCGGAAAATATCACCGACCCGCTGCAGACCCTGCCGATCTACACCGACGTGTTCGGCAAGATTGGCCTGGTGACCCTGGCGGTGGCGATCGTGATGGCAATTCTGGTGCCGTGGCTCAACCGTATGATTAATACCCCTGCCGACGGTAAATAGCGTCGGCTCAGGCCTCGGCCAGCGGCAGCTGGCCGAGGTTAACCCTTACGAGCGTCAATCCACTCCTGCACTTCAATCACAAACTCATCCGGCGCTTTGCGGTACATCTTACGGGCGAGATCCAAAATCGTATGCTGCCCGAGCGCCTCTTCCATGCGCTGCTGGGCCATGTCCATTACCGAGCGCACGCCACAAATGCCTTCACAGGCCCACTCCGGCGGCTGCTCGTCAAATACCGCCAGCCGCTGGCGAATTTCACGACACTCGAAAATACGCTTATCGCCATCAATGGCATTGACCACATCCAGCACCGTGATGTGTTCAGCGGGCTTCGCCAGCTGGAAGCCGCCGCCCTTGCCTTCCATGCTGCGCACCAGCCCTGCCCGGGAGAGGCGGGTAAATATTTTGGCCAGATAGTCGTAGGGCACGCTTTGCAGCTCGGCGATTTCCCGCACGCTCATGTCGCGCGCGTCGCCTTTGCTGTCCACCATGCACATCAGACTATGGATGCCGTACTCAACGCCAGAACTGTAGAACGCCATTCTCTTATCTCAGCCAAAACAAATCTGAGTTATTGTAGCTTTTTCATCTCATCCATACCAGATAGATGCCATACCAAGCGGCAGGATAAATAATTATTTCAATATTTATCATGCTGATACCATCAAAACCCCGCTTTGCACCCTGACAACAGCACAAATCACATTGCACTTTATAACTACGACAAATAAAATCCGAGTAATACATCGTAGCAAACAGTGAGTGAAAGCATAATGGCTAAAAAAATCCTGATCGTCGGCGCGGGCTTTTCCGGAATGTGGGCGGCGCTCAGCGCCGCACGCCTGGCGGATAAACACCGCGACGAGACCGTGGAAATCACGGTAATTGCCCCGCAGCCAGAGCTGCGGGTGCGTCCACGTTTCTATGAGGACGATGTGCCGACGCTGGTCGCCCCGCTACAGCCATTATTTGACGCCACCGGTGTCAGCTTCCTGCGCGGGAGCGTTGAGCGCATCGTTCCCGCCACCAAAGAAGTGGCGTGGGTCGATGCCTCCGGTAACACGCAGCGCGCGGGCTACGACCGGCTGATTCTCGCCAGCGGCAGCCGCGTTAACCGTACCCTGGTCGCCGGCGCCGAGGCTCACGCCTTCGACCTCGACCAGCTGGAAAGCGCAAGCGTTCTGGAAAAGCATCTGAAATCCCTGGCCCACGCCGCGGATAGCGTGGCGCGCAATACGGTCGTCGTCTGCGGCGGAGGCTTTACCGGCATCGAGATGGCGATGGAGCTTCCGGGCAAGCTGCGGGCTATCCTGGGCTCAAATTCTAAGACCAGAGTAGTCGTAGTTGAACGCGGCCCGCAGCCGGGCTCGCGCTACAGCGACGCGCTGCGCGAGGTTATCGTTCAGGCCTCCGCGGAGCTCGGCGTTGAGTGGCTGGTGAACGCGGAGGTTGAAAGCATTGACGCATCCGGCGTCACGCTGAAAGACGGGCAGACCATTGCGTCGCAGACCGTCATCTGGACCGTCGGCGTACAGGCCAACGACCTGACGGCGCAGATTGACGCCCCGCGCGATCGCCAGGGCCGCCTGCACGTCAACGGCGATCTTCAGGTGGTGGGTCATGATGAGATCTACGCCACCGGGGACGTGGCCTACGCCGCCACCGATGATAAGGGCAACCACGCGCTGATGACCTGCCAGCACGCGATTCTGCTGGGCAAATTTGCCGGCAACAACGCGGCGGCCAGCCTGCTGGAAGTGGCACCGCTGCCCTATCGTCAGGAAAACTACGTCACCTGTCTGGATCTCGGCGCCTGGGGCGCGGTCTATACCGAAGGCTGGGACCAGCAGGTGAAGCTGACGCGGGAAGAGGCGAAAAAGGTGAAGATCGCGATAACCAGCGAGCTTATCTATCCTCCGAAGGCCGACAGAGCCATCGCCTTTGAGATTGCCGATCCGCTGGCGCCGTTTGTCTAACCGCGCCCCGGCCGCGCGATGCTTATCCGGGATACGGGCGGCGTAGCCCGGATAAGGCGCGTTGCGCTACCCTGCGGGATATTCGCGAGAAGGGGTTATTCCGCCGTGCCGGCGTAAATATCAAACCGATGGCCCTTGGTGACCACCGCGTTCGGCGTGGCGACATCCGCCAGCGGCGGCGCGTAGTCAGGCCGTTTGACCACCACCCGTTTAGTGGCCAGCAGGCGCGCCGGCTCGAGCAGGCCGTCGGCGTCTAAATCCGGCCCCACCAGCGACTGAAAGACGCGCATCTCTTTTTTCACCAGCGCGCTTTTCTGCTTGTGCGGGAACATCGGGTCGAGATAGACCACCTGCGGTCGCGGGGTAATATCGCTCAGCGCCGTCAGGCTTGAGGCGTGAATAAGCTGCAGACGCTGCTGCAGCCACGGGCCAATTTCCGGGTCGGCATAGCCGCGGGCAAGGCCATCATCAAGCAGCGCCGCCACCACCGGGTTACGCTCCAGCATCCGCACGCGGCAGCCTACGCTGGCGAGCACAAACGCGTCGCGCCCCAGCCCCGCCGTGGCGTCCACCACGTCCGGCAGATAGTCGCCCTTGACGCCCACCGCTTTGGCCACCGCCTCGCCGCGTCCGCCGCCGAACTTACGCCGATGGGCCATCGCCCCGCCGACAAAATCAACGAAGATGCCGCCAAGCTTCGGCTCGTCGCGTTTACGCAATTCCAGATGCTCCGGCGTCATCGCCAGCGCCATCAGGTTGTCTTCGTCATGCTCCAGCCCCCAACGGGCGGCAAGAACAGATAAGGCGCCGTCTCCGGCGCCCGTTTCATCTACTAAGCAGATTTTCACTTCCGCTTTACCCTAAATAATTCGCGTTGCCTCAGGACAACAAGGGAACAAATCCCCGGCAACGAACGCAGCGTACGTTTCCGGGGTGAGTGAGTGCAGTTGCCGCAGAGGCAGCCTGAAGTATGGCGGGTAAATTAGCCCTTAATCCCGTAGTGATCCAGCATCGCGTCCAGCTGCGGCTCACGACCGCGGAAGCGTTTAAAGAGGATCATCGGCTCTTCAGAACCGCCGCGACTCAGGATGTTATCGAGGAACGACTGGCCGGTTTCGCGGTTGAAAATCCCCTCTTCCTCAAAGCGGGAGAAGGCATCCGCCGCCAGCACGTCGGCCCACAGGTAGCTGTAGTAGCCCGCCGCGTAGCCGCCGGCAAAGATGTGACTGAAGGCGTGCGGGAAGCGGCCCCACGACGGACCAGGGACCACGGCGACCTGCTTTTTGATCTCCGCCAGCGTCTCGAGGATTTTCGCCCCTTGCTCCGGCTGATACTCCGCATGCAGGCGGAAGTCGAACAGGCCGAACTCCAGCTGGCGCAGAATAAACAGCGCGGCCTGATAATTCTTCGCGGCGAGCATTTTTTCCAGCAGCGCCTGCGGCAGCGGTTCGCCGGTCTCGTAGTGGCCGGAGATAAACGCCAGCGCCTCCGGCTCCCAGCACCAGTTCTCCATGAACTGGCTCGGCAGCTCAACCGCATCCCACGGCACGCCGCTGATGCCGGACACGCCCGCGGTATCAATGCGGGTCAGCATGTGGTGCAGACCGTGGCCGAATTCGTGGAACAGAGTAATCACTTCATCATGGGTGAACAGCGCCGGCTTGCCGCTAACCGGACGGTTAAAGTTGCAGGTCAGGTAGGCCACCGGCTTTTGCAGCGAGCCGTCCAGCTTGCGCATCTGGCCGACGCAGTCGTCCATCCACGCGCCGCCGCGCTTGTGCTCGCGCGCGTAGAGATCGAGATAGAAGCTGCCGCGCAGCTCGCCGTTTTCATCATACAGCTCGAAGAAGCGCACTTCCGGATGCCAGACGTCAACGTCGGTGCGCTCTTTAGCGCTGATGCCGTAAATACGCTTAACCACTTCGAACAGGCCGTTAACGGCTCTGTTTTCCGGGAAATAGGGGCGCAGCTGCTCATCGCTGATGCTGTAGAGATGCTGCTTCTGTTTTTCGCTGTAGTAAGCGATATCCCACGGCTGCAGCTCCTCAACGCCGAACTCCGCTTTGGCGAAGGCGCGCAGCTGGGCCAGCTCTTTCTCCCCCTGCGGACGAGCGCGTTTCGCCAGGTCAGTCAGGAAGTCGAGCACCTGCTGCGGGTTTTCCGCCATTTTGGTCGACAGCGATTTTGAGGCGTAGCTGTCAAAGCCCAACAGCTGCGCCAGCTCGTGGCGCAGGGCGAGGATCTCGGCCATCACCGGGCTGTTGTCCCATTTGCCGGCGTTCGGCCCCTGGTCAGAAGCGCGGGTGGAGTAGGCGCGATAGAGCTCTTCGCGCAGCGCCTGGTTGTCGCAGTAGGTCATCACCGGCAGGTAGCTCGGGATATCGAGAGTCAGCAGAAAGCCTTCCTGCTCTTTAGCCTGCGCCTGGGCCTGAGCCGCGGCCAGCGCGCTCTCCGGCATCCCGGAGAGCTCGGCTTCGTCGGTGATCAGCTTGCTCCAGCCCATGGTGGCGTCGAGCACGTTGTTGCTGTACTGGTTGCCCAGCTCGGAGAGACGCGCGGCAATTTCGCCGTAGCGCTTCTGCTGCTCTTTTGCCAGGCCAATACCGGAGAGTTCAAAATCACGCAGCGCGTTATCCACCGCTTTTTTCTGGGCGGTGTTCAGAGTGGCGTAATGGTCGCCGTCGCGCAGGTCGCGATACGCCTGGTACAGGCCTTCGTTCTGGCCCACCCAGGTGCTGTATTCCGACAGCAGCGGCAGGGTTTGTTCGTAGGCTTCACGCAGCTCCGGGCTATTTTTTACCGAGTTCAGATGGCTGACGGGAGAAAAAATACGCCCCAGCACGTCGTCAACTTCCGCCAGCGGCTGGCACAGCGTCTCCCAGCTATAGGGCGCACCCTGCGCCACGACGCTCTCTACCACTGCCCGGCAATCGTCCAGCGCTTTGGTGACCGCAGGCACCACATGCTCCGGCTTGATTGCAGAAAAAGGCGGCAACGAAAAAGGCGTCAGTAATGGATTGGTCATATGCGCAGTCCTGTTGAAAAGGGGAAATGAAGCGCGCGTTCCGGCGCTTTAGCATGAGATCTAGAATGGGGGATAGTTGGGTGAATTTCAATGTCGTGCGATGCGCAGAGCCGGGTATTGCTGCAATAAGCCCGGCCGTTGAGCAAAATCCCGGCGGGCGCGCTGCTTCGCCGGGCTGGGTGAGATTAATGCGCCTTCTGCGCCATCTGCCAGGCGGCAGGCAGGTTGAGGCGCTGCCAGAACTGCTGGTCGGCGGTCTCTCCCGACAGCGGATAGCCGGCCGGTAGCGCGCTTTTCACCATCAGTGCCCGACGCTGCGCGGCGGAAAGATGCGGCAGGGCGGCCTCCAGCAGCACCTCGGCCCCTTCCGGTACCTTCAGGGCCGGCTTCTCGCCCTTCTGCTGCGGCAGATCGTAGGTCATGGTGAAGCGATAAAAGGCGTTCATCGCCGGGTCGCGGTACGGATCGTCCTTGCCGGCGCTTTTCGCGCATTCGGCAAGCGAAGTGCCGCACTCTTTCTCCAGCGCGGCGCGCAGCTGGTCGCGCGCTTCGTTAAACAGCGCGCGATATTTTGCGTCGTTCAGATAGTGGGCGACGTTACGCTGCGCCACCATCCGCGAGCCCATCACGTCCAGCGGGTAGTGCACGCCGAGCACGATCCGCGAGTAGCCGTAGCGCGCGCCGCGGGTCACCAGCGCATCGAAGCGCTCCGGGATCATTTCGGCCATCAGCAGGGCATCGGTATAGCCCGTATTGGTGTGCCCGCTGGGGAAGGAGCCTTCATCGGCGGAATAGGGCTGGTTATCCTTCACCACCACGTCATCGGGCACCAGGTGGATGGTGTTGCCCTGTATCAGGAACGGACGCGGGTTATTGAAGTGCTTTTTCGCCGCCCCGGTGCTGACTTCGCTGGCCTTAATCAGCGCCGCCGCTTTGCCCAGCTCGCCTTTGTCGTAGGCCGCAAGGAACGCTTTGCCCAGCCGAGGCCCCATCGCATCGCTGAGGAAGTAGAGATAGTTTATCCCCTCGGCATCGGCCAGCGCCTGCTGGCGGGTAGCCTGGGTGGCATCGCGGTTAATGACGGTGACGGTGGCGAGGTTATCTTTCACCACCGAATCAGGGAGCTTGCTGAACGCCGAGAGCAGCTCAATCCCCGCCTGCTGGTTCGCTTTAGGCTGAAAATCGTAGCCGCTGGCCTTGAGCCAGGCTTTATCCGCCTGGGTTTTATTCTGCTTAGCGTGTTCCAGCTGGCCGCGGGTGAGCGTTGCGGCATCCCCCTTCAGCGCCTGGCACAGCGCCGCCAGCGTCTGGCTTTCCAGCGCGTCAAACGCCGGGCTCTGCGCCGCGGGCGTGACGCTGGCGGCAATCGCCGCCGCCTGATTGAGCGGAAGGTCTTTAGCCAGCGCCGGCAGCGCCAGGATCAGCGCCGACGTCAGAAGTGTGATTTGCAGTTTCATTATTTTTCCTTTTATTCAAACGATTACCTTGCCTGCACGCGACGCTAGCGCGACCGTTTGACGCTTTTATGACACCGTTATGTTTTGCAACGCTTTTGCCACAATTGAAACAGCACGGCGCTACAGCGGTAATCCGGGCGGATCTGCGGTAAACTATCGGTTATCTTGTTTAATTCCCGGAATCTCTGCATCCATGCTCAGTTATCGCCACAGCTTTCACGCAGGCAACCACGCCGACGTCCTCAAACACACCGTTCAGAGTCTGATCATTGAATCGCTGAAAGAGAAAGAGAAGCCGTTTCTCTATCTGGACACCCACGCCGGCGCAGGTCGCTACCATCTGAGCAGCGAGCACGCCGAGCGTACCGGTGAGTACATGGAAGGCATCGCCCGCATCTGGCAGCAGGATGACCTGCCGGCCGAGCTGGAGCCATATATCTCCGTGGTTCAACACTTCAACCGCAGCGGCCAGCTGCGCTACTATCCTGGCTCCCCGCTGGTTGCCCGCCAGCTGCTGCGCGAGCAGGACAGCCTGCAGCTGACCGAGCTGCACCCGAGCGACTTCCCGCTGCTGCGCTCAGAGTTCCAGAAAGACGAGCGCGCGCGCGTAGAAAAATCCGATGGCTATCAGCAGCTGAAGGCAAAGCTGCCGCCCGCCTCCCGTCGCGGCCTGATTCTGATTGACCCGCCGTACGAAATTAAAAGCGATTACCAGGCGGTGGTGACCGGCATTCACGAAGGCTACAAGCGCTTCGCGACCGGCACCTATGCGCTGTGGTATCCGGTGGTCCTTCGTGCGCAGATTAAGCGCATGATCAAAGAGTTAGAAGCAACCGGCATTCGTAAAATCATGCAGATTGAGCTTGCCGTGCGCCCGGACAGCGACCAGCGTGGCATGACCGCGTCGGGGATGATCGTGATCAACCCGCCGTGGAAGCTGGAACAGCAGATGAACAACGTTCTGCCGTGGCTGCACAAAAAGCTGGTTCCGACCGGCATCGGCCATGCAACGGTCAGCTGGATCGTCCCGGAGTAATCGCAGTCATCGGCGGAACCTATTGATTTACGGTATACAATCGCAGCATTCAGATATTAAGGATATGACTCATGAGCAAACATTATGACTACATTGCTATCGGCGGCGGCAGCGGCGGCATTGCCTCCATCAACCGCGCGGCGATGTACGGCCAGAAGTGCGCCCTGATTGAAGCGAAAGATCTGGGCGGCACCTGCGTTAACGTCGGCTGTGTACCGAAGAAAATAATGTGGCACGCGGCGCAGATCCGCGAAGCGATTCACCTGTACGGCCCGGACTACGGTTTCGATACCACCATTAACCACTTCGACTGGGACCGGCTGGTTGCCAGCCGCAGCGCCTACATCGACCGCATTCATACCTCCTACGACAACGTGCTGGGTAAAAATAAGGTCGATGTGATTAAGGGCTTCGCCCGCTTTATCGACGCCAAAACGGTGGAAGTCAACGGCGAAACCCTGACCGCCGATCATATCCTCATCGCCACCGGTGGCCGTCCGAGCCACCCGTCAATTCCAGGCGTAGAGTACGGCATCGACTCCAACGGCTTCTTCGAGCTGCCGGCGCTGCCGAAGCGCGTGGCGGTGGTTGGCGCGGGCTATATCGCGGTTGAGCTGGCGGGGGTGATTAACGGTCTGGGGGCCGAGACGCATCTGTTCGTGCGCAAGCACGCGCCGCTGCGCAGCTTCGATCCGCTGATTGTTGAGACGCTGGTTGAGGTGATGAACGCCGAAGGCCCGCAGCTGCATACCCACGCCATTCCGCAGTCGGTGGTGAAAAACGCCGACGGCAGCCTGACCCTGACCCTCGAAGATGGCCGCAGCCAGACCGTCGATTGCCTGATTTGGGCCATCGGCCGCCAGCCGGAGACCGATAACTTCAACCTCAAGGCCACCGGGGTGGAAACCAACGACAAAGGCTATATCGTCGTGGATAAGTTCCAGAACACCAGCGTGCCGGGGATCTACGCGGTGGGCGATAACACCGGCGCGGTCGAGCTGACGCCAGTTGCCGTTGCCGCCGGCCGCCGCCTCTCCGAGCGTCTGTTCAACAACAAGCCGGAAGAGCATCTGGACTACAGCAACATCCCGACCGTGGTCTTCAGCCACCCGCCGATCGGCACCGTCGGCTTAACCGAGCCGCAGGCGCGCGAGCAGTACGGCGACGAGGCGGTGAAGGTCTATAAATCGTCCTTTACCGCGATGTATACCGCCGTCACCTCGCACCGCCAGCCGTGCCGCATGAAGCTGGTCTGCGTGGGCCCGGAAGAGAAGATTGTCGGTATTCACGGCATCGGCTTCGGCATGGATGAAATGCTGCAGGGCTTTGCGGTCGCGCTGAAGATGGGCGCCACCAAGAAGGACTTCGACAACACCGTGGCGATCCACCCAACCGCCGCGGAAGAGTTCGTTACCATGCGCTAAACGTCAAGGCCCCGTACTCACGGGGCTTTTTTCAACGCCTCATGACGCAGCTGCTAATCTGTTCCCGCCGCCTGATTTTGCAAAATCGCATGCCCGATGTAGTTACTCCAGTTAAAGCTATTTTGCAGCACTACCACCGCATTCTGGTTCGCTTTATCAAAGCCGATATAGCTGGAATAGCCGCCGATGTAGCCCACCTGATAGGTAATCTTTTGCCCGCCGATCGTATCGGTCACCCAGGCAATATTCGCCGCCTCCGTCTGCCGCGGATAGTAGTCGCCGCCAACGTCGGTGAAGGTTTTATCCAGCGCCGGATGGCCGGTCGGTGAAAAATGGGCGCGGGCGTAAGCGATGAGGTCGCGGGCGTCGCTGTACAGGTTTGCCGCCCCCACCATATTGTTGCTGAACTGCCAGTCCGGCGTCAGCGCACCGCGGGTTTTAAATTTCGGCTGATCCCCCGCATGCCCGAGGGCGCGCCGGGAGTATCCGCGCAGCGTTGACGGCACGAAGCTGGTGTTATGCAGAGCCAGCGGCTGGAAAATCATCCGCGATGCCAGCGCCTCAACGGATTCTCCGGTCTGATATTTGAGGATGTAGCCGAGAATGGCGTAGCCGAGATTGGAGTACTCAGGCTCGCGCACCAGCGGCGCGTTGAAGGTGCTGAGATAGCCCAGCACAGCGTCGCTATCCAGCTCGTGGTAGAAGTTTTCCCCATCGCTCAGGTAGGCCAGCAGATGCTCCAGCGACAGCAGGTTCATTGGCTGGCGCGGCAGTCCGGAAGTATGCGTCACCAGTTGCAGGAGCGTGATTTTTTTAGCGTCTGCGCTTAGCCGGGTCTGCGGCGGCAGCAGCATGGCGAGCGTATCGTCCCAGTGCAGCTGCCCCTCATTGACCAGCAGAGTTATCACCTCTGCGGTTATCCCCTTGCTCAGAGAGCCGAGGGCAAAGAGCGTATCCGGGGTAATCGGGTAGCGATTTTTGGCATCGGTCACGCCGTAGCAGTGAAATTCCGCCGGGCCGTTATGACGGATCACCGCCACCACCACACCGCTCACCTGCTTGCTCTGCATATAGTGGTTAACGAAGGTATCAACGGAGAGTCGATGCCCGTGTTGCCCTATCTGACTGGTTTCGTCAGAGGGGACACTCATTTGCGAAAGCGTTCCGGAGCATCCGACAAGCAGCAGAGACGCCAACAACACAGGGCTCAACCGCCTGCTCAAACCATACCTTCCTGCCGTACGCGCTACCGGGTGGATAAAAAAGGGACGCAGATCGTAACGGCAGTCATCGGTGATTGCAAAGCGAATAGGCTGAATTTAACGTCCGCGGCGATGTAAATCTGGACGTTTTTTTATCCTGCCGTCACGCCATGCCGTTATTACCGTGGCGCATAAACGCCGGGCGCTGGTTGAGCGCCATATACCAGCGTTCGACGGCCGGCATCTCTGGATGGGCAAAGGGCGTCATTTTCCAGCGGTGGACCGACAGCCCAAGGACGATATCCGCCAGCGTAAACCGACCACCGGCCAGCCAGCCGCCGGTTTGCTGAAGCTGCTGGTCCACTATCTGCACGCAGCGGGTCCAGCTGGCAATGCTCTCTTTCAGCGCCGCCGGGTCCTGAAAGCGCGGGTCCTTACGCACCAGCCCCATAAACGCGTAGCGCCAGGCGTTGTTAAACTCCGTTGCCTGCCAGTCCATCCAGTGCTCAACCTCGGCCGCCGCCTGCGGCGCAACGGGCAGCAGATCCTCCCGTCCGGCCTTACGCGCCAGGTAGCGACAGATACTGTTCGATTCCCACAGCACAAAGTCGTCATCCAGCAGAACCGGCACCAGGGCGTTCGGATTCAGCGCGCGGAACTCCGCGGTATCAATCGGCTGAAATCCGCTGCCGTAATCCTCCTGCTGATACTCAAGACCCGCTTCTTCGCAGGTCCACAGCGCTTTACGGACGTTAATTGACGAGCGTTTACCCAATATTGTTAGCATTGTCTGGGATTCCTTAACTGAAGAGACGTTTTATTCACCATACTCCATCGGCTACGCGAGTACAGCCAATAGCGAGGCCGCCTGCCGGATTAATCTGTTTCTCAAGCGGCACGCGCGTTGGCTCGCCCCGGTCACTTACCTGCGTTGCCGTCTTCCTGCAACGCGAATGATTTAGGTTATAGTGGGTGCTTGCCTTTTTTGCCGATACAGGAGCCCGTGATGCTGACCCCCTTTAACGTTCTAACCCCGGGAAATATTCGTTTTGGTCGCGGCCTGGCGCCGAGCGCTGCGCCCTGGCTGGCCCAGCGCAGCGGCAAGGTGCTGCTGGTACACGGCGCCAGCCCGCAGCGGGCCGACTTTCTGCTGGCCGAGCTTCGCGCCCACGCGCTGGAGGTGACGACCCTCTCCATCGCCCATGAGCCCGACCTGCAGGCGATCGAGCAGGGCGTGCGCCTGGCGCGCGAAAGGGGCGTCGGGGCGGTGGTGAGCCTCGGGGGCGGCGCGGTGATCGACGCCGGGAAGGCCATCGCCGCGCTGGTGCCGGCATCCGGAGAGGTTATCGAATATCTGGAAGTAGTCGGCAGCGGTCGGGTACTGGAAGCGCATCCGCTGCCGTTTGTTGCCATCCCCACCACCTCCGGCACCGGCGCCGAGGTGACGAAAAACGCGGTGATTAACGTCGTGCAACAGCAGCGTAAGGTCAGCCTGCGCGATGACCGGATGCTGCCGGACCTGGCAATCGTTGACCCGGCGCTCACTGACAACGCGCCGCGGTCGGTGACCCTGGGCTCCGGTCTCGATGCGATCACCCAGCTTATCGAACCCTGGCTGTGCACCCGGGCCAACCCTTTTACCGACGCCCTGTGCCGGGAGGCGATCCCGCGCGGCATCAAGGCGCTTAAAACGCTAATGGCGCAAGAGTGCCCGCAGAGTCGCGATGAAATGGCGTGGGTCAGCCTGTGCGGCGGCCTGGCGCTGGCCAATGCCGGTCTCGGCGTTGTTCACGGCCTGGCGGGGCCGCTGGGCGGCCTGAGCAACGCCTCCCACGGCGCGCTGTGCGGCTGCCTGCTACCCTTCGGCCTCGCGCTTAACGAATCGCTGGTCACCGATGAAGCCCTGCGCGGGCGCTTTAACGACGTGCGCCGCTGGCTGGCCGACGGGCTCAACGTGCATCCGGATACCGCCTGGGAGAGCCTGCACGAATGGAGCCGCGGCGCCGGGCTCGGCAATCTCAATGACCTTGGCGTAGCGCATCGAGCGCTTGAGCCCGCCGCGCTGGCCGCCAGCGGCTCGTCGTCGATGAAAGCCAACCCGGTCACGCTAAGCAGCGAACAGCTGCTGGAGATGCTGGAAGCGGCGTGGGAGTAATCCCGCGCCTGCGCCATAAAATAAGATTTTGTTGCAAAACGATTGCTCTGAATTTTTCCGCGCGATTCAGAGCACCAGTTCATAAATTAACGATATAAATCAGTGATTAATAAAAATATCGGCTTCAGGTATTTGCACAGAAGCGTGACCTGACGCACAGTTTCCCCCACGAAAACCGAAGCGAATGACTAAGCTTAAAAACCATGCCGGGAATATCCGGCGCCATTAAGCGACGCGATCCGGAGGTCCGTATCACTATGTCCAGCCAGACATTACGCAACGATAATAGCGATGAGTTAAAGATCGACGTCGATCTGCGCTACGAAGCCGATCCGTATGAGTTAAAACTGGACGAAATGTTCGACGCCGAACCGGAGCCAGAAATTATCGAGGGGCTGCCGGCGTCTGACGCCCTGACCCCGGCCGATCGCTATCTGGAGCTGTTCGCCCACGTGCAAAAATCGCGCATTTTCGCCGATAGCAAAACCTTCCCCGACTGCGCGCCAAAGCAGGACCCGCTGGATATTTTAATCCACTACCGGCGGGTGAGGCGCACCCCAGGGTTCGATCTGCGGCAGTTCGTTGAGGATCACTTCTGGTTGCCGGATCATCGCGCGGAAGATTACGTTTCCGATCCTAAGCGATCCCTGAAGGAGCATATCGATCACCTCTGGCCGATCCTCACCCGCGAGCCGCAGGATCATATCCCGTGGTCGTCGCTGCTGGCGCTGCCGCAGTCGTATATTGTGCCCGGCGGCCGCTTTAGCGAGACCTACTACTGGGACTCCTACTTCACAATGCTGGGGCTGGCGGAGAGCGGCCGCGAGGACCTGCTGAAGTGCATGGCGGATAACTTCGCGTGGATGATTGAAACCTACGGCCATATCCCTAACGGCAATCGTACCTACTACCTCAGTCGTTCGCAGCCGCCGGTTTTCGCCCTGATGGTTGAGCTGTTTGAAGAGGACGGCGTGCGCGGCGCTCGCCGCTACCTTGAGCATCTGAAGATGGAGTACCGCTTCTGGATGGACGGCGCCGAGTCGCTGATCCCGAACCAGGCCTATCGCCACGCGGTGCGTATGCCGGACGGTTCGCTGCTCAACCGCTACTGGGACGATCGCGACACCCCGCGCGACGAGTCATGGCGCGAAGATATCGAAACGGCAAAGCACTCCGGCCGCCCGCCCAACGAGGTTTACCGTGACCTGCGCGCCGGCGCCGCCTCCGGCTGGGACTACTCCAGCCGCTGGCTGCGCGATATCACCCGTCTGGCGAGTATTCGCACCACCCAGTTTATCCCCATCGATTTGAACGCCTTCCTGTTCAAGCTCGAAAATACCATCGCCAATCTCTCCGGCGTTGAGGGCGATCGCGAAACGGAAGCCGCATTTCGCCAGAAGGCCAGCGACCGTCGGGCGGCGGTGACCCGCTATTTGTGGGATGACGACAGCGGCTGCTTCCGCGACTACGACTGGCGCCGCGAGCAGCTGGCGCTCTTTTCGGCCGCCAGCATCGTACCGCTGTACGTCGGAATGGCGACGCATGAACAGGCGGATCGCCTTGCCGACGCGGTGCGGGCTCGCCTGCTGACCCCTGGCGGCATTATGGCCACCGAGTATGAAAGCGGCGAACAGTGGGATAAGCCCAACGGCTGGGCACCGCTGCAGTGGATGGCGGTGCAGGGCTTTAAAATGTACGGCCAGGACCCGCTCGGCGATGAGATAGCTCAAAGCTGGCTGCAAACGGTGAACCACTTCTACAAGCAGCATCATAAGCTGATTGAGAAGTACCATATTGCCAGCGGCGTTCCGCACGAGGGAGGCGGCGGTGAATACCCGCTGCAGGATGGTTTCGGCTGGACCAACGGCGTGGTGCGTCGGCTGATCGGCCTCTACGGCGAGCCATTATAACCAGGTGCTATTCCGGCGGAGAATGTCCTGCTATGGTCAGGCTATCGACCTTTGCAGGAACCCCGATCTATGCCTGAACTGCTTACGCCACGGCTGCGCTGCTCGCCGCTGCAGCTGGATGACTGGTCCTTCTTTTTAGCCCTGCAGCGCGATCCGCAGGTGATGCTCTATATTGCCGATTCGCGCCCGCTCGCCGAAATCCGCGAAGCGTTCGATTCGCGCCTGTCGCCGTGGACGCCGGGCGCCAGGCACTGGCTGTGCCTGATCGTCCGCGACCGCCAAACCCACGTGCCGCTCGGCATGACCGGCTACCGGAACCACGAGGACGACTGCGCTGAGGTGGGGTTCCTGTTCACTCCCCAGGCCCAGGGAAAAGGCTACGGCTACGAATCACTGCAGGCGCTGTGCGATTTTGCCTTTTCCGCAGGCGGCGTCCGTCGCCTGACCGCCACCGTCACCGCCGGCAACATCGCTTCGAAAAGCCTGCTGCAGAAAACCGGCTTTCTGCTGGAGGGCGAGCTGCGCGAATGCTACTGGCTCAACGGCCGCTGGCATAACGACTGGCTATTTGGCCTGCTGCCGCGCGATTATCACCGGCCCGCCGCTGCGGCAGGCTAGCGCCGCCGGCAGCAGAATACGCCGCCGCGTCCGTTGCAGAGCCAATTGACGCGGCGGCCTCACCGCTTACAGGAACATGCCGCCG
This sequence comes from Klebsiella sp. 18074, assembly GCF_902705905.1. NCBI lineage: Bacteria > Pseudomonadati > Pseudomonadota > Gammaproteobacteria > Enterobacterales > Enterobacteriaceae > Klebsiella > Klebsiella sp. 18074. The sequence continues at coordinate 217,632 of NZ_CACSIS010000001.1, read as the reverse complement.
GAAACCTCCACCCGCTGGGCGTTCATCCATTGCAGATCGTCACTCAGCAGCGCCGCTATCGCATCGCCGATATCGTCCGGCAGCCCTACCCGCCCCAGCGCCGTTTGCGCCGCAATATGCTGGTTTACCTGCGTATTATCGCGCACCACGCCGCCGCCAAAGTCCGTCTCGATGGCCCCCGGCGCAATAATGTTCACCGAGATCCCGCGCGCGCCCAGCTCTTTTGCCTGGTAGCGGGTCAGGACCTCCATTGCCCCTTTCATTGCCGCATAGGCGGCGTATCCCGGCAGCGCGAAGCGGGCCAGCCCGCTTGAGACGTTGAGGATCCGCCCGCCGTCCTGCAGCAGCGGCAGCAGGCGCTGGGTCAGAAAGAACGGGCCTTTGAACTGGATATTCATCAGCTCGTCAAACTGCGCTTCGCTGGTCTGTGCAAAGGCGACGTTGATGCCGATCCCGGCGTTGTTTAATAAATAATCAAAGGTGCCGCGCTGCCAGCGCTGCTGCAGCAGCGTTTCCACCTCCTGAGCAAAGCTTTCGAAGCTCGACGTATCGGCGACGTTAAGCGCTAATGCCGCAGCTTTAACCCCTTTTTGTTCGATTTCAGCGACAACTTCCAGCGCCGCCTGGCGGTTGCTGTGGTAGGTGAGGATAATATCGGTTCCCTTCGCCGCCAGCTTCAGCGCCGCGTTTTTTCCCAATCCACGGCTGCCGCCGGTCACTAAAGCAATACGTTGTGTCATCAGAAACCCCTTATCAGTTGCGTTTGCATCGTTAAAGAGCTTATTAGCTGACAGAAAAACAATAAATACGCTAAATTACGTTTTACTGTTTCCCTGGCAGCAACAATAGGTCTCAGGTATGGATAAAATTCACGCAATGCAGCTGTTCATTCGCGTGGCGGAGCTGGAGAGCTTTTCCCGCGCCGCCGACACCCTGGGCCTGCCGAAAGGCAGCGTTTCGCGCCAGATTCAGGCGCTGGAAAGCCACCTCGGCGCGCGCCTTCTGCACCGCACCACCCGCCGGGTGCAGCTGACTCAGGACGGGATGGTCTACTACGAGCGCGCCAAAGACCTTTTGAGCAACCTCGAGGAGCTGGACGGCATATTCCAGCACGATCCCTCCAGCATCAGCGGACGACTGCGGGTAGATATGCCGGTCGGCGTGGCAAAAAAGCTGATCATTCCGCGGCTGCCGGCCTTTTTGCAGCAGTATCCGGGGATCGAGCTCGAGCTGAGCAGCAGCGATCGGCTGGTTGACGTGGTCCGTGAAGGTTTTGACTGCGTCGTCCGCGTCGGTACGCTGAAAGATTCCGGCCTGATCGCGCGTCCGCTGGGTAAGCTGACGCAAATTAACTGCGCCAGCCCGCAGTACCTGGCGCGCTTCGGCTATCCACACTCTCTTGACGATCTCGGCGATCATGCCCTGATCCACTATGCCAGCACCCTTGGCGTTCGCCCGCCGGGTTTTGAGGTCGTCAGCGACGGCGCCGTGCGCTGGGTAAAAACCGGCGGCATACTGACCGTCAATAGCACCGAAACCTATCAGGCCGCCTGCCTCGCCGGGCTGGGCATTATTCAGGTTCCGCGCACCGGCGTTCGCGAAGCGCTGCGCACCGGGGAGCTGATAGAAATTCTGCCGCAATACCGCGCCGAACCGCTGCCGGTCTCGCTTATCTACCCACATCGGCGCAATCTTTCGCGTCGCGTCCACCTGTTTATGGAGTGGCTGGGTGGCGTGATGAAGGGCTACGTCGATTAGCGCACGGCGGTCCCGTTTCGCCAGAGTCAGGGGTCGGGTTTACCGCTTCGCCGCCGCAACCGGCGTTTTGCGTATATAATTTTTGCTGAATCTCGCTGTAAAAAAAGGAAGAAATAACTGATGACACCGGAAAACGACGCGACACGCCCGACCCAGGATCCGGGCCAGCAGCCGGAAAAGAGTAAAAGCACGCTGGCCGCCATCAACGAATCCGCCGTGGGACAGAAAGCGAACCAGGCGCTGAAAAGCGTGACCGGGACGGCGGAAAAGGTCCAGCGAAATCCGATTATTGCGCACCTGATCCGCGCGGCAGAGCGCTTTAACGACCGCCTGGGCAACCAGTTCGGCGCGGCCATCACCTACTTCTCGTTTCTGTCGATGATCCCGATACTGATGGTCTCCTTCGCCGCCGCCGGCTTTGTCCTCACCTGGCATCCGACGCTGCTGCAGGACATCTTCGATAAAATCCTGCTCAACGTCAGCGATCCAACGCTGGCGGCAACGCTGAAAAACACCATTAATACCGCGGTTCAGCAGCGCACCACCGTCGGCCTGGTCGGGCTGCTGGTCGCGCTTTATTCCGGTATTAACTGGATGGGTAACCTGCGGGAAGCCATCCGCGCCCAGTCCCGCGACGTCTGGGAGCGTACGCCGCAGGATCAGGAAAAGATCTGGGTAAAATACTTCCGCGACTTTATTTCGCTGATTGGCCTGCTGGTCGCCCTGATTATAACCCTCTCCATTACCTCCATTGCCGGCGCCGCGCAGCAGACCATCATCTCCGCGCTGTATCTCGACAATATTGAGTGGCTAAAACCGGCGTGGCGGCTGATTGGCCTGGCGATCTCGATTTTCGCCAACTATCTGCTGTTTTTCTGGATCTTCTGGCGCCTGCCGCGCCACCGTCCGCGACGCAAGGCGCTGATACGCGGCACGATGATTGCGGCAATCGGCTTTGAGGTGATTAAAATCGTCATGACATGGACGCTGCCGGCGCTGGTGAAGTCCCCGTCGGGCGCCGCGTTTGGCTCCGTTTTAGGACTGATGGCCTTTTTCTATTTCTTCGCACGCCTGACCCTATTCTGCGCGGCGTGGATTGCCACCGCCGAGTATAAAGACGACCGCCGGATGCCGGGGAAAACCCACGATTGATGCCGTATCGGGCTGAACGGAGAGGTATCATTCAGCCCGTTCCATCATTTCAGCAGATAAATCCAACATGTAACTTTTATTTAACCAAAACCTGGTTTTATCTGCCATTGTTTTATTTATGTGAAGCATTTCATAGAAGTTATTTTTCAGTCACACAAATTATCCGCTTTTTGCCCATTTTTTGGCCTCTCCCGCCCCCTGTTACAGATTGAAATGTCGCTTTTGCTGTGGCTATATGGCTTTTCGTTCGCTAAAAATAAGAAAGATCTATGCAAGCCACAGCCACCACGCTCGACAAGGCGCAGGAAACCGCACCGGTTAACTCGCGCAATAAGGTCGTCGTTGCCTCACTCATCGGCACCGCCATTGAGTTCTTCGACTTCTACATCTACGCCACCGCCGCGGTTATCGTGTTTCCGCATATCTTCTTCCCGCAGGGCGACCCGGCTGCCGCGACGCTACAGTCGCTGGCAACCTTCGCCATTGCCTTCGTCGCGCGTCCGATTGGCTCAGCGCTGTTCGGCCACTTCGGCGATCGCGTCGGTCGTAAGGTAACGCTGGTCGCCTCGCTGCTGACCATGGGGATCTCTACCGTGGTGATCGGCCTGCTGCCCGGCTATGAGAGCATTGGCATTCTGGCTCCGATGCTGTTGGCGCTGGCGCGCTTTGGTCAGGGGCTGGGCCTTGGCGGTGAATGGGGCGGCGCAGCCCTGCTGGCCACCGAGAACGCCCCGCCGCGTAAACGCGCGCTGTACGGCTCCTTCCCGCAGCTGGGCGCGCCGATCGGCTTCTTCTTCGCTAACGGCACCTTCCTGCTGCTCTCCTGGCTGCTGACCGACCAGCAGTTTATGGAATGGGGCTGGCGCGTGCCGTTTATCTTCTCCGCCGTGCTGGTGATTATCGGGCTCTACGTCCGCGTTTCGCTGCATGAAACGCCGGTCTTTGCCAAAATCGCCGCGGCGAAGAAACAGGTAAAAATCCCGCTGGGGACGCTGCTGACTAAGCACGTGCGGGTGACCGTGCTCGGCACCTTCATCATGCTGGCCACCTATACCCTGTTCTATATCATGACCGTCTACTCCATGACCTTCAGCACCGGCGCTGCGCCAGTGGGGCTCGGTCTGCCGCGTAACGAAGTCCTGTGGATGCTGATGATGGCGGTGATTGGCTTTGGCGTGATGGTGCCGATTGCCGGCCTGCTGGCGGACGCGTTTGGCCGTCGTAAGAGCATGATCGTCATTACCTCAATGATTATTCTCTTTGCCCTGTTCGCCTTTAAACCGCTGCTGGGTTCCGGTCAGCCGGTGCTGGTCTTCGCGTTTCTGCTGCTCGGCTTGAGCCTGATGGGGCTGACCTTCGGTCCGATGGGCGCCCTGCTGCCGGAGCTGTTCCCGACGGAAGTACGCTACACCGGCGCATCGTTCTCTTATAACGTCTCGTCGATTCTTGGCGCCTCCGTCGCGCCGTATATTGCCGCCTGGCTGCAGGGCAACTACGGCCTGACGGCGGTAGGGCTCTACCTGGCGTCGATGGCCGCGCTGACGCTGATTGCGCTGCTGCTGACCCACGAAACTCGCCACCAGTCGCTGTAATCCTTTGCTGCCCGCCGCGCCGGGCAGCTCTCTTCCGAAGCTACTTTTTCATCTGCGATAAAATTGTCTGACACTGGTTGGCTTCGCCCTCCGCCGCCGATACCAGCGCCAGCAGCGCCGCAGCCGGGGTGACCAGCGTTGCCAGCGCGGCCGCTACCGCACCGCGGGCGATCAGCGGCCCCACCTTCACTCCGGCGTCCGGGGATTTAAACGTGCCGCGCACGTACAGCGGCGAGCGCAGGGTTATAATGCGCAGCCCCTTGCTTTCGGGGTCGATGGTTAAGTCGAGCTGCTCCGAGGCGAAGCTGGCGGTCCCGGTGACGTTAATCAGCGCATTTTCGGTATCAAAGGCAAAGATCTGCGGCCGCGCGACGCCGTTAACCACATCAACGTTCGCCGCCGCGCAGTTTACCCGCACCTCGTCGTCGCCAAAGATCTGCCCGATAAGATAGTTACCGACGTTCAGCCCCAGAATTTCCATCAGGTTTCGGCTAATCAGGCCATCGTTCATCAGCAGCTTGATATTGCCGTTGCTGTTACCCAGCAGCGCCGCCACCGAGTTACCGGTGCCGCGCAGCTGCATATCGCCGTTCATCTCGCCGAGGGTCTTCTGCATCATCTCCACGTTCGGCATCAGCGCCTTGAGCTTCAGGCGCCTGGCCTGCAGGTTAGCGGTGCCCTGCAGCGGCTTTTTATCGCCCTGCAGATGCAGGCTACCGGCGATCGTGCCGTTGGCGAGGCCAAAGCGCAGCGGCTGCAGGCGCAGGTCGCCGCGCTCAAGGATAACGTGAGTACTGAGGTCGCTAATCGGTAACGTGCCGCCGTGCTCAATTCGCCGTCCCTTGAAGCGGACATCGGCATCCATCAGCTGCCACTTGTCGGTCTCAAAGCGATCGTAAGGCAGGATTTTCCCGGCTGGCTGCGGCGTAGCTTCGCCTTTACGCTGCTCGGTTTTGCTCACCTTACTCTCGGAGTTGACGCCAATCAGCGGCCCGAGGTCCGCCAGACGCAGCTGGCGGGATTCAACGTCGCCCTCCAGCTTCGGACGCGGCTTGCCGGTAGCGTAGGTCAGGGAGCCGTGAATGTCACTTTCGCCGATCCGGCCATTGAAATCGCGGTAGGTAAAGCGCGACCCGCCCTGCTGATTGAAAGTCGCCCGCAGGCGCCCGTCGGTGGAGAACGCCGGCGTATCCGGCAGGACGATTCCGGTGAGATCGTATAAATCCCCCAGCGAATCGCCGGAGAACTTCAGGCGTAAATCGACGCCGCCCAGACTCAGCGGATCGCTCACCGTCCCGCTAAAGGCCACCCGGGTATTGCCGGAGCGGAAGTCGCCCTGCAGCGGGAACGGCATCCCTTCGCTGCGCAGCGCCAGCATGCCGCCAATTTTACCGCTGCCGGAGAGCGGCTGGTCACGATAGCTCCCCCTGGCCGTCAGCCCAAAAACGTAGTCCGCCACCTTCTTTGGCGCCTCTTTGTCTTCCGTGCCGGTGACTTCGCTAAACGGCAGCGGTTTCCCCAGCGGATCGACCAGCAGAGTAATATCGGCGCGCGTCACCTTGTCGCTAATGGCGATCCGTCCGCGATCGAAGAGAATATTATCCAGCCGGAAAGACCAGTCGGATGGCGCGGCCTGGCTGGCCGCATCGTCGTCCGACCCGAGGGTAAAGGTCCAGTTATTGGTTTTCTCGGAGAGCCTGATCAGCCGGGCATCGGGCTGCTGCAGCTTAATCCACGGCAGATAGACCGTTTTGCTCAGCAGCGACAGCGGCGCCAGCGTGGCTTCGACCCGCGGCAGGTGCACCATCGTGACCTGGGGAATATCAGGTGGGTTGCCGAGGACGATATCTTCGGCATGGACGTGGGGCCAGGGCACCCAGCTCCGCCAGCCCCGCTCGTCGCGCTGGCGCTCCCAGACCACGCCGAGGTCGCCGCGAATGGCAAACGGCCGGTTCAGCTCGGCGGACACCTTCTGGTTAATCGTGGGCTTCAGGCGGTTCCAGTCAAATGTCGCCAGTACGATGAATAACAGGACGATAAGTAAGACTATCGTTCCCGAGATAATGGCAATCGTCTTGCGGGTTGTGGTCATACCCTCTCAGCTCCTTTGCTCCTCGTCAGTCCTGAATATAGTTGAAAAGCGCATTTTTCTCCGACAAATGCGTCTTTCGTCACATTACGCGCCTGATGTCAAAAAAAATAATGGAACGATGTTTTAATATGATTGACCATAAAAACGACGCGGCGCACACTAGCGCTAATTCCGATTCAATCCCAGGTCATGATGATGTCTAAAAAAATTGCCGTTATCGGCGAATGTATGATTGAGCTGTCAGAGAAAAACGCGGCGGTAAACCGTGGATTTGGCGGCGATACCTTAAATACCTCGGTCTACATTGCGCGTCAGACCGACGCCAGCGCGCTCGCCGTGCACTACGTTACCGCACTTGGGACGGACGCCTTCAGCCAGCAGATGCTGGAATCCTGGCAGGCTGAGGAGGTCAAAACCGATCTTATCCAGCGTATGGCCGATCGTTTGCCGGGGCTCTACTACATCGAAACCGACGATACCGGCGAGCGTACGTTTTACTACTGGCGCAACGAAGCGGCGGCAAAATTCTGGCTGGAGAGCGAGCAGTCTGCCGCGATCTGCGAAGAGCTGGCGACCTTTGACTACCTCTATCTCAGCGGAATTAGCCTCGCCATTCTCAGCCCGCAGAGCCGCGAGAAGCTGCTTACGCTGCTGTGCGAATGCCGCGCTAACGGCGGGCAGGTGATTTTCGACAACAACTACCGCCCGCGCCTGTGGGCCAGTAAAGAAGAGACTCAGCAGGTTTATCAGCAAATGCTGACCTGCACCGATATCGCCTTCCTGACGCTGGACGACGAAGATGCGCTATGGGGTGAAAAACCGGTAGCAGAGGTGATTGCCCGCACGCATGCCGCCGGCGTCAAAGAGGTGGTGGTAAAACGCGGGGCTGACTCGTGCCTGGTGTCGATTGTCGGCGAGCCGCAGCAGGAGATCCCTGCCGTCAAGCTGCCGAAAGAGAAGGTGGTTGATACCACAGCCGCCGGCGATTCATTCAGCGCCGGCTACCTCGCCGTGCGCCTGACCGGCGGTGACGCCCGGTCCGCAGCCGCCCGCGGGCACCTGACCGCCAGCACGGTGATTCAGTATCGCGGAGCCATTATTCCGCGCGAAGCGATGCCGCAGTAACCTTCTCCCGGACTGCGCCATTGCGCCGCAGTCCGGGAAAAGCCTCGTCAACCGGGACTACTGGGCCGGGGGAATATCCGTCGCGTCGCTGCGTGCCTCGGCAGCCTCGCCGCCTCCGGTCGTCGTCGCCGTTGGCGCAGGCACCATCAGCTTCTCCCACGTCGCCTTCAGATCCTTCATGTTATATTCCGGCTCGCCCTGCGGCTGCTGCAGCACCAGCGCCATATCCTGCGACAGCTGCTGACGCAGATACTGATTCAGCATATCGACGGTCAAGGAATCAAGAAACTCCTGACGCAGCTTCTGATACTGCTCCGGCGCGATATCCACCACCTGATTCTGCAGCGAGCGGATGCGCTGGCTGATCAGAATATCGGTATCGGTACGCGCGTAGGTGGCGAAGAGCTTTTGCAGCTCGAGCTTTTTCTGCGCAATCAGGGTATCGAACTCATCCTGCGGTAAGCCGTTATCGCGGACCTTCGCCAGCTCGCGGGACACCGCGATCAGGTTCGCATTGAGCTTGTTGCCCGGCGATTCAATGTTGATCGCGCACTGGGCGCGCTGGTACAGCACCCGGCAATCAAAGCCGAGGTTCACGTCTTTGATATTATTTTTGCTCAGGTTCTGCTGCACGTGCCAGAACAGCGCCTCGCGGGCCAGATCGTCGCGCCAGTAGTGCTGCAGCGCCACCGAATCGCGAATAGGCAGCCACGGAGAGTCCCACATGATCGACAGCTTATCCTGACGCACGGTATTGGTCATGATGCTAACCGGCGTCGTCGGCAGCGGAGCCAGCGTCGGCACCGCGGCCGGCGTTTCTCGTTTGCCCTTCAGCTCGCCGAAGTTTTTGTTGATCTGCTCCGCTACGTTACGGCTATCAACGTTGCCCACGACGATCAGCGTCATGGCGTCCGGGGTGTACCATTTCTGATAAAACTCTTTCAGCTGCGCAACGTCGACCGGGGTTTTCAGCGGCGCGGCGGGGTCATGCCCCAGCATGGTGGAACCTTTCAGGCGATAGCGCCACCAGCCCTCTTTGGTATCCAGCGGCCAGGTCGCGACCATATCGCCGCCCTGCAGGGCGTGATTCACCGCTTCAGGCGTTACCGTTAGCTTCCCGCTGGCGTCGGCCAACCAGCTCAGCGCCTCTTTCAGCAGATCGTTGCGGTTATTCGGCAGGCTGAGGTTAAACATGGTGTAGCTATAGGAGACGATCGCCGGCGGTAGCGGACGATTCGGATCGATGCTCTGCTGCCACAGGGAACGCGCCTGCATCGTCGGAAGGCTGCCGCTCTGCGTTAAGGCCAGGCGGGGAATAAAGCGGCTAAAACCGCTCTGCTGAGTGCTTTCACTCAGCGAGCCAATATTGACGAACAGGCGGACTTCAATACGATCGCTAGGACGCTGCGGGGTGGCTAAAACCTGCCACTGAAGTCCGTTGGCGAGAGTCCCCTGTTGCCAGGCCGGGTCCGGCTGGAGCGCTTCTGCTTGCACATAACCGGCCGCTGCCATCATCAGCAAACCACCCGTTAAGAGTTGAATTTTTGTGCCCTGCATGTGAACCCCTGATGAACATTCCTGGTTACAAAAGCAGCCCGCTGGAGGGCTGCCAAAAAATATGGTGAGTAAGTACGTCGGTTAGACCACGCGGAGCGGAAAATGTCGCACGGAGACGTAAAATAATCATTTAGTATCACTCCCCAACCCCGGGGAGCGATACCTAATTATGCGCAGGAGCCCGGAGTCCAGCAAGGGACAACGGGCCTAACAGATGGATTTAAGAGGATAATTCGTGCGATTTGTTCGCCGGAGTGCGGTTATTGAGGACATCATCAAGCTGTTGGGAATCCAGCTCTTTCACCCATTTCGCCACCACGATAGTCGCCACGCCGTTGCCCACGAGGTTGGTCAGCGCGCGCGCCTCGGACATAAAGCGGTCGATACCGAGGATCAACGCCAGGCCGGCAACCGGTAAATGACCCACGGCAGAAATGGTGGCTGCCAGGACGATAAAACCGCTGCCGGTGACGCCGGCGGCGCCTTTCGAGGAGAGCAGCAGCACCACCAGCAGCGTTATCTGGTGGAAAATATCCATATGGCTGTTGGTCGCCTGGGCGATAAATACCGCCGCCATCGTCAGGTAGATGGAGGTGCCGTCGAGGTTGAATGAGTAGCCGGTGGGGATCACCAGACCCACTACCGATTTACGACAACCCAGCTTCTCCATCTTGTCCAGCATGCGCGGCAGCGCCGATTCGGACGAGGAGGTCCCGAGAACAATCAGCAGCTCTTCGCGGATATAGCGGATGAATTTAAAGATGCTAAAGCCGGTGATCCGCGCGATGGTGCCCAGCACCACCACCACGAACAGAATACAGGTAATGTAGAAGCAGACGATCAGCTGGCCCAGCTGCACGAGGGTGCCGACGCCGTATTTGCCGATGGTAAAGGCCATGGCCCCGAAGGCGCCGATCGGCGCGAGGCGCATAATCATGTTGATGATGCCGAAGATCACCTGCGAGAAGCTTTCGATAACGTTAAAAATCAGCTGGCCCTTGCTGCCCAGGCGATGCAGGGCAAAACCAAACAGCACCGCAAACATCAGCACCTGCAGGATATTACCGCTGGCGAAAGCGCCGATCACGCTGCCGGGAATAATATCCAGCAGGAAGGCGACAATGCCCTGATCTTTTGCCTGCTCGGCGTAGACCGCCACCGCCTTCGCATCAAGGGTGGCCGGATCGACGTTCATGCCGCCGCCGGGTTGCACCACGTTGACGATGATAAGCCCGATAATCAGCGCGAGGGTACTGACAACTTCAAAATAGAGCAGCGCTACCGCGCCGGTACGGCCAACGGCCTTCATGCTTTCCATCCCGGCAATCCCCGTCACGACGGTGCAGAAGATAACCGGTGCAATAACCATTTTAATCAGTTTAACGAAGGCGTCGCCGAGGGGTTTCATCTGCGCGCCCAGTTCCGGGTAGAAATGGCCCAGCAGAATACCGATCGCAATGGCCGACAAAACCTGAAAATAGAGGCTTTTGAAGAGGGAGGTTTTCATAGGGTGTCCTTTGGGTATAACCACAGACCTTGAAGGGTTATAGGTCGTCTGTGGCTTAAAAGTAACACCAGGGAAACATTTCAGAAATAACTAAGCGCGAAATTGCAACGGAATTGTTAAAAACTTAGAGCTGACTCGCACAAGTCAGCCTCCCGTTACAGGCTTGCACCCTCTCCATTCACCGGCAAAAACTGCGCCGCAAACGTCTCCTGCGGTAAGGCGCAACCGAAGAGGTAGCCCTGGCCGATATCGACGCCGGCCTCCTGCAGCCACCGGTGCTGCTCCTCTCTCTCAACGCCTTCCGCCACAATGCGCAGGTTAAGCCCGCGCGCCAGCTGAATAATCGCCGGCACCATGCTGGTATCTTCGGGCAGCATATCGATGAAGGCCTTATCGATTTTCAGGATATCAACCGGCAGCGACTTCATATGCTGGAGCTGGCGCAACCCGGCGTAACCCATACCAAAATCATCGAGGGCGATGCGCACCCCCGCTTCGCGCAGCGGGCGCAGCAGGGAGACGACCATCCGCGGATCGTCCAGCCGGCGGCTTTCGGTAATTTCGATAATCAGCGTGCCCGGCGCAATGCGATAGCGCGAGAGCAGGGTCAACATCTCTGCGCCCCGGTCATGATGCAGCAGCTGCAGCAGCGACACGTTCACCGATAGCGGCAGCATAATGCCCTGGCTTTGCCATGCCGCAAGCTGGCGACAGGCCTCTTCCATCACCCAGTAGCCGACCGGGACAATCAGCCCGCAGGCCTCAATGCGTTCAATCAGATCCGGCGGCAGCAGCCAGCTGCCGTCCTCCTGGCGCTGGCGCAGCAGAACCTCCGCGCCGCACACGTCGCCGCTGGCGATATTCACCTGCGGCTGCAGCCAGATGGCGAAGCGCTGATTATCCAGCGCTGCCAGAATATCGTGCTCTTCCATCAGCCGGCGCTGCGCCTTCTCCATCTGCTGCGGATCGAAGAACTCAATCTGGTTTTTACCTTTGCGCCGCGCGGCGACGGCGGCGGAAACCGCGCGTCGGTAGAGCTGCTCCGCGCTCAGCTCGCCGTTAAACATCGCAATGCCGACGCTGGCGCAGGGGCGAAGCTGGATGCCGTGCAGCGGCAGACGCTCGCTGACGGCAGTGAGCACTTGCTTACTTAATGTCACCGCCTGCCAGGGCTCGGTAATGCCGTTGGCCAGAATCGCAAAGTCATAGCCGCTGACCTGCGCCAGAACCATGCGCGAGGGGATGATTGCCCGCAGCTTTTCCACCAGAGTCAGCAGCAGTATTTCGCGCTGGGCCTCCTTCAGAACGCCAGCGGTGTCCTGCAGCGTTTCGCAGGCGACCACCAGCAGCGCCGAGGTTTGCGGGCGGGCCACCGCCTGCTCGAGCAGCGCCATCAGGAAGGCCTTATTCGGCAGGTCGGAGACCGGAAAGCGGGTGGACTGTAAAGAGAGCTCATCGTGCCGCCGCAGCAGGGTTTGCTGGTTGCGATTGTAGCTGCGCACCAGCATGCCTATCTCATCATCGTGATGCAGTCGCGGCAGGGTCAGCTGATGCCCGAGACGCTCCTGCTGCGGGACGTCGTTAAGTTCACGCGCCACCTTACGCAGCGGACGGACGATCAGCCGATTGATGCACCAGGTGATCGCCACCGTCAGAACCAGCACAAGCAGAAAGTAAGCAGTCACTAACGTAGAAAGCGTACTCATCACGAATTTATACATCTGGTATGAGTCTGCCTGCAGCACCAGATAGGCAAGCGGCTGCGGGTTTGCGGGGCGTTCCTGGGAGTAGATCGGCAGCGATATCTGTACCGGTAGCTCAAACATGCGGGTAATCATCACCGGAACCGGGCGCTCGGGGATAAAGCGCATCCGCAGCGCCTGGAACTGGTTCGGCAGCACCACGTCGGCCCGGCTGACGATGCCGGCGGGCTGGATACGACCGAGAATGGCTTCCGCCTCAGGAATATCCGCCTTCAGGATCGCCGCAGAGAGCGGCTCGCGAACGGAACGGGCGATGCTTTCTAACTGCGTGGCCGTAGTAAAGCGACTCTGTTGCACAAAGTGAAAGAGTAAAATAGAGCAAAAGACCAATACAAATGCCATGGACACGCTCGCGACCATCGCCATCTGTTTAATTGTAAGTGAGCGGCTGACGCGCAACTGTGTTCTCCACTGATACTGAATACTGTCCGGACTTCGTCCATCAACGCCGGTATTTTGCGGCTGATTATCTCTGCGAAATAGCGCGTAAACGCCCGACAGAGAGCACCAAACGGGTCACCAGGACGGGTACCAGGCACCGCCCCCGGGCTTGCGGACACGCCGGGCCGACGTCGCGATTAGCGCAGCGCGAACGGGGGGATGCCCCCCGCGGCGCGAAGTACGACGAGTATACGCGAACACGGGGGTGGAGTGACGGTTGATCGCGTAATTCGGCCTATTCTGCTACCAATCAGCGTAGGGAACCAGCGGCTGCGGCGGCATATTCATATCGCCCTGCCAGCCGGAGGCCGAGTAGCGAACGTAGAGCAGCGCGTGGCTCGGGGTGTAGTCCTTGGCCTGCTGGATATCAACCGCCGCGCCCACGAACCAGTTGCCGGTCACCCGCCGTTCGACCAGCGCCCGGGCGGTATAGCCGAAGCCCTGGCTGCTGCTGCCCTCCTCGCTGAGCTGGCTGGCATCGGCGCGATACTCGGAGGGAATGAGGTTCAGCAGCGGGTAGCGCGCCTGGGTTTTCGTCCGCGAGTGTGACCAGGAGACGGAGCCGCCAAGCTCCCACGACCAGTTTTCGGTACGCTGGCGCCAGGTCACCGGCACGGCGAAAGAGACGTACTCCTGCGGGCTATAGTAGCCGCCCTGTCCCAGAGTATAGCCGCTGAGATCCTTGTCATAGTGCCAGAGCATATTGCTCAGACCGACCGTCACGCGGCGGTTATCTTCGTTGATAACTTTATAGTAGTAGCCGGTCATCCAGCGCACGCGCCAGTTGTCGGCGACGTTTTTGCCGGTGAGCTGGTCGGCCCCCAGCGAAGACCAGACGCCGTTGGCTTCCCCTTTGTCGTAGCTCAGGCTGATGCCGCCGCCGTCGGCGCGCACCCCGCCCCAGGTTTTACCGGTATGGCTGGCGCTGTCCTTCTGCCCGCCAAACGCCAGCAGGGAGCTGGAAATCGGCCGACGGTGCAGATTGAGGGTGTAGCCCAGCGGGCCAAGATCGTCGCTGTAGCTCAGACCGCCGACGACATCGACGACGTTAAAGCCCATCGGCGTGGTGCCGATGTCGCCGCTCCAGGTGTCGTTCTTCCACCCTACCGCCACGCTTGCCCCGCCGTCGCTCTGGTGAAGGCTACCGTTGGTGCAGGCAATCTCGCCGCAGGTGCCCCAGCTCGGCGAATAGCTGCCGTCGCCGTTGGTTGAGAAGCTGCCGGCGTTCATATTGACCAAATCGGTGCGGAAGAACATCCGGCCGTCGGCCAGCGGCGCATCCACGTGCAGCATCGTCGTTTGGGCTTTTAAATCGGAATAGCCGCCGGTACCGCTGGATCCCCAGTAATCATGCTCCAGCGTGACGTTAAGATCCTGCTGGCGATAAAGATCCGCCGCGTCGCTGCGGATCCCGCGCTTAAGCCAGTCGTCCTTCGCGTCGTTGCGGGTGAGGCGGGTGAAGGCGTCGTTATCCTGCGGACGGGCCGTGGCCACGCCGGAAGCCACCATCGCGTCTTTATAGCTTTCCAGCGCCTGCTGCGGCTGGCCGTTTTGCGCCTGAAACCGCGCCGCATCGCGCAGCACCAGCGCGCTCTCCATCGACGGCGGCTGCGCTTTCGCCTGGGTGGTGATACGGCTAAAGATCTGCTGCGCCTGCGCCGCGTTGCCCAGTCCGGCCTCGGCCAGCGCGACTCGCCGCTGCATATTGATCGATTCGGCGTCCTCGCCCTTCAGCTGTGCGACCTGCGCGCGGGCGGCGTTTTTGTCGCCCTCGGCAAGGTAGACCTCCGCCAGCCCCAGGCGCGCGTCGCCATTATTGGCCTCTTTGTTCAACGCCGCGTTGTACTGGAGGATCGCCGTCTGCGCGTCGCCGCGCTGCTGCGCCCAGTCGGCGAGGGTCAGATCGTAGCGAACCGACGCGGGCTGCTGCTTAATCAGCGCAATCGCCTGCTCTTCCTTGCCCGCCTCGCGTAGCCCGTTGGCCTGACGCAGAATATTGTCGCTCTGCAGGCGCGCCTCAAGCTCGCGAATATTATCGCTCCACTGGCTACGCGGCAGCGCGTTAATCTGCGCGAGGGCCATATCGTCCTGGCCGTTGCCGGATAGATAAAGGCCCCAGGCGTAGACCCGATCGGCGTCGCCGGGCTTACGGTTGACCATCGTGCGCATCAGCGCATCCGCCTCGGCCCGCTCGCCTGCGCTCACTAAATCTCGCGACAACCGCCAGGTTATCCAGACGCTATCGGGGTCGAGCGCCAGACGTCGACGCTGCACTTCCGCAGCCTGCGCCCAGTTGCCCTGGCTCTCCAGCGCTTCAGCCTGCTTTTCCAGACGTTCGTTCGCCAGGCTGCGCTCAATATCGTCAATGCTGCGCCGCTGAGCGGGCGTCAGCCCGGCGATAAAGGCGCTGGCTTTTTCCGCCGACTCCGCACGATAGAGGTTCGCCAGCCCGCGTACCGCCAGGCTGTTGTCGCGATCCATGCGCAGCGCGCGCTGATAGTAGCTCTGCGCCGCGGCGCTCTCTTTACGCGCGGCGGCCACGTCGCCGAGGCCAAGAACCGCGTAGCTGTCGGTGCTATCCACCCGCTGCGCCTGCGCGTAGGCGCTCTGCGCCTGCGCCAGCTGCCCGGCTTTCAGCGCGCGGTCGCCCTGCTTAATCAGCAGCCAGTAGCGGTTGGTCTGCAGCAGGCTGCGCCATTTGTCGCGATTCGGGCTATCCGGGTCCATGGCGAGCGCTTTATTCAGCTGCGCCACGGCGCGGGCGCGATCCCCGCGCTGCGAATAGGCCTGGCCCAGCGCGCCCACGGCGTCGCTGTCCCTGGCATCCGCGCGAACGGCCTGCTGTAAATCCGCCACCGCCTGAGCTGGTTTATCGCTTTTAACCGCCGCCAGCCCTTCGGAGCGGGCAAGAAAGGTCGGGTCTTTGAGCTGCCCCTGCTGCTGATCGAGCAGCACCCGGGCATTGGCCGCCGATTCGCCGGTGGCGAAGAGCAGCAGAAAGCGCTGCAGCGCCTGCACGCTGGCGCGACTGACCGGCATATCTTTTATTTTGTCGAACCACATCGAGGCGGCGGTGCTGCGGCCGGCGGCCGAGCGCGACATCTGCTCTAGCCAGGCAAAACCTTCATCCGGCTTATTGTCGGCAAACATCAGCTTAGCCAGCGCGGTTTGCAGGGCGACGTTGCCCGGAGATCTGGCGTTAATTTTTTTCAGCTCAAGGACGGCTTCGTTATGCCGGGCCGGCAGCCGCGCGACCAGCGACCAGTACTCAATGGCGAGCGTTTCATCCGGCGGCACGCCGCCGAACAGCTTTTCAAATGCGGCCACGCCCTCTTCTACATGCCCCGACACGCCCAGCAGGCGCGCCTGCTGCAGCGCCTGGCGCCCGTCGCCGGTGCTGAGGTTCATTTCGCTGCGCGAGGATTTCAGGGCGGTCGAGTCCGGAGCCAGCTTCGACAGGCGATCGAGCTGTTTCTTTGCCCCATCGGTATCGCCCTGGCGCAGCAGATAGCGCATCCGCGCGGAGATAACGTCCGGGTTATTCGGGTCAATCAGCTCCAGCCGGTACAGCGATTGACGCACCAGATCTTCACGATTGCTCGCTTCCCCCAGCCGCACCTGCTCCAGCAGATGGTCCTGAGCAGGCGTGGTCGCGGCCTGCGCCAGCGGCAGAAGCGCAGCCCCCAGGGCCAGGGTGATAAACGTTAGTGAGAACTTGCGCATTCCTGGTTCCAGTCAGGTTGTAATTCGCCATCGGCGGTAAAGCGAAAACGATGTTGATCCCATCCCTGGCCAAAAAGGGTCAGGACCGCGCTATAGTACGCGTCCGCGCCGGGATAGTTGTCGCTGACGCGCTGGCGCTGAACGGCCCGGGCATCCTCATTTTGCAAGAACGGTAGCAGCGCGGCCGAGAAGCCCACCGGGCCGTTTCCTGCGGTCTTCGCCGTGGCGATATTCACCTTTTCCGGCGGCAGGCCCTGGCTGATGGTCTGCTGCGCCATCGGTTTAAAATGGGTCAGCAGGCGCGTCTTCTGCTTATCGCTGTCGTTGAGCATGCCGACCCACAGATAGACGCGGATCGCGTCGTAGCTGCCGATAATCGGTTTATCCGCCTTCAGCTCCCAGCCCTTACCTTTCTCGTAGCGTACCCAGTCAGGGGAGAAGCCCTTGGGCGCCGTCTCCAGCAGCAGGCGGATATTGCCGTCGCGTAGCTTCGGCCACGGGGCGCCGTAGCGGACAAAATAATTCGCCAGCTGCGGCGGGAGATAGCTAGGGTTGAAGCGCCAGCCTTTATCGTCAGCAAAGCCGACCTTCCCCGGCAGCACCAGCGGCCCCAGCCCCGGCACGTCCGCCACCTCTTCTTGCGCAATCCGCGACAGCAGCGCTTTACCTACCTCGACGTACTGCGACATCTGCCACAGGCGCCCGGCCTCCAGCAGCGACCAGGCTATCCACAGGTCCGAATCGGAGGCCGAGTTGCTGTCCAGCATCGTCCACTCGCTGTCGCTCTTTTTGCCCCACAGCCAGCCGGGCAGACGCGCGCGCAGGTCGCCCTCGGCGAGGTTGTTTTGCGTCCACTGCAGCAGCTTGCCGAACGCATCGCGATCGTTAGCCGCCAGGGCAAAGAACAGGCCGTAGCTCTGTCCTTCCGAAGTGGTGATTTTTCGCGGATCGCTGGGGTCAACGACGCGCCCTTCGGCGCTGACGTACTCTTTCCTGAACTGATCCCAGGCCGGCCACCGGCAGGCGGCGCTGACCTGCGCCGCCGCCAGCATCAATACCAATGTCACCCCTGTGCGTAGCGCATTCATCATGGGTTACTCGTCATCCAGGTGCAGGCGACGACGGCTGATGATACGCAGCATGCGCCACAGTACCCACGCCAGCAGCACGATGCTGACCGCCGCCAGAATAGCCAGCAGCACCGGATGGCTGGAGAGCGCAAACCAGATACGTTCAAACCACGGCAGATGCCCGACATAATAAACGTCGCCCACCCGCAGGCTGTTGACGCCGGATTCACGCACCACCACCGCCGAACCAAACATCGCCGCTCGCTTACCGCTGTCGTTCAGCGCATCGTTGAGCAGTTCGTTGCCGCGGGTGCTGTCCGCCAGCAGCGCCACGACGCTGCGCTGGTCGTGATACGGCGACTGGAAGCCAATAATGGCCGCCATCGGTCCGGAAGAGGTGATGTCCGCGCGTGTATTCGGCGTCCGGGCTTCATCATCGGGATAAATGCTCGGCAGCTCGTAGTGACGCATCGGCATTTTCACCCAGCTTTTCGTCGCCTCAACCAGCAGGTTAATTCGCGTATCGTCCTTCAGCGCCGGTGGAATCGAGCCGATCAGCAGCAGGTCGGCGTCTTTGCCCTTAACCTGGCTACCGTCATCGGTGACCTGGATATTGATCGCCGCCAGGCCGGTCTGGGCGCTGATGCCGCCAACGGACTCCAACAGGGTGGCAACCTGGCCCTGAGTTGGCGTTTTCGGCACCACCACCAGGGTTTCGGCGAGGTCGGCCATCCGGCTATACGGGAAGCCCGAGCTGGCAAAGACCCGCAGGTCCGGCATGGTAATAAAGTGGTAATACTTCGAGAAATCAATCGTCGAGTCGTCGCCGATCACCACATGGTTCTGTACCGGCTGGAAGGTAATACAGTTATCAATTGAGCCGCCCGGCATCGGGTTCATGTACTGGAAATCAAAGCGCAGCTGATTCATGGCGCCCAGGTGCAGCGCCGGAATAGTCACCGCAGAGTTACCGTCCAGTAGCCCCTGCAGCACCGGCAGGCGGAGTATCAGCTTGTTAACATCCTGAGAACTGTTGAGACTGAACGACTGCAGGAACTGGTCATTCAGGCTGATGTCCATGCGCGAGCTATCTTTGACCGGCGGCATGGTGTAGCGATATTTCAGATTCATATCAATGCCGTTGGCGCGCAGCAGATAGAGATCCGGCGGCAGGTTGAGCGCCACGTTAATCGAGTCCGGCACCAGCCCGCTGGACTGCAGCTGCTGCTCGTAGGTTTTCAGCTCCGCAAAGGTCACCGCGCGATCGGTCCGCACCCAGTTTGGCGCATCGTAAGGTTTACGCGCCTGCAGCTGCTTAACGTCGTCCACCACCACGCTGTTACCACGGAACAGGATATTGCCCTGCGCAATGCCCTTCGCCGCCAGCAGCAGATCCTTATCGTCACGGCCCAGCACCACCAGCAGCTTGACGTACGGGTTGTCCGGATGGTTGATCATTTCGATGGTCGGCGCGTTAACCGGCGCATGCTCGCGCAGGAAATCCGGGCGCCTATCGTTGGTGGCAAAAACGATGGCGTTGCGATCCGGCAGCGCGTTGAAATAGACCGGGAACTGCTGGCCGCGCCAGCCGGCCTTGCTGCCAAACCAGGAGGCGACAATCGCCGCCGCCTGCTGCTGCAGCCCGTCCGGGGCGGAGGCGAAAACCATCGGCAGGTTCAGCGGGCGATTATCCCGTGAGTCGTAGAACGGCACCGGGAAATGGGAGAGATCGTTGCGCACCTTCAGCGACTGATAGGTCAGGTCCAGGTTGCTGTCGCGCCCGATGTCCAGCCACAGCGTGCTGCTGGCCGGGTTCTCACAAACGTCGCGATAGTGGCCGACAAACTCGAGGCGCACGCGGTTAAAGTCGGTGATGTACAGCGGATCGATAGGGATCTGCGCCTTGACCTTTTTACCCAGCTGCTCTTTGGTGACCGGCAGAACGCCCATCAGCTCATCGTTGAGATAGACCTTCAGCTGCGACTGTACCGGCAGCAGCGATGGCGACGGCGTATAGTCGAGATTCAGCAGCGCCTTAGCCATCACCTCGTCGCTGCGCATGCCAAATTCCACCGATCCATCGGGACGCGCGCCGCGCAGAACCATGCTGCCCGGCGCCGGGGCGATTTTAGCAAAGCTCAGCTTGACGTCGCGGGTTGGGATATTTTCCGCCACCACCACCGGCGCGGCCGGGTCAACGACGGTCGCCGTCGGCTGGTCTTGCGCAAGAGTGGGTTCAGGCACGGTTAGCGGCGCGGCAGCGGTCGGCGCCGCAGTAATGGCCGCCGTGGGTTCCGGGTAAGACGCGAAGGGGTACCAGCCAGCCATTCCCACCGCCACTGCACAAATCAAGGAGAGTTTTCTTTTCATCGCATTATCATCATTGTTGAGCCATTTCTGGTTCCGAAGTTAGTATCGCCGCGGCGCGTTCGGGACGACGGGGAATAAACGAGACTATCCAGGCAACCAGCAGGGTAAGCGAGCGGAAAATAACCTTCACCGACGGCGGGGAGAACTCCGCCAGGTGACGATATCCACGGAACCCCAGTTTCAGGATATCCAGCAGGCTTTCCATCGGTTTATCTTCCGGGAAGCTATCCTGCCAAAGCGCCCACGTATCGGCGCGGGCAAACGTACACTGCACAAAATCGATATGCTGCTTATTGGTCAACGGCAGCAGCTGCAGGCCGGCTTCACTGTCGTTCACGCGGGCTACCCGCGTCGGGAAGACGTACTCCTGCTGCCCGCGTTTGAGCAGCAGGTTGACCTTCTGCCCTTCCAGGACCTGCGCTTTACCGTGAATTTTGATCCCTATCCCACCGTCAGAATAGTCATGGACGGTGCAGGAGAAGAGGTGACCATCTTCACGGGCAATCGCCGCCGGCATGTTCATTTCCACACGATGCGAGCGGCGGACCTGCTTGCTTTCCACCGACACCGCCACCGCGCCGCCGAGAATAATCAGGTTATAAAATACCCATACAATGCTGACCCACACGGTTAATATTTCGTTTTCCGGGCCGTAGAAGTGGCGCCAGATACCGACCGCAACGCCAACCAGGTTAAGCAGCACGAGATAGATGTAGGGACGAGAGATAACCCAGTCGACGTACTCGTCCTCTACCAGACCGCCCTTCGCGGTAACGTTGAACTTGCCCTTATGCGGGTTAATCAGCGCGACGAAGGTCGGCGGCGCAATATACCAGGCCAGCACCGTTTCGTAGATTTCACTCCAGAAGGAGTGGCGATATTTACCCTGAATCTTCGAGTTGGTCAGGCTGGCGTGAATCATATGCGGCAGCACAAACAGCGCGATCATCAGCGCGGGCGCATAGATGATATAGGCGTGCAGCAGTAAAAAGGCCAGCGGCGCGATCAGGAAGATCAGCCGCGGAATACCGGACAGGAAGTGCATCATCGCATTGACGTAGCACAGCCGCTGCGCCAGCTTCAGCCCTTTACCGAACAGCGGGTTGTCGAGACGGAAAATCTGCACCATCCCGCGCGCCCAGCGGATACGCTGGCCGATATGCGCCGACAGGCTTTCGGTCGCCAGCCCGGCGGCCTGCGGAATGCGCATATAGGCGGAGGTGTGGCCCCGGCGGTGCAGGCGCAGGGAGGTATGCGCATCTTCGGTCACCGTTTCGACGGCAATACCGCCGATCTCATCCAGCGGGCCGCGGCGGATCACCGCGCAGGAGCCGCAGAAGAAGGTGGCGTCCCACATATCGTTGCCGTCCTGCACGAGGCCATAAAACAGGGTGCCCTCGTTCGGGGTTTTACGAAAACGCCCGAGGTTGCGTTCAAACGGGTCCGGGGAGAAAAAGTGGTGCGGCGTCTGCATCATCGCCAGCTTTTTCTCTTTCAGGAACCAGCCCATAGTCATCTGCAGGAAAGAGCGCGTCGGGACGTGGTCGCAGTCGAAAATAGAGACGAACTCGCCGTTGGCATACTTCAGCGCGTTGTTGATGTTGCCGGCCTTCGCGTGCTCGTGCGTCTCACGGGCGATGTAGTGCACCCCCACGTCTTTGGCAAACTGGCGAAACTCTTCGCGCCCGCCGTCATCGAGGATCCAGATATTCAGCTTGTCCTTCGGCCAGTCGATGCCCTGAGAGGCGTAAATGGTGTTTTTCACCACGCTGAGGTCTTCGTTATAGGTCGGCACAAAAATATCGACCGTCGGCCACTCGGCCATATCTTTGGGCAGCGGCACCGGCTGACGGTTGAGCGGCCAGATCACCTGGAAATACCCCAGCACCAGCACCAGCCAGGCGTAGGTTTCAGCGAACAGCAGCACCAGCCCGCACACCAGGCTGACGGGGTCGTCCCAGTTTAGCGTGGAGGTATAGCGCCACCAAATATAACGACAGGAGACGGTGAGCGAGAGCACGATGAGCATCAGCGCCGAGAAGCGCCCCGGAATGCGCCGCACCAGCAGCGCCACGCCCCACAGCAGCATCAGGAAGATAAACTGTGAAATCGGGTTAAACGGCTGGGTGATGCAGAGCAGCGCCAGGATCAGCGAGAAAAAAACTACCACGCAGAGGATCGCCTTGCGCAGCTTTGGATTGAAGTGCGCCAGCTCTTTGTATTTATCCAGATGACCGGTGCGGGAGTTCACCCGTTCGGGGAGCCGGTCCATCCACTGGGCATAGCGGCCGTGCACGCCTTCAAGCGCCACCAGCGAGCGCCAGTTGACCTTTTTCTCTGGCTCGGGCACCCGGGTCACCAGCAGCCACACCGACTGCAGCAGGTAGCGGAGCGGATCGAGTGGCCGCGGCCGGTGGGGATTAATATGCGGGAAATAGTCGCCGTGACTGCCGAGGATCGCCTGCCAGCGCGGCGTCTCCAGCGGCATCAGCGCCCACGCCAGCGCCGCCCACAGGCAGCCCAGCGTCGCCGATAGCCACGAGGCGCCGTGCTGGCGATAGTCGTCGTAGCGTTCGCTCAGGCGTTCGGCGACCGGAGGAGCCAGCAGCAGCGTACTCAGGCGCATCATTGCGCCTCCCGAGCGGAGGAGTAGTGCAGCAGGCACCAGTTGGCAAGCGTCAGGATCTCTTCTGCCGCCAGAGAGTCCTGCCGATACTCACCCAGCGGTTGCTTCGCCGCCAGGCACTCGGCCATCGCCTCATCGCGATGGATGGCGATCGGCAGAATGCGCCGCTGGCTCTCCAGCCAGAGCTGATATAAATCTTCCTGCAGCTGGCTGCCCACCCGCAGATCGTTGATCAGAATATCGCGATTCGCCGCCAGCGCCTGCTGATGCAGGCGAATATGGCTGTTGCCGTCCGGATGCACCACCACCAGCGTACGGTCGCAGACGTCGAGCAGCGAACGAGTCAGTGGGGAAAAATCGGCGGGTAAATCGAGCAGCAGCCAGCGACGATCGCCCTGCTGGTCGAGCTGCTGCACGATAGCGGCCAGGGGATCCAGCGTCGGGTAGAGCCTGTCGAGATGTTCTCTTTCACCCGGCGTCAGCTGACCAAAGGGCAAAATATCAATATGGGAGGTGTAGCGCATGCCGGCATCGCGCCAGTCGCCGCCGTCAATTAAGGAGCGCGCCCAACCTTCACGATGGTCGGCATCGACGTTGAAAAAAAAGCGCAGCATGTTATCCGGGCTGGCATCAACCACCAGTACCGTTTCCCCCAGCAGCTGTAGCGCCCAGGCGAGCGACGCGGTAATCGACGTTGTGCCCACGCCGCCACGGATGCCCTGTAATCCAAGAATAGCCATCGACGGCGTCCTTACTTTTTACTTTTTCTCTGCTAATTCTGCCAGTAGTGGCCAGCGTTTCAGCGCCGCAGCTAGCTGCTCGCGTCGGGAAATGTCGTGGTAATCAATTTCAGGCAGGGAAAATGCCCGGCTTAGCGCCAGGAAATCATTTTGAAAGGTATAACCCAGCGTTGCATCTAAGGGCACTACAGGCTCTTTTCCTGGCATTTCTCTGTCCATTCAAACAACACATAAATAATAACCGAAGTGTACAAGGCCATTCTTAAATGGCCCTACATGCTAAGACCGATGCCCTTTAATTTCAATGTTAGGTTTACTCTACTGCTTTCGCTAGTAAACTAATCCAGTATAAATCAGGGCTCGCGAGGGGCGTCGTGGATATCGTATATACTTTGGGTATTTCGTCATTATGGGACGAGGTCAGCCATATGCCCGTGGGTGGGGTATGGTGGCTCAACGTTGACCGCTATGTTGATGCGGTAAGCCTGCTCAACCATACGCTGGCCGCACAGGCTAAAGACGGCAGGGTTGCAGCGATCGTAATGGGTGATAAACCAAGTAAAATCATTTCATTAGATAATAATAGCGGCCCGGAAAAAATCGTCTTATTTACCCTACCGAACCTCACGGAAGGGTTAGAAGAAATGCATCGTGATTTACTTTGTTCGCTGGAACCTGGCAATTATCTCTTTATTCTGCTATGCGCTGAAAATGCCTGGCAAAATATTAAAAGTGAACAATTATGCAAGTGGGTAGAAAAATCAGCACGGTGGGCCAAATACCACAATTGCGCCTTGTTAGTACTTAATTCGGGTAATGATAATGATAAGCAGCTGTCCCCGCTATTATATCAGTATCGTTCTCTTTCTGGTCTCGCCAGCATCCGCTATCAGGGCGATAACTTCCTGTTTGATATTGCCTGGTGGGGCAGTGAAAAAGGAATGAGCGCGCAGCAACAGCTGGTTGTTTTACAAGGCGAAGCCGGATGGCGGCTGGCGCAGGACGAAGAAACTCTCGTCCAGCCGCGCAGCGATGAAAAGGTCATATTAAGCAATTTACGCGTCCTTGAGGGTGCCCCGGCGCTGTCGGAATACTGGACGCTGTTTGAGACCAACGACGCCGTGTTTAACGCCGCCAGAACGGCGCAGGCGGCAACCCTGCTGTTTAGCGTGACCCAAAATGTACAGATAGAGCAGCTGGGGCGCTATATTCATACCCTGCGCCGTCAGCGCGGCAGTGCATTAAAAATCATCGTCCGTGAACAAACTCCCAGCCTGCGCGCCACCGATGAACGGCTGCTACTCAGTAGCGGCGCTAATATGGTCATCCCGTGCGGCGCACCGCTTTCTCGCTGCCTGACGCTCATTGAGAGCGTTCAGCAACAGAAGTTTAGCCGCCATATCCCGGAAGATTTCGCCACCCTGATGACCTGGAGTCAGCCGCTCAAGCTGCGCGGCTATCAGAAGTGGGACGACTTTTGCTCTGCGGTCTATAACATCATGGCCAACACCATGCTACCTGCGGACAGCAAAGGCGTGATGGTCGCGCTACGTCCGGCGCCGGGCCTGCGTGTGGAGCAGGCGCTAACGCTTTGCAAGCCCAACCGCATGGGCGATATCATGACCATCGGCAACAACCGGCTGGTGCTGTTTCTCTCATTTTGCCGCATCAACGATCTGGATACGGCGCTGAACCATATTTTCCCGCTTCCTACCGGCGACATATTCTCTAATCGCATGATTTGGTTTGAAGATAAACAAATCACGGCGGAGATTTTGCTGATGCGCGGCATCACGGCGGATAAATGGAACACGCCGCTGCCCATAACGGTAGGCAAAAACGAGACGATCAATGCCACCCACGACGGGCGCAGCTGGCGCCGGATACCGGAGCCGCACCGGCTGTCCACTGACGTGGAGCAAAAATCATGATGTCTCTTAGCGATATTATTCAGCTGGTGGTGCTCTGCGCGCTGCTGTTTTTCCCGTTAGGTTACCTTACGCGCCACTACCAGCGCCGTATCCGCACCACCTTACGATTGATGTTCTTTAAACCCCGTTACGTTAAACCGGCTGGCGTACTGCGCCGGAATACGACGGCTAAGCAAGGCAAAGTGAATAAATGACCAATCCAAAAACTACCGCAACGCCGCTTCCGCTCTGGCAATACTGGCGCGGCCTTGCCGGGTGGAATTTCTACTTTCTGGTGAAGTTTGCTCTGCTATGGTCGGGATATCTTAATTTCCACCCGATGCTTAACCTGGTGTTTCTCGCCTTTTTGCTGGTACCGCTGCCGAAATATAAGCTGCACCGCCTGCGCCACTGGGTGGCGATCCCCGTGGGTATCGCGCTGTTCTGGCACGACACCTGGCTGCCCGGCCCGGAGAGTATTTTCAGCCAGGGCTCCCAGCTTGCCGGCTTTAGCGCGGATTATATCTGGGACCTGGTGACCCGCTTTATTAACTGGAATATGGTCGGCGCCTTCTTTGTGCTGCTGGTCCTGTGGCTGTTTATCAGCCAGTGGCTGCGCGTCACGGTGCTGGTCTCGGCGATGATGATATGGCTCGCCGTCAGCCCGCTGCTCCCCTCCTTTACCCTGTGGCCCGCCGGCCAGCCGACGACGACGACGGCAACCACCGCGGTCATCACCGCCACCAACGCCGGGGGAACGGCGGCGGGCAGCGCTTCCGCTAACGGCGATATTCCGCCGCAGACCGAACCGCCCACTTCCGCCAACCTCACCAACTGGCTGAATGCGTTCTATGCCTCGGAGCAGAAGCGTAAAACGCCGTTCCCACAGCAGCTGCCGGCGGACGCCCAGCCGTTTGATCTGCTGGTGATTAATATCTGCTCCCTGTCATGGTCCGATATCGAAGCCGCCGGGCTGATGGACCATCCGCTATGGAAGCACTTTGATATCGTGTTCAAAAACTTTAACTCGGCGACCTCCTACAGCGGCCCGGCGGCGGTTCGTCTGCTCCGCGCCAGCTGCGGCCAGCTGTCGCATTCCAACCTGTATCAGCCGTCGGGCAGCGAGTGCTACCTGTTTGAAAACCTGGCGAAGCTCGGCTTCAACCAGCAGCTGATGCTGGGCCACAACGGCCTGTTTGGCGACTTCCTGAAGGAGCTGCGCAGCCTGGGCGGCATGCAAAGCCCGCTGATGGACCAGAAAGGTCTGCCGGTTAACCTGCAGGCCTTCGACGGCTCGCCGGTGTATGACGATCTGGCGACCCTGAACCGCTGGCTGGAAACGGAAGATAAGCAGGGCGATGCGCGCACCGCGACCTTCTACAACATTCTGCCGCTCCACGATGGCAACCACTTCCCGGGCCAGAGCGAAATGGCCGATTACAAGGTGCGCGCCCAGAAGCTCTTTGATGAACTGGACAACTTCTTTACCGAGCTGGAAAAGTCGGGCCGTAAAGTTATGGTGGTGGTGGTGCCGGAGCACGGCGGAGCGCTGAAGGGCGATAAAATGCAGGTCTCCGGCCTGCGCGACATCCCAAGCCCGTCGATCACTAACGTTCCGGCGGCGGTGAAGTTCTTCGGCATGAAGGAACCGCGCCAGGGCGCGCCGCTGGTTATCGATCAGCCAAGCAGCTATCTGGCGATCTCTGAGCTGGTGGTTCGCGCCCTCGACGGCAAAATGTTTACCCAGGATAACGTGAACTGGCCGCAATACACCGCCAACCTGCCGCAGAGCGCCGCGGTATCGGAGAACGCCAACGCCATCGTCATTCAGTATCAGGGGAAACCTTACGTACAGCTGAACGGCGGAAGCTGGGTTCCGTACCCGCAGTAAAACGAAAAGGCCGCAGGGTTTTCCCCCCGCGGCCCGTTGAAACGCCGGCAGCTACCTACCGGCGGTCGTTCTTCGCCAGCCAGACCAGCATCTTCAGGCTGGCAGAGTAATAGTCATCCTTCGCGCTAAGCTGTGGATCGTCCTGCGCTTCACCGATGGTCAGGTCGCGAACGGCCAGCAGGCCGCCGGTCATAAACCACGGGGCGACGTTGTTGGTATTGACGTTGACCCACGCCGGAGTCTGCAGCCGCGGATAGCTCTGAAACCAGCTTTTCCACGGCGTCAGCAGGGCGCTTTGCGGATCGGCCCAGTAGAGATAAAGCGGGATGCGAATCGCGTCGTAGCTCATCCGGGGCGGCCACTCCTTTGCCGGCTCCATTCTGCCGTCCGCTCTCAGCGCCACCCAATCGCTGGGCAGCTGCGCCTTACCCCACGCCATTTTACCCAGCAGCGCCTTCCCGTCGCTCTGCAGCTTACGCCACGCCGTCAGGTGCGTACGCGCGGCAAAGGCCTGCCATGCGGGGAAAATAAAGTAGGAGGGATTGAGGTTGACATGATCGTTGCGGTTGAAGCCCTTCGCACCGGGCAGCATCACCTGATGACCGGCAAAGGTGATGACCGTAGACTTCAGCAGCGACGCGGTAATGGCATCTGAAGCGATGCCGTAGGATTTATCACCCCACTGCTGCTGGGCGCGTAGCAGCGCCCACGCGATCAGGGAATCGCCGTCGGTCGCATCGTTTTTATCCGCAATAGGGTCCGGCGCGACGGGGTTGTAGCGCCAGTAAAATAGCCCGTTGTCTTTATTACGCAGCGTTTTATCCGTCCACTGCCACAGCTTATCAAAGGCAGGGCGGTCGTTTTTGGCGACCGCCAGCAGCATGGCGAACCCCTGCCCTTCGGTATGGGAAACGTTGCCGTTGCCGGTATCAACGATCCGCCCATCGGCCATCATAAAACGGGATTTATAGCTTTCCCAGGCGGTATCTGCCCACGCGCGGGGAAGCATCATCATCGTCGTCGTAACCATGACTGCGACTAAAGCACGCAAGGACATAAGTGCACTCGTTATGGATGAAAATAGAGAAACTGAACGTCAGACACAGAAAACAGCCGCTCACGCCGTAACACGACGTGCGCGCCGCCGCCCTGTCCCCTCAGCCAGCGGGAATAAAGCCCTTCGAGTATGGCACAGAATGCATTACACCAGCGCACGCGACGCGCTTCGTCGCGGCTGACCGGCATCGCCCGATGGCGCAGCCGCAGCCCGTCATCGCCGACGTCAACGCTGACCACGCCCCACTTGAAGCGGCTCAGCAGCTGGTTGATATTGGCCTCCAGCTGGCCGACCGTCTCCGATTCCGGTAGAGGATAGTTGTCCGCCAGCTCTTCACCCATCTGGCGCAGAAAGGGCTGACTCTCCAGCTCGCCCGCGTTGCTGAGCATGCCATCCACCATAACAATCAGCAGATCGAACCATCCGGCAGGGGTCTGCTGCTGCTGAAACCAGGCCAGCGCCTCCGCGTTATTATTTTCCGTCATGATCAGTTATCTCCTAACATATAGCGGATATAAAGACCGGCGGTGCTTTCGTTATAATCGCCGAAGGTGTCATAGCCCACCTGGCCGCCAAGCGTCATCTGTTTGTTTACCTTGTAATCCGCACCGGCGCGCAGGGTATAGCCAATGCCGCTCTTCGAGGTTGCCGAGTAGTAAGCTTCCTTGGCGTACCCGTTCGTTACCGCGGTTTCCAGGGTCCGCTGCCACTCGGAGTTGGTCGGGAAGTAGGCGCTCTTATCCTGGCTATAGGACTGGTAGCCCACCGAACCGCCCAGCTTCATCGTCCAGTTGTCGTATTTCTCCGTCAGGTTGACCGGCAGCGAGACGCTCACGTAGTTTTGCGGGCTGAAATAGCCCCCCTGACCGTAGGTGAAGTAGCTCAGGTTTTTCGAGTAGTCCATGTAGCTCATGCTCAGGCCGGTCTGCAGCTGACGATACTCGTCGTGGTAAGGCCGCAGATAGACCCCGGCGTTGGCGTTAACGCTGGTGTTGCTGGCAACGTTGTCGCCAATATAGCTATAGCCCCCGCCGCCGACGTAGAAACCGGCGTCACCGTCATCGTAGCTCAGCTGCAGGGTGCCGCCGTTTTTCGTCACCTGGCCCCAGTTTTTCCCCGAGTAGGAGTCTTTAAGGCCGACGTAGGAGAGCAGGCTGTCGGTCAGCGAGCGGCGCTCGCCGGTGAAAATCAGCGACAGATAGTTAGTCAGCTTCGGCGACCACTTCACGCCCCCGACGACGGTGTTCAAATCCTGGCCCAGCGGGGTACTGCCGATGTCCACGCGGTAATCATCCCCGCTCAGCGCCAGCGCCAGCTCGACGCCGTTGGCCTTCTGCGAGTCCGTCGAGCCGCTGGCCTGGTCGACGTTCGGTTTCAGGTTGGAGGAGGCCAGATAGCTGGCAACCTGCCCGGAATCATAGGCTCCCAGCTTCGCCAGATTCTCCATGCCGCTGCTGGTCGTGGCGTTAAAATCGGAGGCGTTCAGCGTCCCCAGCGAGCTCAGCGCCGAGGCCCCTGGATTGCTGGCAAAGTACGTCGTCCGCTCGGTATCCGTCATCGCCGCAATCGCCGCCTGCTCGCTGGTGGCGGTACTAATCATACTGGAGACCGCATTAGAGAGCGGGTTCGCGCCGTAGCGCCGCCACGCGTCGCCGGTCGCGGTCCCGGCATTCAACGTGATCGGCGTGACCGTGAAATCAAAGCGCGAATCGCCAAACGGCGACGAGGACCAGGTCAACGGCGTTTTCATTTCCGTCAGCTTGCTGGTACCGGATTCGCCATCGCGCCCGCGCACCTCCATGCCGCCCTGCAGCCAGCTGCCGGTTTTTTCCTGCAGCGACTCCATCATGGTATCCACCTGACGCAGCATCCGGGTCTGCGCGGTTTCTACCGGCAGGTCGGGACGCTGGATCCCCGGCAGCGAGGTCCCGGCGCCTGCCGATACCTGCGAGACCTGCCACGGCATATACTGCCCGTAGGTCGAGGCCGTCCGCGTCGCCGTTGGCGTGCGGGAGACACCGACGAAGGGGTTATCCACCGCCAGCACGCCGCCAACGGTCGGCGTTTGCGCGCTGTTGCTGCTCTGCAGACCCAGCAGCTTGCCGCGCGCGCTGCGCAGATAGGTCATCGCCTGCTGATGGTTACCCTGCGCCTCTTCGACCCGCGCCAGCAGCAGCAGGCGGTCCGGAGAATTATCCTGACGCAGCCCGCCGGCGAGCTGCTCCGCACGGCGGCTGTCGCCGGACGACAGCGCAACGTCAATCGCCCCGCTGCGCGCCGCCTGATCCGGCGTATCGCGGGTCATCAGATAGTCGTAAACCACCCCGGCTTCTTTGTTCATTTTGCCGCTCTGGTAGAGGCGCGCCATCGCGAACATCAGGTCGGTATTTTGCGGGTCGCTTTGCATCGCGCCCATCAGCTTGTCATACGCCGCGGCGTAGTTCCCCTGCTCGCGCAAATGATCCGCTTCGTTAATCACATAGCCATTACGAATGCTCGCCAGCTGCGTCGGCGTACTGCTGGCCTGCAGCTGCGGGTTGCTTAACAGATTCTGCGCTTCACGGGTCAGGCCCGCCTGATTCAGCACCGTCACCTGATCGGCATAATCGCCGGCGTTGCCCGAGATCCCGCCGCTGATATTGTTGCGTACCAGCGAGACGGCGGTCGTGACATCGCCGCTCTGCGCCAGCAGTCGCGCCAGCTTGCCGACGTCCGCCGGCGATTTCGGCGGCGTGGCGGCCATCGCCCGCAGGGTGTTGGAGGCGGCAACCGTATTGCCCTGCGCCAGGTAGTTTTGCGCCGTCACCAGCTGCAGGTTGTAGTTCACCCGCTGATGGAGATCGCGCATCTGGCCGGTCTGGCTGGCGGCGGGAATACGCCCCAGCAGCGTTTGCGCCTGCTGCCAGCCGCCGTTTTCGCTGGCATACAGCGCCGCGGCGTACAGCGAGGTGCTGCTGGCGCCGGGACGCCAGGCCGCCGCCATCGTCGAGGCGGCCTCGCTCTCGTTGCCCGATTTTTGCAGCAGCCGGGCTAAATCAAGCCGCATCCAGGCGTCATCCGGGTAGCGGGATACGCCCTGGCGCAGCAGCGCGATGGCGCCGCTCACGTTGCCGCTGCTGGCCTGCTCCTGCGCCTGCCGGCGCAGCGAATCCCCCGGCATACCGGTCACCACGCGCGGCTGCAGTTTTTGCTGCAGGCTCTCCGGCAGCGTGCGCAGCATCGCCTGCGCCTCCGCCGTTTTATTCTGCTCGCGCAGAACGTAATAGAGGCTCTCCCGCGCCGGGCCGTTTTGCGGCTGCTCGTTGAGCAGCGAACGCAGCGTCTGCTCTGCCTGCGGCAGGTCTTTGTTATGCCGCAGAACGTCGGCGCGGAACAGCTTCGCCGAGGTGCCTCGCGTCCCGCTCTGCTGGGCCAGCGGGGCGGAAAGCGCCAGCGCCTGGCTGATATTGCCCTGCTTATAAGCCAGCTGTGCCTGGGCCAACTGGCCGTAGAACAGCGCATCGGCAGCCTGCTGGCGCCTTGCTGCGGAATCATCGCCGCCGAGATCCGCCGCCCGGGTCAAATACTGCGATGCCGCCTGGAAATCGCCGTTACGCTGCGCGATATAGCCCATGCCGGCCAGCGCATCCGCATCCTGCGGGTTGGTTTGCAGCACCTGTTCAAACTGCTGCTTCGCGGCGGTGGTATTGCCGCTGTTGAGGTTGGCATACCCCTCCCCGCGCGCCAGGCCACTGAGCCGCTGGCGATAGTAGTTCTGCACCTCGGTATCCTGCGGGTGGCGCTGCATCCAGGTGTCGTAAAACTGCTGATCTCCGGACTGCGGCCCCAGCCACAGCAGCGCCTGGCGCAGCCCGCTGTCGGCATCTTTGCTGCCGCTGGCCATCGGCTCCAGCATCGCAATCCCTTCCCGACGGGTGTCCTCACGCCAGGTCAGCGCTTTACCCAGAGCCACGCGCGGCGCGTTCTCCTGCGGATGCTGCGCCACGTACTGGCGCAGTTCGCCGATCGCCTGCGAATAGAGCGCTTTATCGCTGGCCATCGTCATGTAGTATTCGGCCGCCAGGCCCGACGGTGGGACGTTGCCGTTAAACATGCTGTGCCAGGTGGCGAGGGCGGCGGGCACGTTGCCGCTGCGCGCCTGCTGCCTGGCGAGACTCAGCTGCCCCTGCGGCACCTGGGTCATTTTTTTGGCATTGTCGAGCTCCTGCAGGCTGGCGCTGTTCGGCGAGGTTTTCGCCAGCCGCGCCCGCCACTGCGCCGCCGCCTGAAGATCGCCGCCCTGCTGCGCCCAGAGCGCCATCAGGTACAGAGCCTGAGTGTTGTTGGCATCCACCAGCAGCACCTTTTGCAGCGACTCCATCGCCAGTTCGTCGTGGGATTTTTCATGCCAGTAGTTGGCCTGGGCAAAAAGCGCCTGCAGCGCGGCATCGTTGCTCGCGGCAAGGGCATCGCCGAATGCGCCTAGCGTCAGCGCGCCTGACAGGCAGAAGGTCGATAGTCTGCGGGTTGCCCTGCTATTCATTTTGATCGCTCGTTTCATTGGCCATCCCCCGAACTCAAACGCTTGCGAGCATGCCGTTTAAACATGGCGGTTAACGCCAGGCCGATTATCGATGTGGCGAGAAGCCCGAGGATCGCCAGCAGGCCAGAATGCTGGTTAGCGTACCAGATAGCCATCATGTACCAGGGCATCTGCCCGCTTGGGAATGGCGTGCTGACCTGGAAGCTGCGTACGCCGTTATCGCTGGTGATCACCGCCGTATCGCCCCGAATGCCGGCGTTGATCCGCGGCGAGTCGAGGTCGCTTTTCAGCCTCGCGAGCTGATCGTCATTGCTGGCCATCGCCACCACCACCGTACGCTGGGAATTCCACGGCGAACGGTAGCTGATAAAGCCGCGCCAGGCGCTGCTGGAGGAGAAGTAGCGGTCGGCATCGACGCTTGCGAAGGTCCAGTCGCCGGTCAGCCAGCGCTGTACCTTCGCCCAGCCTCCCGACTCGCGGACGCTGAGCTGGTTATCCACCGGATTGTAGGGAGAATTGGCCAGCAGGCGCTGGTTAAAGGTTTTCTGGTCAAGGGCGCTGACCGCCAGCACGTCGCGATCCCGCAGGTATTGCAGGCCCGCGCCGCCCTCAGGAACCCCCAGCACGACCCGGTTGTTGGCTAGCGCCGTGCCGGTGGCGTTACCCGAACGCGCGGCCAGGTTTAACAGGGTCGCTACCTGCGTATCCGACGGCTGCTCCGGCAGCAGCAGCACGGTTTGCGAGTAGTCCGCCAGCCGCGAGAACGGGAACGAGGCGCCGACGAAATAGGAGAGGTTCGGCAGCAGCGAGAAGTGCCGCGTGTTGCTCAAATCAATCCATGAGTCGTCGGTAATGCGGCTCTTGATGTTGTTATTCAGCAGCACCGAGCAGGGAGCGTTATCCTTCGGCACCACGTTGAAGTAGAGCGAGAGCTGGTTATCCCCGTAGATCAGGTAAGGCGCCAGTGGGATGGTAAAGCGCTCCTGGCGGGCATCGCCGCCCAGGTGACGCCACAGCTTCTCCAGCGGCCCCTGCTTGTTCATCGGCAAATTGTGCAGGAAGGTGTTGTTCAGCGTGACGCTCAGCAGCGACTTGTCTTCGTTGATCCAGCTTTCGGACGGGAAGCGGTAGCTAATCTGCAGGGGAATGGTTTCGCCATCCCACAGGTAGAGATCCGGCGCCGCGCGGAAAGCGACGCGCAGCGGTTCATGCCACACTCCGCTCACCGTCGTGCTTTGATCTTTACGCAGCAGCTCGCTGATTTTGACCGGCCGATCGGTTGGGATCCAGCGCGGGGCGTCGTACGGTTTACCCAGCGGAATGGCCTGCGGCTCCACCGTCATGCTCGCGGTCTGCGGCGCAATGTTGCCGCGGGTCAGCCGCCAGGCCGCCGCGCGCAGCGCCGCATCGTTCCGCCCAACGATCAGCAGCAGCTTATAGCTCGGGTTGCCGGGGTTATCAACAACCTGCAGCAGCGGCCTGTCGGTTTGCGGCAGAGTCAAACCGCCCACCTGATCGCCCGGATGGCCGATGATAATGCCGTTTCGCTCCGGCAAACGGTCGCGCAGGGCGTTGAAAGCAATCCCGCGATAGTCCGCCTGAATACCCAGCCATGACGACAGCAGCGCCGCCGTGCTGAAGATATCCGCACCCGCGTTTTGCGGGTAGGCGACCGCGATATCCGCCGGGGTCATCTGCATGCTGTCGAAGAACGGCCGCGGGAAGAAGCTCAGGTCGTTGCTGATATTCAGCGGCTGGCTTTCCCAACTAAAGCGCGAGGCGGGTAAAACGGTGATGCCGGAGGTGTCGCGCGCGTTGAGCAGACACTGCATGGCGTCGCCGTCGTTCACCTTAAAGCTTAAATTATTGCTCGAGACCATCAGCGCGGCCGGGATATCGAGCTGAAAGTGCGAGATATCGGCGCCGTTCGTACCCAGCGGTACCGTACCCAACGGCTGGCCGTTGAGCATTAGCTGCAGGGTGGCGTTGCGGGCGGCCATCTCCGGAGAAACCCGGACATCCAGCATCAGCTCAGCGTGGGTGACCACCTGATCGGAGGGCAGCGTAAAGCTCGCGCCGCCCTGCAGCTGGCCGCCGCTCAGCATAATGCCGTCCGGCATCCCCATTTGCGCCAGATTCAGGCTGCCACCGACGATCGGCGTTAGCGGCACCACTTCCGGAGCGGGGTTACTGACCGGTGGCATCGCAGGCAGGGAAGCCGGCTCCGGCGTCGATTCGGCTTCTGCCGCCGTCGGCGCCGCGCCCTCATCAGGCGCGCTATCGGTCGCCGCGTCCGGCAGCGGGAAGTTCAGCGGGGCCGAGGGATCGGCCGGGGCCTCTTCGCTATGCAACGCGGGGGCCGAGAGCATCCCCGCCAGCAGCGCAAGGGTCGTTAATCGCTTCATAGATGCCCCTCCTCCTGCGCGGTCTGCGCAGCAGAAGGTTGCCGACGGCGGTCACGCCGCGTTTTCCAGGTCAGCCAGAAGAGCTCAAATACGCAGCGCAGGATAGTGGCGAAAGAGCGGAACGGCTTATCCTGCGGACGCGGCGGATTAATCCACGCGTCGGCGCGGGCCAGCACCACGCGCACCAGCTCGCGGCGCAGGGAGAGCGGGATATTTTCATCAAACTTGAGGCGAATAAAGCGCGCATCCGCGGTGACCTGCTCGGCCGGAATAGAGATCGCCCCTGACTGCAGAATCAGCTCAATCTCTTCAATTTTATCCTGCAGGTGGCGATCGTCAGGCACGGCGATACGGCAGCCGCCCATCGACAGATCGGCGGTATGGCTGCGGGAGACAATGCCGCTGGCATAGTGGATGAGCACCGGGATATCGACATCAATACGGATCGTTTTACGCACCTGGCGGGTTTCCCGCGCCACCGCAATCGCCGCCAGCAGGAAGATCAGGCTGTAGACCCCCCACCCGACGTTCAGCGCGATAACGTTGGGATCGGAGCCGAAATAGTCATGGCCGATGGCGCGCACGAGACCCACCACCACGCCCGCGCCCAGCAGGCAGGCCACCACCAGATGCGGCCTGACCACGGTAAAGTCGAAGTAGCCGACGTCCAGCAGGCCGCCCTTATCGGTGACGTTGAATTTGCCGCGTTTGGGGAAAATCATCGTCACCAGCGTCGGCAGCACCAGGTGGAATGCCAGAACGATGTCGTAAATTTCACCCCAGAAGCTGTAGCGGTAGCGGCCGTTCATCCTCGAGCCAACGTAGATGGCCAGGAACAGGTGCGGCAGGGCATACGAGACGATCAGGCTCGCCGAGGAGTAGATAATGTTCAGGTTAAACAGCAGGTAGGCCAGCGGTGCGGTAACAAAAACCACGCGCGGCAGCGCAAACTGGTAGTACAGCATGGCGCTGAGATAGCACAGACGCTGCTGGAAGGTCAGCCCGCGGCCAAAGAGCGGGTTATCGAGGCGGAAGATTTGCGTCATACCGCGCGCCCAGCGGGTTCGCTGAATGACGTGCACCACTAAGCGTTCGGTGGCTAAACCGGCCGCCAGCGGGATATCGAGGAACGCTGATTTCCAGCCCAGGCGCTGAAACTTAAGCGCGGTGTGCGCATCTTCGGTGACGGTTTCTACCGCAAAACCGCCAATCTGCTCCAGCGCTTTACGGCGAATAACGGCGCAGGAGCCGCAGAAGAAGGTCGCGTTCCAGTTGTCGTTGCCCTGCTGGATTGGGCCATAAAACAGCATCCCTTCATTGGGAATATTGCGCCCAACGGAGAGGTTGCGTTCAAACGGATCCGGCGAGTAGAAGTAGTGCGGCGTCTGCACCAGCGCCAGCATCGGGTCCTTGAGGAAGCCGCCCACCGTGGCCTGCAGGAAGACGCGGGTGGCGACGTGGTCGCAGTCAAACACGCAGATAAGCTCGCCTTGCGTCAGGGTCATCGCATGGTTCAGGTTGCCCGCTTTGGCATGTTTGTTGTCGTTGCGGGTGATATATCCGACCCCAACGTCGGCGGCAAACACCGCAAACTCGCTGCGCTTACCGTCGTCCAGCAGATAAATTTTCATCTTATCCGCTGGATAATCAATGCACTGCGCGGCCAGCACCGTATCGCGAACCACCTCGAGCGGCTCATTATAGCTGGGGATATAAATATCGACCGTCGGCCAGGTGCTCATATCGTCCGGCAGCGGGACGATTTCGCGCTTCAGCGGCCAGACCGTTTGCAGGTAGTTCAGTATCAGCATCACCCAGATATAGACTTCCGCCATAAAGAGCCCCATCCCCAGAATCGTTTCAATTCCGGAGTTAAAATGCAGGGTTTGCGTCAGGCGGAAATACATATAACGGGTCGACATCAGCAGCGAAGTCACGACCATAATAACGGAAATGCTGCGATTCTTACTGAAGCCCATTAAGAACAGAATGCCGATACTCAGCAGACCAAAAATATACTGCTTTTGGCTGTCCATCGGCGTGATAACGACCAGTACGGCAACCGGAGACAGCAGCAATACCAGCAACCAGAAAAGTGACTTTTTCATTCAGCAGCCCTGCAATAAGTTAAAGCCCTGACATGCGAGGCTGGCCGTGCACCGTGCCGTCGCCAATATTGATACCCAACAGCGCAGAGATTTTTTTTGCAATGATTTCAATATCAAAGGCGGCTGCAGAGGATGAGCTAAAGTCGAGAATCGACTTTTGGGAAGCATTTGCCTCTACGACGCTTTCATCACGGTGGATAATGCCCAGCAGGCGGTCGCTCAGCTTCTCCTCCATTAGCGCAACCACGTCGCGACTTACCTGGCGGCGAGTATCGCTCTGGTTTATCACGAAGAAGTGTCCGAGCTTGTGATTGAGCTCACCGCCGGTTAAACGCTGCTTTTCCACATGGGATAGCGTTGACATCGAGGCGGTGTCC
The DNA here is from genome assembly GCF_902705905.1 of Klebsiella sp. 18074. Taxonomy (NCBI): domain Bacteria; kingdom Pseudomonadati; phylum Pseudomonadota; class Gammaproteobacteria; order Enterobacterales; family Enterobacteriaceae; genus Klebsiella; species Klebsiella sp. 18074. The sequence continues at coordinate 179,846 of NZ_CACSIS010000001.1, read as the reverse complement.
GCCAGCAGCGGCACCAGATGCAGGTCAGCCAGCGGCGTTAACGCCGTCAGCGCCGCGGAGGGGCCCGGCGGCAGATCGGCGATAATAATCAGTCCCGGGTAGTTGAGCAGCGCCGACAGCCCGCGCGTCAGGAAATGCGGATCGCTGACGAGCCGTTCGTCAAACGCCTGACGCTGCTTTTCGGTGACGTCGCCATAGGGCAGCACGAAGATATTGCTGCCCGCACTGAGCACGCACTGGCTCCAGTCGTGCAGTTCGAGCGACTTCGCTACGTACCCGCGATCATCGCTAAGCGGGACGCCAAAATGCAGGCGCAGTGCATTCTGAACGTCAAAATCCAGTGCCAGGACTTTGCTACCCGCGCGCGCCAGCGAGTAGGCCAGATTTGCTGCGAGGGTCGTTTTTCCTACGCCGCCTTTTGGAGAACACACGCAAATCAGCGGCATGTCGCAATCCTTTCTAAAAGAGATTTAAGCGGCTGATCTTTATCTTTAGCCGCAGGTGCAGCAACTTTCGTCGCAAATAAATGCGCATAGCCTTCCGCGGCTGTCAGCGGAGCCGGCAGCGGACGAGGCGCAGCGGATGGCGGCAGGCTCATTGCCGGCGCGGGTGCTGTCACCGCTGCAGGGGCGGATATCGGCGCGGCAGCGGGGGGCGCCGGCACCGGCTCCGCTGGGGCAGCGGCCTGGGCAACCGGGGTCGGCGCAACGGCAGCCGGCACGACGACAGGGGCCGCGGGAGGCGGCTCTGGCGTCAGGACCGGCGGAGTTGGCTCGGGAGCGGCCTGGGCTGGCTCAGGCTCAACCCATAGAAACGTATCCGCGGGGACCTGCTGCGGCAGAGGAAGCGATACCGATCCTCCCACTGCCAGCGAGGATTCTTTTTCCCCAGGCGCAAGCTGATTGAGAATGACCCAATCTCCCTGTTCCCGAGCGGCTGATTGTGATGAAAGGTCCCTGAAATGAAGACTTTGTGTACGAGTCTTTTCCTTGAAGCGCTGCAAATCATCATAATGGTTCATAGATAACCCCATGATTTCAAATTCATTATATTTTAACTGTTTTTATTTAGACCCTATACTTCCAGAGCATAGTGTATTTTATTGTTTTTCATAAAGTTAAGTTGATCAGGACGATCGGCTATGCAACGGCTTTTATCTGGATATGGGTTAGAGTGGCTTTAATGCACTGATAGTTATGTGGCTACCCTATCAGTTCTTATCTGAAATGATAGCTCCATTTTTTAGGAGGTATCTTAAGGCGCAGTTCATATTCACCTCATCAATGAAAATAACCAGTTTTTTATTCCGGACTTCAATCTACGATAAGCATAATAAGCATCAAATTGACGCTGAATTATATATTTTAGACTTTTTATATACTCTAAATAATTCAAGTTGCAGGACGGCGGCAAGGGAGTGAATCCCGATGAGCTTACACCAGTAAGTGATTCGGGTGAGCGAACGTAGCCAACACACATGCAACTTGAAGTATGACGAGTATAGATCTCTATATATAAGTCGAATGACTGATTCTTCTAAGAGCAGAGGGCGCCTTTTTCGGCGCAAAAAAAAGGGGAAGCAGAGCAATATGCCGCTGCCGAAAGCATTCGTCCTTCGGCAGCAGCGGGGTCATTACACGGGGCGTTTTTCCTGGTTTTCGTCCTGGTCAACGGCAAAGCAGGCCACCAGCTGACCGCCGTACTCCTTCAGTTGCGGCTGCAGCTGGGTGCACGGGCCGAAGCGACGGCGGCAGCGGGCGTTAAACGCGCAGCCCGGCGGCGGATTCAGCGGGCTTGGCAGCTCGCCGGTCAGCTTAATGCGCTCCCGGCGATCGTCCGGATTCAGACGCGGGGTGGCCGACAGCAGCGCCTGGGTGTACGGATGCTGCGGGTTGCTGAAGATCTGCTCTTTCGAACCTTTCTCTACGCAGCGCCCGAGATACATCACCATCACCTCATCGGCGATGTGCTCAACAACCGACAGATCGTGGGAGATAAACACATACGACAGCCCCATATCCTGCTGCAGGTCCATCATCAGGTTCAGCACCTGCGCACGCACCGACACGTCCAGCGCGGAGACCGGCTCATCGGCAATCACCACGTCCGGGTCGAGCATCAAACCACGGGCGATAGCAATACGCTGACGCTGGCCACCGGAGAACATATGCGGATAGCGATCGTAGTGCTCGGTTTTCAGCCCCACTTTCGCCATCATCGCCAGCGCTTTCTCGCGCCGCTCCGCCTTGTTCAGCGACGTGTTGATCTGCAGCGGCTCTTCCAGAATCTGCCCCACCTTTTTACGCGGGTTCAGCGAACCGTACGGGTTCTGGAACACAATCTGGATTTTCTGCCGACGCAGGCTCTGCGCCTGCGGATCGTGCTTCAGCAGATCCTGTCCCTGGTAGTACAGCTCGCCGCCGGTAGGGATTTCAATCATCGTCAGCAGGCGGCCGAGGGTTGATTTCCCGCAGCCTGACTCCCCTACCACCGCCAGCGTTTTGCCGCGTTCGAGGGTAAAAGAGACGCCGTCCAGCGCCTTGACCAGCCTTTCAGGGGAAAATATCCCCTTCTTCACCGGGTAGTATTTTTTCAGATCGATGGCCTGCAACAGGAGCTGTTGCGCGGTGGCCTGTTCGGTACTCATAGGGTTGGCCTCCCGGCATCATCGAGTGGGAAGTGGCATTTGGACTGACGCCCGTGGTCCACCAGGTTCAGTTCTGGCTCTTCGCTGCGGCAACGGTCCGTGGCATACGGGCAGCGCGGATTGAGCAGGCAGCCGTTCGGGCGGTCATATTTCCCCGGAACCACGCCCGGCAGCGACGCCAGACGCGCCTTATCCTGGGCAAACTCCGGCAGCGCGCGCAGTAGCGCCTGGGTATACGGATGGCGCGGCGCGCGGAAGATATCCTCCGCGTCGCCGGCTTCCACAACCTGACCGGCGTACATCACGATAATTTTGTGCGCCGCTTCGGCCACCAGCGCCAGATCGTGAGTAATCAGGACCAGCGCCATATTCTCTTTCTGCTGCAAATCCAGCAGCAGCTCGATGATCTGCGCCTGGATGGTGACATCCAGCGCGGTGGTTGGCTCATCGGCAATCAGCAGCTTGGGCTGACAGGCAATCGCCATCGCAATCATTACGCGCTGGCTCATCCCGCCGGAGAGCTGGTGCGGATAGACGTCGAGGCGCGATGCCGGATCGGGAATGCCCACCAGCGTCAGCAGGTCAATCGCCCGCTGAACGCGCGTTTTTTTATTGCCGCCCTGGTGCACCTTGATGGCTTCCATAATCTGGTAGCCCACGGTATAGCACGGGTTAAGGCTGGTCATCGGGTCCTGGAAGATCATCGCCACTTCGGCACCCACCAGCTGGCGGCGCTCTTTCTCGGAGATGCGCTTCAGATCGCGACCGTTAAACTCCAGCTTGTCCGCCATCACCCGGCCAGGGTAATCAATCAGCCCCATAATCGCCAGCGAGCTCACCGATTTACCGGAGCCGGATTCACCGACAATGCCCACCACTTCACCCTGATTTACGCTGTAGCTCACGCGGTCTACGGCGCGGAACGGCGTCCCTTCGTCGCCGAAGTGCACCGATAATTTATCAACATTCAATAACGCCATCTCGAACCTCTTACTGCTTCAGTTTGGGATCGAGCGCGTCACGCAGACCGTCGCCCATCAGGTTAAATGCCAGCACCGTCAGCAGGATCGCGACACCCGGGAAGGTGACGACCCACCAGGCGCTCTGCGCGAACTGCAGCACATCGGAGAGCATGGTGCCCCACTCCGGTGTCGGCGGCTGCGCACCCATGCCAAGGAAGCCAAGAGCGGCCATGTCGAGAATGGCGTTAGAGAAGCCCAGCGAGGCCTGAACAATCAGCGGCGCCAGGCAGTTAGGCAGAATATTGACGAACATCTGACGCAGCGCTCCCGCCCCCGCCACGCGCGAAGCGGTGACGTAGTCGCGGTTCACCTCAACCATCACCGCCGCACGGGTCAGACGCACGTAGTGCGGCAGGGCGACAAAGGTGAGCGCCAGGGAAGCGTTAACAATCGACGGGCCGAAGATAGCCACCAGCACCAGCGCCAGCAGCAGGCTAGGCAGCGCCAGCATGATGTCGACGATGCGCATGATGACGGAATCAGCCACCCCGCCAAAATAGCCCGCCACCAGGCCAAGCACCACGCCGAGGATCAGCGACAGCACCACCACCAGGCAGCCGACCAGCAGCGACAGGCGCGCGCCGTACATCAGGCGCGACAGGATATCGCGGCCCACGTCGTCGGTCCCCAGCAGGTGGGCGAAGCTCCCGCCTTCCTGCCAGGCCGGCGGCGCCAGCAGCACGTCGCGGAACTGGTCTGCCGGGTTATACGGCGCCAGGAAATTGGCAAATACGGCGATGATAATCATGATCGCCACGTACACCAGGCCGACAACCGCGCCCTTATTGCGTTTGAAATAGTGCCAGAACTCCTGCAGCGGGGTCATTGGCACCGGTGCGGCGACAACTTTATTTTCAGTAACTTGTGACATGATGGCCCCTTACTTCCTATGCCGAATACGCGGGTTCACCACGCCGTACAGCAGATCGACCAGCAGGTTGACGAGGATAATCATCGTCGCTACCAGCAGAACGCCGCCCTGCACTACCGGATAATCGCGGCGCTGCAGCGCGTCGATGAGCCAGCGCCCTAAGCCGGGCCAGGAGAAGATAGTTTCAGTCAGAATGGCGCCCGCCAACAGCGTGCCCACCTGCAGACCGATGACCGTGACAACCGGCAGCAACGCGTTACGCAGCGCGTGGACCACAATGACGCGCATCCGGGTCAGCCCTTTGGCGCGCGCGGTGCGGATATAGTCCTCACCCAGCACTTCCAGCATCGATGAACGGGTCATACGCACAATCACCGCCAGCGGAATGGTGCCCAGCACCACGGCGGGCAGAATCATATGCATCACGGCATCGATAAAGTCGCCCGGCTCGCCCCAGATAGCGGTGTCGATCAGCATGAAGCCGGTCAGCGGCAGGGTATCGTCAAGGAATACGGTATCGCTGATACGCCCGGAGACCGGCGTCAGGTTAAGCTGCACCGAGACCAGCATAATCAGCATCATGCCCCACCAAAAGATAGGCATGGAATAGCCGGTCAGCGCGAGGCCAACGGAGGTGTGATCGAAGATAGAACCGCGTTTTACTGCAGCCAGTACGCCAACCGGAATACCGACGACGACGGCGAAAATCATCGCGCAGACGCCCAGCTCCATCGTGGCCTTAAAGCGCGGCACAAACTCTTCCCATACCGGAATACGGCTTTTCAGCGAGATGCCTAAATCGCCGTGCAGCACGCCCCAGATATAGTGGACATACTGCTGCCACATCGGCTTATCGAGGCCCATTTCGGCCAGCAGCTGAGCGTGACGTTCAGGGGAAATACCACGTTCGCCCGCCATAATCATCACCGGGTCACCGGGGATCATATGCACAAAGGCAAAGGTGAGAAGGGTAATACCGATAAATGTCGGGATGACAAGTCCCAAACGTCGGAGGATGAACTGCAACATAACCCGGATTCTCTATAGTGACGCTCTGCCTGGTGACAGGACGTCTGCATTGCTCACAATTGTCAATTCCCTCTCCCGGGAAGGGAGAGGGGGACCACACTGTTTATTATTCGATTGAGACGTTTTCGAAGTGGTGTTTGCCTAACGGATCGACCACGTAGCCTTTGACTTCTTTACGCACCGGCTCAAATACGGTGGAGTGAGCGATAATCAGCGCCGGAGCCTGATCGTGCATCACTACCTGGGCCTGTTTGTAGAGTTCAATACGCTTGTTATGGTCGTCGGTTGCGCGAGCCGGCTGAATCAGATCTTCAAACGGCTTGTAGCACCAGCGGGAGTAGTTGGAGCCGTCTTTCGCCGCCGCGCAGCTGAACAGGGTCGCGAAGAAGTTATCCGGATCCCCGTTATCACCGGTCCAGCCCATCATCACGGTCTGATGCTCGCCCGCTTTCGCGCGCTTGAGGTATTCGCCCCACTCGTAGGTCACGATCTTGGCCTGGACGCCAACTTTGGCCCAGTCGGCCTGAATCATCTCAGCCATACGGCGCGCGTTCGGGTTGTACGGACGCTGTACCGGCATTGCCCACAGGTCGATGGTGAAGCCTTTTTCCATGCCGGCTTCTTTCAGCAGCGCTTTCGCTTTTTCCGGATCGTAGCTGTAGTCTTTAACGTCGTCGTTATAGCCCCACATGGTCGGCGGAATCAGGTTCTTCGCCGCCTGGCCTGCGCCCTGGTAAACGGCTTTAATGATCGCTTCTTTGTTGACCGCATAGGTCAGAGCCTGGCGGACTTTGACATTATCCAGCGGCTTCTTCTCGGTATTGAACGAGAGGTAGCCGACGTTCAGACCCGGCTGCTCCAGCAGGGTAAGGTTTTTATCTTCTTTCATGCGCGCGATGTCAGCCGGGTTCGGGTACGGCATGATCTGGCACTCATTTTTCTGCAGCTTCGCGTAGCGCACGGAGGCATCAGGCGTGATAGAGAAGACCAGGCGGTCGATCTTCGGCTTGGTGCCCCAGTAGCCCGGGAACGCTTTGTAGAGGATGCGCGAATCTTTCTGGTACTGCAGCAGCTGGAACGGGCCGGTACCAATCGGGTTGAGGTCCACTTTTTCCGGCGAGCCGGCTTTCAGCATGTTGTCAGCATACTCTTTTGACAGAATAGAGGCGAAGTCCATCGCCAGGTCGGCGAGGAACGGAGATTCAGGACGGGTCAGCACGAACTGGACGGTATTGTCGTCCACTTTCTTCACTTCGCTAATCAGGTCCGGCAGGCCCATACCTTCGAAGTATTCATAGCTGCCGCCAGAGACTTTATGGTACGGGTTTTGCGCGTTTTTCTGACGATCGAATGAGAACACGACGTCATCGGCATTGAAGTCGCGGGTAGGTTTAAAGTCTTTATTGTCCTGCCATTTCACGCCTTTACGCAGGTGGAAGGTATAGGTTTTACCGTCCTCGCTCACTTCCCATTTTTCAGCCAGGCCCGGAATAACTTCGGTGCTCCCGGTTTTGAATTCCACCAGGCGGTTATAAATTGGCACCGAGCTGGCGTCATAGGTGGTACCAGAGGTGAATAGCTGTGGGTTAAAGCCTTCCGGCGAACCTTCAGAACAGTAAACCAGGGTCTTAGCTTGTACGCTTGCGGCAACGGTCAGAGCGACCAGGCTCAGGCCAAGCTTCAGCATCCCTGACTTTTTCAAGGAAATACTCATTATTCTGCTCCAGATGTGATGTTGTTTGCATATTTCCGCCAGACCTTTATTTATTTTTTACCCGGTCTGGTCGGTTGTGCCCGAGGGCGCTGAGAGAGATGGGGATTCCTTTCACAAAAACGACTGAGTTGCAGTGCGGATTCTCCATGAAATGCCCCTCATGCCCTACAATCTGTCAACAGAATGGGGAAACGTCAATACAGCCAACCTGGTTTTACATCCGGGGTGAGAAACCGCAGGCAAAGATTAAAAAAACTCCATGAGGCTATTTTCAGCAGAGAAATTTATGCTACCGGCAATGAACCAGCACAAACGCCTTAATACCTTTCAAAATGTAGTGATAAGCAATTCTGGCAAATGGCCAAAATTTCTTACTATGTGACCAATATGTGAGCGATTAATAGCGCGAACGTTAAAACGCACAGCGGAAAATGCTGCCGTTATCCATAAGCTTCGCGAAAAAAGATCGGTTCATATATAAAAAAATACAATGGAAGATGTCACAAAACGATAAACAGGCGGGTAGAAACGGGGATCAGCGCCTTTTTGCCGAGTCGGCTGGAATAGCGCACCCGCCATGCCCGCCCAACGCGCATAGTACCGACCCTCCCTTACTCCGCCATGCAGAGCGTTCTGTGAAGAAAAGGCGTGCAGCGGGGCCCTGACTCCCCGCTGAAATCGGCGAACCGGAGACCGGAAGACAAGGGCTGGCCGCCAGGGATGGCGGCAAGAGGCGAATCGAGACAGGAGCGAGCCCCTGAAATGGGCGAGCAGGTCGAGTTGAGCCGACCGCAGGCTGCTGGCCGGGAGGTGAGCGCAGTGCGCAGCACCGATTTCCGTGCGGGACCGCGGGGATCGTTAAGGGGAAGACGGTTATCTTCCCCTTAACCCGGTCACCTGGCACCGAGGCCGCATATTCTGCCAGACGTCCGGTGAACGGAACGCTACTGAACTGACAAGCATCTACATCAGCTACGGACGTAAAAAAGCCCGTTCAAAGCGCCTCATGCCGTTCAGTTAAGCGACCCATCGCCTCATACCTTCATCTCATCCCCTCACCTACCCTCCGCGATGCTGAGCGTACAGTGAAGAAAAGGCGTCCAGCGGGGCCCTGACTCCCCGCTGAAATCGGCGAACCGGAGACCGGAAGACAAGGGCTGGCCGCCAGGGATGGCGGCAAGAGGCGAATCGAGACAGGAGCGAGCCCCTGAAATGGGCGAGCAGGTCGAGTTGAGCCGACCGCAGGCTGCAGGCCGGGAGGTGAGCGCAGTGCGCAGCACCGATTTCCGTGCGGGACCGCGGGGATCGTTAAGGGGAAGACGGTTATCTTCCCCTTAACCCGGTCACCTGGCAGCGGGACGGCATGTTCTGCCAGACGTCCGGTGAACGGAACGCTACTGAACTGACAAGCATCTACATCAGCCACGGACGTAAAAAAGCCCGTTCAAAGCGCCTCATGCCGTTCAGTTAAGCGACCCATCGCCTCATACCTTCATCTCATCCCCTCACCTACCCTCCGCGATGCTGAGCGTACAGTGAAGAAAAGGCGTGCAGCGGGGCCCTGACTCCCCGCTGAAATCGGCGAACCGGAGACCGGAAGACAAGGGCTGGCCGCCAGGGATGGCGGCAAGAGGCGAATCGAGACAGGAGCGAGCCCCTGAAATGGGCGGGCAGGTCGAGTTGAGCCGACCGCAGGCTGCAGGCCGGGAGGTGAGCGCAGTGCGCAGCACCGATTTCCGTGCGGGACCGCGGGGATCGTTAAGGGGAAGACGGTTATCTTCCCCTTAACCCGGTCACCTGGCAGCGGGACGGCATGTTCTGCCAGACGTCCGGTGAACGGAACGCTACTGAACTGACAAGCATCTACATCAGCCACGGACGTAAAAAAACCCGCTCTAAGAGCGGGCTTTTAAATTTGGTCGGTGATAGAGGATTCGAACCTCCGACCCCTTCGTCCCGAACGAAGTGCGCTACCAGGCTGCGCCAATCACCGAATGCGGGCGCATCTTACTGCTGAGACCCACACCCGTCAATGCCTTATTATGAAAAAATCACTCAAGCGGCGAGAAACTCATCACTCTTGCGACTCCTTCACCGCTTTGCTCGCACCGGGAACGCGGCACCAGTTGTTATTCTCGTTAATCCCGCCGTCCGGCGAGGTGTAGCCGAGACAACCCATAATGGTATCGTACAGCTCAACGTGACGACGCGGGACCTTCATCTCCGCCTGCTGCTTGAGTCGGGCAAAGGAGGCCGCATGGTCGGGCGCTTCCAGATACTTATCCGACATCCACACCATCATCGGCACGCGGAACTGCTCCGGCGGCGCCATCTTGCGCGGCGTCCCGTGCAGGTGCTCGTGCTCGTTGATCGACTCACCGTGATCGGCGGCATAGAAGACAATCGCTTTCTTATCGCGCAGCTGATCCAGCACGCTAACAATAAAGTGGTCGACATAGCTCACGCTATTATCGTAGGAGTTAATCAGCTCTGCTTTCGAACATTTGCTGTCCACGCCAACGCACTCCGGCTTCCACTGGGCGAAGCTGCGCGGGTAGCGCTGGGTATAGTTAAAGTGCGAACCCTTGGTATGCAGAATAATCAGGTGCTTGCCGCGGGTGTTCTTCACCATCGAGCGCTTCACCTCATCGATAAGCAACATGTCATCAACGCTCTTACCGCGGTTACGCGGCTCGGCGCCAATCTGCTCGCGATAGGCAATGGTGTTCGCCATCGTATTGCTGTAGAACCACATCTCGCTCTGCATGGCGTAGAGATCGCCGGTGAAGCCCAGCTGGTGCAGAACGGAAAATACGTTTTGCTCTTTCAGCGTACGCTGAGGGTTATCTTCCGCCCCGCCTTCGCGAACGAACATGCAGCGCAGAGAGAGCTTGGTCGCGGTATCGCAGGAGTAGCCACGGAAGGCCACGAGATTTTTCTCCTGGGCCAGCTTCGGCGTGGTGTTGCGGCTATAGCCCAGAATCCCCATGTGATCCCAACGGGTCGTTTCGCCGATGATAAACACCACGTAAGTATCATCCAGCCCCTGCGGCGCAACGTAGGTGAATTTCTTCACCGGATTAATCAGGGAGCCGTTATCGGAGGATTCATCGACCTGCGCCCAGGCGTACAGCCCCAGCGAGGAGAGCCAGTTCGAGGGCAAATAGGAGTTAGCAATCACCCCACCGTAGCTCGGCATATCCACTTCTGAATTCCGCTCCACGTTCTTCTGGCGAACCTCAAGCAGACGAATCGGTCCCCAGACCATCAGCCCTGCCAGCAGCACAATGGCAATATTCTTCACCCGCTGGCCCGGCGTGCGGATCTGCCGCAACAGGGTATCGCGGCAGCGGTTATTCCAGATAAACAGCAGCGGCGGCGCGCTAACCAGCACCAGCCAAAGAATCAAATGCCAGCCGATCACTTCCTGAGAAAGATCGATATCCGTGGTCATCACCGAGGCAATAATACCGTAGCCAATGACCACGTTGAGGAAGGTCATATAGTAGCTGGCGGCGGCGGAGAACAGCACCACCAGAGTGGCTAATATTCGCCATAACCGCCGTCCCGTCAGCGACAGAATACGCAGAAGGAAGAAGGTCACCAGCACGGTCGCTACCAGTTCCACAAGCCCGGAAAGTCCTTTCCAGAAGGTAAATTCCTGAGCATAACCGTCGAAACGACGGATAAAAACGGCAACGTTCATAAACCAGCCGATGTACAGCGCCAGCCATATACTGAGCGTCTGCTGCGTCATCGTTCTAATATATTTCATGCAAGAAAACCTGGAAAAAGATGAGATAGAACCCCCTCACTTACGCGATATAAGCGAGCAGGTTAATAGAGTGCGTTAAGGTTGGTTATGAGAAACCTCTACAAAGCGCGGTAAGTAGACCACAGAGGAAGGGAAAAGTATCAGGAGGGAATGTGATCCGACCAAATATTTACAAAATATCTGGTCGGATTGGCATTATTAGCTTAGTTAATTGATAGTCCGTCGCCGTCAGGCGTGTGCAGCGCTGTATACTTCGTTTTTTGGCTGACGAATCGTCGTGGAAAGCGCCAGAGAAAGAATCAGCAGCGCGAAGATCACGCAGAAGGTGACGTAGAATCCGCCGAACAGGGACGCAATCAGCGACCCGCAGATGCTGCCGATACCGAAGCCCAGATAAATCACCCCGTAGTTTTTCGCCAGGTTGTTCAGGCCGAAGAATTCGCTGATCAGGGACGGGAACACGGTGATCGTACCGCCGAAGTTAAAGGCCACGCAGGCAATCGCGGCAAAGAAGGTCACGGCATTCAGCGGGGCGAACAGCAGCGCCGCCATACCGACCAGCGAAACAACCTGACCGATAGTGATTACGCGGATGCGGGAAATTTTATCCGACAGGATCCCCAGCACCAGGCGTCCGCTGAGGTTAGCGATAGAGATAATGGTCACCGCATTCGCCGCCGTCGCCACGTCCAGGTGCACCATCCCCTGCGCAATATCCTTCGCCACGCCGATAACGTACAGGCCGCTCATGCAGGCGGTCAGGAACATCACCGCGAGCATCCAGTACTGCGGTTTACGCATCGACTGCGCCAGCGTGAAGTCATTCTCCACCACCCCATTGCGGGTGCTGGCGGTGTGGTTCGGCGCATCTTTCATCAGCGTGGCGCCAAAAACAATCATCACCAGCACAATCGCGCCCCAGATGATAAAGGTCTTCTCCAGCCCGACGGTGGCCAGCAGATGGCTATCAATAAATTTAAACCCGAGGCTGCCGAGGCCGTAGGCGCCGATGGAGAAGGCGGAAATCAGCCCTTTACGCTCGGGGAACCACTTCACGCAGTTGGAGAGCGTCAGCAGATAGCCGGCGCCGTCGGCCAGGCCCACCAGCAGACCGGCGCTCAGCCACAGCATCATCAGGCTGTTGGCGTGGGCGGTGAGGAAAAAGCCGAGCCCGAGCAGCACGCCGGATGCCATCGTCACGCGTTTTACGCCAAAGCGTTCCTGCAGCTTACCGGCGACGGAGGAAGACAGCGCCAGGCCAAGGCTCAGCAGGCCAAAGGAGAACGCCACCTGGCTTACCGGCTCGTCCAGCTTTGCGGAAAGAGAACTATTGAACAAACTCCAGGTATAAACCGATCCCAGCGCGAACTGCGTCACGATCGTGCCGAACAGCGTGAGCCAGCGGGTATATTGAGTAGTGGTAGCGTTCATGGCAGATGTCCTGAAATATTAACTGCCGCCACAATAGCGAAGTCCCCAGAAGCCCTGGGGAGAAAAGGCATGAAATGCCGTCAGCAGGGAATGAAATGCATAAATGCCGGAATGAATGACATGGCGAAACGAGCGCGCACTCGACGGCAGGGAATAAGTTAGTGCCTGCTATCTCATTAAGCCGCGCCGTTTCTGTGATCGCAACGTTAAAAAGTGGTGCCAAACATGCTACATATGGACGAAATAATTCACATTACAGAAGCAAAATAGCCACAGCGTAGCCGAGCAGCACGCCCGGCGATCTTATGCCAGCGGCGCGCGCAGGTCGCCGGAAGCCGTCCGGAAAGACGGCTTAAAAATTGGCGCTGACCCCCATCAGGTACTGATAGTTTGCCCCGGTCGGCAGGTTATCCGCCTGCGAGAGCGCCGCCCATGCCGCAAGGTGCGAATTGAGCGACATATCCGCCCCGAAGGTTACATCCCGCCAGCCGCCGTCCTGGGTACGGGTTGGCCAGGGCAGCTCTGAAGCAAGCGCCTGGTTGTAGCTCACCTGCGCCCAGGGATGAATACCCCACAGCTGCTGATAATCGACGCGCCAGCCGAGCGTGTTCACGTAGCTGCTTTCCGCCGCGCGGCGAACGGGAGGCGGCTGTAGATCGCTGCGCAGGCTTGCCACCGGCCCTGAAGTCACGCCGTTGGCTAAGGTAAAGTTCCAGCCCACGCTCATGCCGTGCCCGATATCCGGCGGTGCCAGCGCCTGGTTAAGGGTGAATCCGGCGGCCTCGCCGGTTGAATTGATGCGCTCAGCCAGAATGTCCTCATAGCGCGGTTGGTGATCGCTGTCCCACGTATAGCGTTCAGGTGTATTACTTTTTGTATCGATAGCGATATATTCCTGTTGCCAGGCATTCACCCCACTGACGCACGATACCCACACGGATACGCACGCCGGGAGGAAGTATCCCCACAAGCCATTGCATTTCTTTATTATCATTAAAGCGACTCCATAAAGAGCCAAACCGGAAGTATTGCTGTGTTTTTTATGGGATCTGATACCCCTGTATTTGGGAGTGGTATCCCTGTATTAACTATTATCTTTATCTTTCAGCCGTCAAGGTGAACGCGTAAGTTTATTGCTAAGGGAGAAAGACATGCAGCGTTGCGGATGGGTTAGCCAGGACCCTCTCTATATTCAGTATCACGATAGCGAATGGGGCGTAGAGCAAAGAGACGCCGGGAAGCTGTTCGAAATGATCTGCCTCGAGGGCCAGCAGGCCGGGCTTTCATGGATTACGGTGCTAAAAAAACGTGAGAACTATCGCCGGGCGTTTCACCAGTTCGACCCGGTTCGCGTCGCCGCGATGGATGAGGCCGACGTTGAGCGTCTGCTGCTGGACGCCGGTATTATTCGCCATCGCGGAAAAATTCAGGCCATTATCGGCAACGCGCGGGCCTTTCTTGCGCTGGAAGAAAAGGGCGACTCCTTCAGCGATTTTGTCTGGTCCTTTGTCGATAACCACCCGCAGATATCGCACGCCGCTACGCTGGCGGAAATCCCAACGACAACCCCCGCCTCCGACGCGCTGTCGAAGGCGCTGAAAAAACTCGGCTTCAAGTTTGTCGGTTCGACTATCTGCTACTCCTTTATGCAGGCCTGCGGGCTGGTGAACGATCACGTCACAGGCTGCTTCTGTTACCCCGGAGGTGCGGATGATCCGCAAGTGGGAAACTAAAGAGATCGGCCCGCTGCTCGCGCTATGGCTGGAAAGCACGATTCATGCGCATCCGTTTATCAAAGAGGCCTACTGGCATGAAAGCCTCGCGGTCGTGCGCGACGTTTACCTTCCCGCCGCCAGTACCTGGGTGTGGGAAGAGGACGGTGAGATAAAAGGCTTTATCAGCGTGCTGGAGTCACGCTTTGTCGGCGCGCTTTTCGTCGCCCCGGCGGCTGTGCGCCGGGGGATTGGCCGCGCGCTGGTGGACGAGGTCAAGCGGCACTATGCCTGGCTGAGCCTCGAGGTGTACCAAAAAAACCTACAGGCGGTGAATTTCTACCATGCGCAGGGCTTCCGGATAGAAGACTGCGCATGGCAGGACGATACCCTGCAGCCGACGTGGATTATGCGTTGGCCGGTGGATCAAACGCCGTTAACGTAAGCGCCGGGCCGGCGTATTTTTCCAGCCACGCCAGCGCCGTGTTTCCGGCGCAGCCGTTACCGAGGCGCGAAGTCGGAATATCTTTGGTCAACACGTTCACGGCGCCATTTTTACAGATCCCCGCCTGCGGGTCGATATCAGGCCAGGCGCCCTCGTGCAGGCAGATAACCCCGGGGCGGATCCCCTCCGTCACCACCGCGCCGGCCAGAACCTGGCCGCGCGAATTCCATACCCGCACCAGATCGCCGTCGGCAATCTGCCGCGCCTCGGCATCCTGCGGGTGAATAGTTAACGGCTCGCGGCCGGCAACCGCGTACTGCTCCCGCAGGGTCGTGTGATTCAGCTGGCTGTGCAGGCGATGGGCCGGATGGGCGGAGAGCACCTGCAGCTGGCCCGGCTGCGCGTTGCCATGCCATTCGTCCGGCGCCAGCCACATCGGGTGCGGCGGGCAGTCGGGATAGGCAAAACCGGCAATCGTCGGCGAGTGGATCTCAATTTTTCCGCTCGCCGTTTTCAGCGGATTAGCCTGCGGATCGGCGCGGAAGGCGGCAAAGCGGGCGAAGCGGGCGTTGTCGGGGTTTTCCGGCATCTCAATCAGCTGATTATCCTGCCAGAACTCTTCGAACGGCGGCAGCGTAATCTGCTGACTCGCGCCGCGCTGGGCCGCGGTGCGGTAGAAGCTTTCCAGCCACTGGATATCGCTTTTCCCCTCGGTAAAGCGCGCGCGTCCCCTCTCTTCCCAGCGCTCGCTGAGATCGGCAAAGACCTCAAAGTCATCGCGGGCCTCGTCGCGCGGCGCAACCACGCGCTTCATCGGCACCAGATGCTGGTTGCTGTAATCGCCGGTCATGGTCATATCGTTGCGTTCAAATGAGGTTGTCGCCGGCAGGACGATATCAGCGTGGCGGGCCGCGGCGGTCCAGAAGCACTCCGAAATAACGATAAGCTCCGGCTTCTGCCAGGCGCGGATCAGGCGGTTGGTATCCTGATGATGGGTAAAATTGGCGCCGCCCGCCCACCAGATAAAGCGAATATCCGGGAAGCATCGGTCCATGCCGTTGTGCTGATAGGGCGCGCCGGGGTTTTCCAGCGCTTCGACGATGCGCGCCACCGGAATTTTTTCCACCGCCTCAATACCGTCCGCCACGCAGCCCTGCATGGAGGCCAGCACCGCCGCCCGGCGGGTCGGATTGCCGCCGTTAGCAAAATGGTAGGAGAGGCCAAAGCCGCCGCCCTGGGTGCCAATTTGTCCCAGCATCGCGGCCAGCGTGACCAGCATCCAGTGCTTTTGCTCGCCGAACTGCTGACGCTGCATGCCCCAGCCGGACATCAGCATGGTCGTATTTTCGTAGAACAGTTTCGCCAGTTCGCGAATTTTAGCCGCACTTACGCCGCAAATCTCTGCGGCCCACTCGGCGGTTTTCGCCACGCCGTCGCTTGCGCCGGTCAGGTAGCGGGCGAAAATCTCATAGCCGCTGGTATAGCGCGCCAGGAACGCATCGTCCTGCCAGCCGTTTTCGACCAGAGTCGAGGCGATCCCGAGCATCATCGCCACGTCCGTTCCCATATGCGGGGCCACCCAGTCGATATCCTCGCCAAAGAAATCAACGGTTTCCGATCGCATCGGATCGATGCAGATCACCCGTTTGCCGCTCTTGCGCAGCCGATCGAACCACGTCACTCCCTGCTCATCGGAGGCATTCCAGGCAATCTTCAGCGTATTCAGCGGATTAGCACTCCACAGCACCACCACGTCGCTGTGTTCCAGTACCATTGGCCAGCTGGTTTGCTGCTGATACACTTCATTTCCGCCCACCACGTACGGCATGATCGCCTGCACCGCGCCGGTGGAGTAATCCCCGAGATGGCCGGTATAGCCGCCGGCCAGGCTCATGTAACGCTGCAGCAGCGTCGCCGCTTTATGCAGTACGCCGTTTGAGCGCCAGCCGTAGGAGCCGGCAAAGATCGACGTCGGGCCGTAGCTCTCGCGGATCCGCTGATGCTGGGCATGAATAAGATCCAGCGCCTGCTCCCAGCTCACCCGGACAAACTCATCCTGTCCGCGTACGCCCTGCGGGCTATCCGGCGAGGCCAGAAAGCCTTTTCGCACCATCGGGTAGCGCACGCGGGTCTTGCTATGAACCTGGTCCCGCACGGCGGTTTGCAGAGAGTTTGCGAAGGGGGTTTCCAGCGCGCCGCGGGAGGAGAGGACATTTTCACCATCGGTTTCAACCAGCATCGGTCCCCAATGGGCCGCGGTGAGGATGGTTTCAGTTGCAGATGAGGTTGGCAAAGCGAGCTCCTGGTCAGCGAATGCAGGTGTTGTGACGGCCTGTTATTCGGCCGTTCAAGGTTACTTACAAATAGAGACGTTATCCGGGGAATTTTCTCCGCATCCGGGCGTCATAATCAACCGTCACGGGCGCTGTGACAAAGAATAAAATGGATTAAGGAAATAATATGAAAAAACGCGTACTGATGATTGCGGCTATGGTTAGCGGCACACTGGCCATTTCTGGCTGTACGACCAACCCCTATACCGGCGAACGTGAAGCAGGAAAATCCGGCGTCGGCGCGGGCATCGGCTCCCTGGTCGGCGCGGGTATTGGCGCGCTCTCCTCTTCCAAACACGACCGTGGTAAAGGGGCGCTGATCGGCGCGGCGGCGGGCGCGGCGCTTGGCGGCGGCATCGGCTACTACATGGACGTACAGGAAGCCAAACTGCGCGAGAAAATGCAGGGAACCGGGGTTAGCGTGACGCGAAATGGCGATAACATCGTGCTGAATATGCCCAATAACGTCACCTTTGATAGCAGCAGCGCCAACCTCAAACCAGCGGGAGCCAATACGCTCACCGGGGTCGCGATGGTGCTGAAAGAGTACGAAAAGACGGCGGTTAACGTGGTCGGCTATACCGACAGCAGCGGCGGCCAGGATCTGAACATGCGCCTCTCGCAGCAGCGCGCGGATAGCGTTGCCAGCGCCCTTATCACCCAGGGCGTGGCGGCAAACCGTATCCGCACCAGCGGCATGGGCCCGGCCAATCCGATTGCCAGCAACGGCACTGCGGAAGGCAAAGCACAGAACCGTCGCGTGGAAATTACCCTCAGCCCGCTGCAGTAATCCCGCTTCATCGCTCCCTCCTGCGCCCGGTAAGACGCGCTTACCGGGCAAAACGCTTGATATAGCGAATTTTCGCGCTAAGGTGTTCTCCAGATTTCAGCAAAGGAAGCCATCATGGCGAAAGCGGCGCGAGCAACCATTAGCGATGTGGCAAAAGCCGCAAAGACCGGTAAAACCAGCATTTCACGCTACCTCAACGGCGAAAAGCATCTGCTTTCCGATGACCTGCTGGCGCGCATTGAAAAGGCGATTGCCGAACTTAACTATCGCCCCAGCCTGATGGCCCGCGGCCTTAAGCACGGCCGCACTCGCCTGATTGGCCTGATCATCGCCGATATTACCAACCCCTACTCGGTTAACGTGCTGAGCGGCATCGAGGCCGCCTGCCGCGAAAAAGGGTTCACCCTGCTGGTCTGTAACACCAACAACGAGCTGGACCAGGAGCTGCACTATCTCGATCTGCTGCGCAGCTATCAGGTTGAGGGGATTGTGGTCAACGCCGTCGGCATGCGCGAAGAGGGGCTCAATCGCCTGCAGCAGTCGGCGCTGCCGATGGTGCTGATCGACCGAAAAATTCCCGATTTTGCCTGCGACGTGGTCGGGCTGGATAACACCCAGGCCGCCACTACCGCCACCGAGCATCTGGTGGAGAAAGGCTTCGAGGCGCTGCTGTTTCTGAGCGAGCCGCTGGGCTCCGTCAACACGCGACGCGAGCGGCTGAGCGCCTTTCGCACTACCCTCCAGCGCCACGCCGGGATCGTCGCGGAAAATGCCGAAGTCCCGCTCAACGACGGCGCGATGCTGGACAGCGTACTGCGCCAGTTTCACTCCGGACATCGCGGGATGCGCAAAGCGGTAATCTCCGCCAACGGCGCCCTGACGCTGCAGGTCGCGCGCGCGCTGAAGCGCGTTGACCTGATTTGGGGAAGCGATATCGGCCTGCTCGGGTTTGATGAGCTGGAGTGGGCGGAGCTCGCGGGCGTCGGCATCACCACCCTTAAACAGCCGACGTGGCAAATAGGCTACGCCGCCGTTGAACAGGTGGTACGCCGCATCGAAGGCGCCCATGAGCCAATCTGTGAGCGGGTATTTTCCGGGGAGCTGATCGTCCGCGGATCGACCTCCCGTTGACTCTCCTTCGTGATGGTGATCATAAATTAGACATCCTCCCCTTTTCTTTGGAACCGGTACCATCTAGCGTAATAGAGAGATTCGCTACAGAACCACCGGGAGTTTGTCAGATGGCCAGAAAAATCATTGTCGTGACCGCCGCTTATGGCAACGATCGCGTTAGAGAGCTTGGCGGGCAGTCCGCCGTACTGCCGTTCATTGCCGGTTCCGGCGCCGACGGCGTGGAGATCCGCCGCGAGTTATTCAGCGCAGAGGAACTGAACCGGCTGCCGGCCCTCGCCGCGGAGATTGAAAGCCACGGCCTGCTGGTCTGCTACTCTGCGCCGGAAGCCCTGTTCGCCGCCGACGGGTCGCTTAACCCGAACCTCTCGGCGCTGCTGCAGGAAGCGCAAACCCTCAACGCCTTATGGTTAAAACTCTCCCTCGGCCATTTCATCCATAACCATCAGCTGGAGACCCTGCGCAGCACGCTGCAGGCGAGCGGTATGGCGCTGGTGGTGGAAAATGACCAGACCGATTGCGGCCAGCTGGCGCCAATGCAGCGGTTTAAAGCCATCTGCCGGGTGAATAACCTGCCGGTGACGCTGACGTTTGATATGGGCAACTGGCTGTGGGTCGGCGATTCGCCGGAAGAGGCCGCCCGCCATCTCGCGCCTGCCGTCAGCTATATTCACGTTAAGGCGGCCCAGCCGCATCACGAGCAGTTCCGTGCCGTTCCGCCCGACGAGGCCTCTCCGCGCTGGCTGGCGCTGCTGGATAACCTGCCTGCTGATGCCCCACGCGGTATCGAATTTCCGCTGGTCGGCCATGACCTGACGGCCGTTACCCGCCGCTATGTCAATCTTTTACGCGAGGATTAAGCCATGGAAAACAACCTGGATGTCATTACCATCGGCGAAGCGATGGCTATGTTTGTAGCGACCCAAACCGGGGATCTCGCGGAGGTTGAACGCTTTATCAAGCGCGTCGCCGGCGCAGAGCTGAACGTCGCCACCGGCCTGGCTCGCCTGGGGCTGAAGGTCGGCTGGGTCAGCCGCGTCGGCGAGGATAGCTTCGGTCGTTTTGTTCTTAATTCGCTGGCAAAAGAAGGGATTGATGCCCGCGGCGTAACTCAGGACCCGCGCTACGCAACCGGCTTCCAGATGAAATCTAAAGTCGAAAATGGAACCGATCCCATTGTGGAATATTTCCGCAAAGGCTCGGCGGCCAGCCACCTGTCGCCGGATGATTTCCACCCCGATTACTTCGCCAGCGCTCGCCATCTGCACCTGAGCGGCGTCGCCGCCGCGCTGTCGGAGAGTTCATATGCGCTGCTGGATCGTGCCGCCGGCGCAATGAAGGCCGAGGGAAAAACGATCTCTTTCGACCCCAACCTGCGCCCAGTGCTGTGGAAAAGCGAAGGCGAAATGGTGGAAAAGCTCAACCATCTCGCGTTCCAGGCCGACTGGGTTTTACCCGGCCTGAAGGAGGGGACAATCCTGACGGGTCAGCAAACGCCGGAGGCTATCGCGGACTTCTATCTCAACCGCGGCGTGCGCGCCGTGATTATCAAAACCGGCTCCGACGGGGCCTGGTATAAAACCGCCGCGGGTGAGCAGGGTGCCGTCGCGGCAGTTAAGGTCGATAACGTCGTCGATACCGTCGGCGCGGGCGATGGCTTTGCCGTCGGGGTAATTAGCGCCCTGCTGGAAGGCAAAACCCTGGATCGGGCGGTACGGCGTGGGAACAAAATCGGCTCGCTGGCGATTCAGGTTCAGGGCGACAGCGAAGGATTACCGACGCGCGACGCGCTGGGCGAATAACGTTTAATACAACGATGGTCGCCACTCTGTACCCTACATACAGCGCGGCATAAGACACCTTCTATCGGTGAGTGTTACCTCACATACAGAGGCAAGCCTATGAACAGCTTAACCAATGCAACAAAACGCTGGTGGTACATCATGCCTATCGTGTTTATCACGTATAGCCTGGCGTATCTCGACCGTGCCAACTTCAGCTTCGCCTCCGCGGCGGGCATTACCGAAGATTTGGGGATCACTAAAGGGGTCTCATCGCTGCTGGGCGCCCTCTTCTTCCTCGGCTACTTCTTCTTCCAGATCCCTGGGGCAATCTACGCTGAACGCCGCAGCGTGCGAAAACTTATTTTTATCTGCCTGATCCTGTGGGGCGCCTGCGCTTCGCTGACCGGCATGGTGCACAACATTCCGGCCCTGGCCGCTATCCGCTTTATTCTCGGCGTCGTCGAAGCAGCGGTGATGCCCGCGATGCTGATTTACATCAGCAACTGGTTTACTAAATCCGAACGCTCGCGCGCCAATACCTTTTTAATCCTCGGTAATCCGGTCACGGTGCTGTGGATGTCGGTGGTGTCCGGCTACCTGATTCAGTCCTTTGGCTGGCGCGAGATGTTCATTATTGAAGGCGTGCCGGCAGTGCTCTGGGCCTTCTGCTGGTGGGTGCTGGTAAAAGATAAGCCGTCGCAGGTGAACTGGCTCTCCGAGAGCGAAAAAGCCGCGCTGCAGGAGCAGCTGGAACGCGAGCAGCAGGGCATCAAAGCCGTACGTAACTACGGCGAGGCCTTCCGCTCACGTAACGTCGTGCTGCTGTGCATGCAGTATTTTGCCTGGAGTATCGGGGTGTACGGCTTCGTGCTGTGGCTGCCGTCAATTATCCGCAGCGGCGGTGAAAACATGGGCATGGTTGAGGTTGGTTGGCTCTCTTCGGTACCTTACCTGGCGGCAACGATTGCGATGATCGTCGTCTCCTGGGCCTCGGACAAAATGCAGAACCGTAAGCTGTTCGTCTGGCCGCTGCTGCTGATTGGCGGGCTGGCCTTTATCGGCTCCTGGGCGGTCGGCGCGAACCACTTCTGGGCTTCTTATACCCTGCTGGTGATTGCCGGCGCGGCGATGTACGCCCCCTATGGCCCCTTCTTCGCCATCATCCCGGAGATGCTGCCGCGCAACGTAGCGGGCGGCGCGATGGCGCTGATTAACAGCATGGGCGCGCTGGGCTCCTTCTTTGGCTCGTGGTTTGTCGGCTACCTGAACGGTTCGACCGGCAGTCCGTCCGCCTCGTACATTTTCATGGGAGTGGCGCTTTTCGTCGCGGTATGGCTTACTTTAATTGTTAAGCCTGCTAATAATCAAAAACTTCCGCTTGGCGCTCGTCACGCCTGACATCCTAATACTACGGAGATCCGCATGAAGCCGTCCGTTATTCTCTATAAAACGCTTCCCGACGACCTGCAGCAACGTCTGGAAAAACACTTTGCCGTCACCCGGGTGAAAAACCTGAGCGCCGAAACCATCGCGCAGCACGCCGAGGCGTTTGCCCAGGCCGAAGGCCTGCTGGGCTCCAGCGAAAAAGTTGATACCGCGTTACTGGAGAAAATGCCCAACCTTCGTGCGGCCTCAACGGTCTCCGTAGGCTACGACAACTTCGACGTTGCGGCGCTGAATGCGCGCAGGGTCCTGCTGATGCATACGCCCACCGTACTGACCGAAACCGTTGCCGACACGGTGATGGCGCTGGTACTCAGCACCTCACGCCGGGTGGTGGAAGTGGCCAATCGCGTGAAGGCGGGTGAGTGGACCAAAAGCATCGGGCCGGACTGGTTCGGCAGCGATGTGCACCACAAAACGCTGGGTATCGTTGGGATGGGGCGCATCGGCATGGCGCTGGCCCAGCGTGCGCACGCCGGCTTCGGAATGCCGATCCTCTATAACGCGCGCAGCCAGCACCCGCAGGCGGAAGAGCGCTTCAACGCCCGCTACTGCGATCTGGATACGCTGCTTGAGGAAGCCGATTTTGTCTGCCTGATCCTGCCGCTGACCGCTGAGACTCATCATCTGTTCAATGCGGAGAAGTTCGCCAAAATGAAGCCATCCGCCATCTTTATTAACGCCGGACGCGGTCCGGTCGTCGATGAGAAAGCGCTGGTTGCCGCGTTGCAGAATGGTGAAATCCATGCCGCCGGTCTCGACGTGTTTGAGCAGGAGCCGCTGGCGCAGGACTCCCCGCTGCTCAGCATGCCTAACGTCGTCGCGCTGCCGCATATTGGTTCCGCCACCCATGAAACGCGCTACAACATGGCGGCCTGTGCGGTGGATAATCTGATTGATGCGCTGCAGGGCAACGTCGATAAGAACTGCGTGAACCCGCAGGTAAAATAGGCAGGAAAGGGACATTCTCGCCCGGCTGAGCGTCGCGTCAGCCGGGAAGAAACCCGGATGATGGCGCGATAAGCGCCTTCACCGGGCTCGGTCAGCGGCTATCGCGTCGCGTTAACGGCTGCCGTCCACGCCTGATTGAACGCCTGGTGCTGAGCCGCCAGCGGGCCAATCAATGCGTTGTACTGGCTGGCCTGCTGCGAGGTCGGGAACTGGATCCCGTTTGCCACGAAGCTCACCTGGGTATTTTGCTGGGCAACAAAATCACCCACCTGCACCAGCTGCTGAGTAAACACCTGCGCCGCAGGGATCAGCGGCTGCAGGGCATTTGCCGGGGCGGTAACCACTTTGTTGTAAACCTGGTCAAAGACCGGCTTAAGATCTTCACCCTGCTTCAGCGCGCTATGCGCACCGTCGGCCTGCATTTTGGCATTTTCCAGCTGCTGGCTCAGTACGCCGAGCGCGCCGTTTGCCTGGCGCAGCGGTTCACGCTGGGTGATATAGTCCTGCGGGACGCGAATCGCGTTCACGCTGTCTACCACCGGGCGCAGACCCGCATCCATCGCCTGACTTACCTGCTGCGAATAGCCGTAAATCACCGCGTAATCGGACACAAAAGGACCGAACTGTTTTTTCTGATCGGCGGTCAGCGTCGGCAGACGTTCGCCGCTCCGCATAGCCGTATTTTGCAGGAAGTCGATGAACGCTTTGCGCTGATCGCCTTCTTTATCAAAACACCCACTCAGGCTAACCACCATTAATAAGGCCGCAACAGCCGCAAACCAGCGAGAGCAGGACTTTCCTGTCGCCATTTTTTTACTCCTTTCAGCCAAAAAAAGCGCAAACAGACACACACGTGCCAGACGCTGACAAGGATAGTCCAGGTCAGCCTCGCAGGATACACTTTCCTGACAATCTTCCGCAGGAAATAGCCCGCTGGCGGCGTGTTATCGACAACCGCTACCGTCTGTTAAGCACATCACAATTACCGCCATAACAACAAATCCAAAAATAAAACACAACGAATTGATTTAAATAAACTTAATTTTCAATCATTGCGTTTAAATCCCCGAAAAGAACGATAATCGCACGCTTCCTGGCCGGACCGCGTTGCCTGCTGTCGGGTTCAGTGTTTTGATTAATGAGCGATTAACGGCATTACGTTCGATTATCGCACAAATACTATTAACGACAGCGAGGGAGGCGTGAACAGCCGTTTTCGTCCCCCGCTCTGCCTGCCAGGAATGCCGTATGAATAAGACAACCATCGATATTCAGGCTTTTATCAATGAACATCCGTTCACGAAGTACCAGTGGATGATTCTGGCCTTATGTTTTATCACCGTTGCTATGGACGGTTTCGATACCGCGATAATCGGTTTCATCGCCTCAGACCTCGTGCAGGAGTGGGGCGTAGAAAAATCGGCATTGGGCCCGGTAATGAGCGCTGCGCTGGTCGGCCTGGCGGTGGGCGCCTTGACCGCGGGGCCGCTGGCCGACCGCATTGGCCGCAAGAAGGTCCTGCTGATGTCGATCGTGGTGTTTGGCAGCTTTAGCCTGCTTACCGCTTTTGCTACCAGCCTGAACCAGCTGACGCTGCTGCGTTTTCTGACGGGGCTGGGGCTGGGGGCCGCGATGCCGAACGCCGCGACGCTGATGAGCGAATACGCACCGGAGCGCCGCCGGGCCTTAATGGTTAATCTGATGTTCGTTGGGTTCCCGATGGGATCGTCGCTGGGCGGTTTTCTCTCGGCCTGGATGATCCCGCACTACGGCTGGCAAAGCATGCTGATACTGGGCGGCGTGATGCCTCTGCTGCTCGCCGTGGCGCTGATCTTCCTGCTGCCGGAATCGGCGCGCTACATGGTCGTTAAGCGTCAGCCCGCACAGCGTATTGCGGCAATCCTCCGGCGCATTGCGCCGCTGCCGGAAGGAGTGGAGTTTGAGCTGCGTGAGGCCGGCCAGGTCAAAGAGAAATCGGCTCTGGCGGTCATTTTCTCTCCACGCTATATCGTCGGTACCGTGATGCTGTGCCTGACCTACTTTATGGGCCTGCTGATCTTCTATTTGCTGACCAGCTGGCTGCCGCTGCTGATTCGTGAAACCGGCGCCACCATGAGCCAGGCGTCGATTATCACCGCGCTGTTCCCGCTGGGCGGCGGTATTGGCGTACTGATCCTCGGCGCGCTGATGGATAAGATCAACCCCAATAAGGTCGTCGCCGTCGGCTGGCTGCTGACCGGTATTTTCGTCTGTCTGGTGGGCTTCTCCACCGGCAGCCTGGTGCTGATGGGGGTGATGGTATTTATCGCCGGCAGCATTATGAATGGCGCGCAGTCTTCCATGCCGGCGCTGGCGGCCGGGTTTTATCCCACTCAGGGCCGCGCCACCGGCGTCGCATGGATGCTGGGGATCGGGCGCTTTGGCGGCATTCTCGGCGCCTTCAGCGGCGTATTCCTGATGCAGGCGCAGCTCTCTTTCACGACTATTTTCAGCCTGCTGGCGATCCCGGCTTTTTTATCCGCCCTCGCCCTGCTGGTTAAATACAAAATGAGCCTGCGTCAGCCTACCCCGCCTCAGGCCGACGCTGAAAATCTGCAGAAAGCCTGATCGCAAGGCCAGCGGGAAGCCGCTGGCCTCGGTTTTTCTCTGGCGTTTACAAATATTTTCCAAAGCCACGCGTATGATGATTAATCATCGGTTTACCCCCCGCTCCCGCTGGGCTATCAGGCGGTAAACGAAAGCCTGCTGGCATATAATCACCCCCGTTACCGTTCTTGACGCTTTTTCCTGACTATTCTTAATAAGCAGCGACAAACCCTACCCTTTACTGTGCGACAGGAAGGAGTTCTCAATGGAATATAAAGATCCAATATTCGAATTACTGAGCAGCCTGGAACAAATTATTTTCAAAGATCTGCCCCGAGCGACCGCCCCAGTCCGCAAGCCAACCGCCTTCAGCGAATTCGACCGGCTCCGTAAAGGGACCGGGCTGAAAATTGACGATTTCGCCGATGCCATGGGCGTCAGCGTGTCGATGGTGCAGGAGTGGGAATCAAGACGCATCAAACCCTCTTCGACTGAGCTCAAGTTAATGCGTCTGATCCAGGCAAGCCCCAAGCTTTCAAGGCAGATTCTCGAGTGAAGTTCTATAATGTTATTGGACACTGATTACGGTCCTGATTTGGGACCGTTTTAATTTCTATGAAAAAAACGTTTGCTATCGCACCTCAAAAATGAGTTAATGCTCGCAGGTTTGATGTACAGACCACAGAGCGTTAGTATAGAGTAGTCCTTGAGCGGTTATCCTAGATACCCCGGTAGTGAACTTTCCCTTTATAGCTTCAAATCTGTAGTCCAGACCGTATCGCCGAAAGGTTCATTTATTATTTAAAGGTATTTCGCTATGTCCGGTAAAATGACTGGTATCGTAAAATGGTTCAACGCTGATAAAGGTTTCGGCTTCATTACTCCTGATGACGGTTCTAAAGATGTGTTCGTACACTTCTCCGCTATCATGAACGATGGCTACAAATCTCTGGATGAAGGTCAGAAAGTTTCCTTCACCATCGAAAGCGGCGCTAAAGGCCCGGCAGCTGGCAACGTTACCAGCCTGTAAGCTTAAATAAGCTCAGAATTCAAGATCCCTGCCTCACGGCGGGGATTTTTTTTATCTGAATATCAGGAAACCGCCACCTTGCATGGCGGTTTTTTTTCGTTTTAATACGGCTCAAGCTGCCAGCCGCCGTCCCGCCACGCTAAAGCGTGGGTAAGCTTCAGTCCCTGCAGGAACGACTCGTCATGCGACACCACCAGCATCGCGCCGGGGAATCCCGCCAGCGCCGCTTCAATGGCCTGGGCAGAGGCTAAATCCAGGTGGTTAGTCGGCTCATCGAGCAGCAGAAGCTGAGTGGCGTCCCGCCGCCACAGTACGCAGGCCAGCGCCGCCTTCAGCCGCTCCCCGCCGCTCAGGGCCGCCAGCGGCAGATTGATTTTATCCGCCCCCAGCTGTAGCTGGGCAAGCCGGCTGCGCAGCACGCCCTCCTCCAGCAGCGTATCGTCAAGATTAAGATGCGTTAAAACCGATAGCGACAGGTCCAGCTGCGTCAGGTGCTGATCCAGCCACGCCGCATGAACCGACAGTCGGCACTCTCCAGAAACCGGCTGCTCGAGACCGACCAGCGTTTTCAGTAACGTGGTTTTTCCACAGCCGTTAGGCCCGCGCAGCGCTACGCGCATCGGCCCATCAATACGCCAGCTCAGCGCCGCCGCCGTCGAGTGCGCCAGGCGTAGATCCTCCAGCACCAGGACCTGTTTACCGACGGCGATCTGACTTCCCGGCAGAGTGAACATCACCGCAGCCTGATCTTCTACCCGCTCGTGCGCCTGGGCGACGGCGGTATTGAGCGCGCTATTTTGCTCCCGATGCTGCCGATGGAGCGTTCCGGGGCGCTCCTTCGCCGCGCCTTTGTACTTCACGCGTTCAAACGAGGCAATATTCAGCGTATCGACAACCCGCAGCGTCTGCGCAGATCGCCGCTGGCTGGCATCATGCTCTTTTTGCATTCGGACCCGGGTGCGGCGGCGTTCGGTCGCGGCATGTTCCAGCGCGGCTCGCGCGGCCTGCTGTTCGGCATCACGCTGCTGCTGATAGTCGGCGTAGTTCCCGCCATAGCTTCGCAGCGCCGTCGGCGTGAGCTCAAGGATACGCGGCATTCGCGCCAGCAGTTCACGATCGTGGCTGGCGATAATTCCCCCACCGCGCCAGCGCTCCAGCTGCCGATACAACCATTCGCGGCCCTGCCCGTCGAGGTGGTTGGTCGGCTCGTCCAGCAGCAAATAGTCCGCGCCTGAGAGAAAGGCTCCGCACAGCAGTACTTTCACCCGCTCGCCGCCGCTCAGCGACGAGGCGAGACGCTCGGGAGAAAATGCCGGCAGGCCGGCATCGGCGAACGCCGCGCTCAGACGCTCGCGCAGATCCCAGAAACCCTCCAGGCTCTCGACGTCGTCAGCGAATCCCTCCCCGCGCTCAAGCCGCCGCAGAGCAGAGAAGATGGGCTCATAGCCCAGCAGGTCGGCCAGGGTAGTGCTGGAAACAATTGCCGGATGTTGGGCAACATAGGCCAGCGAGGTAAAGCGTTCGATATGTCCGCCGGAAGGAGAGTCGACGCCCGCCAGCAGCCGAAGCAGGCGAGTTTTGCCGACGCCATTACGGCCGACCAGGCCGCAGAACGACGTCTCTAACGATAAATTTAGCGGGCCAAACAGCATGTCTCCCGTCGCAAACTGACAGGTGAGCTGATGCAAAATAAAAGCGGGGGATTGGGCACAATGGGCCATAAGCACTCCTGAATGAAATCGATACTTCCCCTGCCGCATATGGCGCTGGCAAGGAGTGAATTCAGCAGGCGTGGTTATCCATTTTCAGTGTGCTCTCAGTAAGACGAGGGATTCGTCGGGACACAGAATAGCCACACCGCCCCACACATTTCAAGATTATTTTTTCAGCACCCGCGCCGGTACGGGGCAAAAGTAGCCGCGCCGATGGGCCAGCTGACGGACGTATTTATCGCCGGTCATAACGATGAGCGCCCGGAATTTATCGATCAAATTTTGTTCTATTTTTTTGAACAAGATGCGCAAATTGTTCCGATTTTAATCACCAGACGATCGGCCTATTATTTATCACATCAGGGCAAAACGCCCTATTACAGACAAACAACCTCAGGAATACGACCATGAAATCTATCAAAACTTTCGTTGCAGTTACCGCACTTTCTCTGATGTCCTTCGGCGCATTTGCTCAGAGCATCAGCACCACCGCCTCCACCCTGGACCGTGCAGAAGCTAAAATTGCCGCCCAGGCTGCTGAGCAGGGTGCGTCCTACAAAATTACCAGCGCCCAGTTCAACAACCGCGTTCATATGACCGCAGAACTGACCAAATAAATCGCATTGATGGCGCTTTTAGAGAGTGCCGGCCGCCGGAATCAAGCATACAGGCGACAACGACAGCACGATGAAAAGGAATCTAAAATGAAAAATATCAGCGTGATGACCGCCCTGTTTCTGGCAGCCTCACTATCAACCGGCGTCATGGCAGCAGAACGTCATGCCGTACCGCCGGAAGCGGGATCCAACATCGATACGTCGATGCATCAAAACCGCATTAACGTCAGCCATGCTTTCGATAAAGAGAGCCTGACGGCAGGCAACCTGGAGTAGTTAAGGGCCAGCCTGTAGGCGAGCAGATGGCGCCATGAGCATCTTCGCGCCATAAAAAAACCTGCCAGAAGGCAGGTTTTTTTGTTGCCAAAAGGCGCTTACTGCAGCAGAGAAATGTCCGCTACCTGCAGGAAAAGCTCGCGCAGTTTGGACAGCAGCGTCAGTCGGTTGATACGCACGTCCCGATCTTCGGCATTGACCATCACGTTCTCAAAGAACTCATCCACCGGTTCACGCAGGGAGGCCAGCTCGATCAGCGCTTCCTGGTAACGGCCTTCGGCGAAGAACGGCTGCAGCTTATCACGCAGCACAACCAGATGGGTCGCCAGCTTGATCTCTGCGGCTTCTTTCAGCACGGAGGCGTGAACGGCATCGTTCAGCGTCTCTTCAGATTTTGCGAGGATGTTGGAGACGCGCTTGTTGGCTGCCGCCAGTGCCGAGGATTCTTCCAGCGTACGGAAGTGCGAAACCGCCTTCATGCGCGCATCGAAATCAGCCGGACGGGTCGGGCGACGAGCCAGTACAGCCTGGATGGTATCAACGCCGTAGCCTTCGTCCTGGTACCAGGCACGGAAGCGACCGAGCATAAAGTCGATGACCTCATCAACAACTCTGGCGTTAGTCAGCTTGTCGCCATACAGATGCACCGCTTCTTCGGTGAGAGTCTGCAGATCCAGGTTCAGGTTCTTTTCAACGATGATGCGCAGTACGCCCAGCGCGGCGCGGCGCAGTGCGAACGGGTCTTTGTCCCCTTTCGGGTGCTGACCAATGCCGAAGATACCGGCGAGCGTATCCATCTTATCGGCAATCGCCACCGCACAGGCAACCGGGTTAGACGGCAGATCGTCGCCGGCAAAACGCGGCTGATACTGCTCGTTCAGCGCCACGGCAACGTCTTCCGCTTCGCCATCATGGCGCGCGTAGTGCATGCCCATCACGCCCTGAGTATCGGTGAACTCGAAGACCATATTGGTCATCAGGTCGCACTTCGACAGCAGGCCCGCGCGGGTCGCGTGGTTGACGTCCGCACCAATCTGACCCGCAATCCAGCCGGCAAGGGCCTGAATACGATCGGTTTTATCGCGCAGGGTGCCCAGCTGCTGCTGGAACAGGACGGTCTGCAGACGCGGCAGATGATCTTCCAGGCGCTTTTTACGGTCGGTGTTGAAGAAGAACTCCGCATCCGCCAGACGCGGGCGCACAACCTTCTCGTTACCGGAGATAATCTGGATCGGATCTTTGGATTCGATGTTGGCAACGAAGATGAAGTTCGGCAGCAGTTTGCCGTCGTCAGCATAAACCGGGAAGTACTTCTGATCGCCTTTCATGGTGTACACCAGCGCTTCAGAAGGCACCGCGAGGAATTTTTCTTCGAATTTCGCCGTCAGCACCACCGGCCATTCCACCAGCGAGGTGACTTCTTCCAGCAGGCTTTCGCTCAGATCGGCGTTGCCGCCAATCTTGCGGGCCGCTTCTTCCGCGCCAGCTTTAATGGTGGCTTTACGCGTTTCGTAGTCAGCAATAACTTTACCGCGCTCCAGCAGGATTTGCGGATACTGTTCGGCGCTATCGATAGTGAACTCCGGCTCGCCCATAAAGCGATGGCCGCGGATCACGCGATCGGAGTCGATGCCGAGAATAGTTGCCGGCACGACGCTGTCGCCAAGCAGCAGGGTCACGGTGTGAACCGGACGGACAAACTGCACGTCCGACGCGCCCCAGCGCATCAGTTTAGGGATAGGCAGCTTGCCGAGGGAGGTCGAGACCATGTTCGGCAGCAGCGCTTCCGCGCTTTCGCCTTTCACATGGGCGCGATACAGCAGCCATTCGCCTTTATCGGTCGCCAGACGCTCGGCCTGCTCGACGGTGATACCGCAGCCGCGCGCCCAGCCTTCGGCCGCTTTGCTCGGTTTACCTTCTGCGTCAAACGCCGCAGAAATCGCCGGGCCACGTTTTTCGATTTCGCGATCCGGCTGGGAAGCGGCCAGATTAGCCACCTTCAGCGCCAGACGACGCGGGGCGGCAAACCACTCAACGGTGCCGTGGGCGAGGCCAGCGCTGTCCAGCTCCGCGGTAAAGTTCGCAGCAAAAGACTCAGCCAGGCTGCGCAGGGCTTTTGGTGGCAGCTCTTCGGTGCCGATCTCCACCAGGAAAGTTTTCTCAGACATGGCCGCCTCTTATTTGTTTTTGTTGCACATCGGGAAGCCAAGGGCCTCACGGGAAGCGTAGTAAGCTTCTGCCACCGCTTTCGTCAGGGTGCGGATGCGCAGAATATAGCGCTGACGCTCGGTGACGGAGATGGCTTTACGCGCATCCAGCAGGTTGAAGCTATGGGCGGCCTTCAGAATGCGCTCGTAGGCGGGCAGCGGCAGCGGGTTTTCCAGCGCCAGCAGCTGCTGCGCTTCTTTCTCATACTGCTCAAAGCAGGAGAACAGGAAGTCCACGTCGGCGTATTCAAAGTTATAGGTTGATTGCTCGACTTCGTTCTGATGGAACACGTCGCCGTAGGTCGTTTTACCCAGCGGGCCGTCGCTCCAGACCAGGTCGTAAACGCTGTCTACGCCCTGAATGTACATCGCCAAACGCTCCAGACCGTAGGTGATCTCGCCGGTTACCGGCTTACATTCCATACCACCCACCTGCTGGAAGTAGGTGAACTGCGTCACTTCCATACCGTTCAGCCACACTTCCCAGCCCAGACCCCAGGCACCCAGCGTTGGGTTTTCCCAGTTGTCTTCCACGAAGCGGATATCATGAATAGTCGGATCCATACCCAGCTCTTTCAGAGACCCGAGGTACAGCTCCTGGATGTTGTCCGGCGAGGGCTTAATGACCACCTGGAACTGATAGTAGTGCTGCAGGCGGTTCGGGTTTTCGCCATAGCGGCCGTCGGTCGGACGACGCGAAGGCTGCACGTAGGCAGTCGCCATCGGCTCTGGCCCCAGCGCGCGCAGGCAGGTCATTGGGTGGGAGGTGCCGGCGCCAACTTCCATGTCCAGTGGTTGAACAATGGTGCAGCCCTGACGAGCCCAGTAATCCTGTAAGGTCAGGATCAGGCCCTGGAAGGTCCTGGTATCAAACTTTTGCATATTATTTCGTGCTGGATACGTGTGGATTTAAAGGAAGGGATCAGTATACCCGCTGGCTGCGAGATATACAGTACGAAACGGCGTTGTTTAAGCAAAATTGGGGAAATTAACGCCATCATGCGGCAGCCGCGGGGCATTTAGCGCATAGAAAGATGTAAAAACTGCCCGTCTGGATCGAAAGAACAGATAAAGCGCTCATTCTGCTCGGTATGGCCCGACAGCTCATAGCTTCCCTGGAACTGTTCAAAATGGCTGACGTCAACCAGCCTGGCCCCGGTGCTGTAGCGTCTTGCCGCCTGATCCTTACACAGCTGTTCCATATTCAGGGTAATTTGCGGCGTAATCCGCGCTCTTTGCGCTTTTTGTGGCGGCTGGGATGGCGTCTGGCTGCAGCCGGCGAGCACAAGCAGCAGCAGTCCAGAAAAGAAACATTTCATCACCATTTTCCTCGACCGCCTTGTTAGCAAATTGTTATCGTTCAGATTACGTGAAATCACCCGGACATTGTGCGAATCTCTCCACATCTCTACAAGCATGCGGCGGCAAACTCAGAATATTCCATTGCGACACCGCGGTATCAGGGAAGTCAGACCCTGTTTAAGAAGGAACCACTGAGGTACTGATGCAGGAAAAAATAAACTGGATTACGAGTTTGCGCGGTATCGCATGCATGATGGTGGTGATGATCCACAGCACCACCTGGTACATCACCCATCCCCACTCAATCAGCCTGGTGGAATGGGATATAGCCAACCTGCTCAACTCCGCCTCTCGCGTCAGCGTCCCGCTCTTCTTCATGATGTCTGGGTACCTGTTTTTCGGCGAACGCAGCGCCCAGCCGCGGCACTTTCTGCGCATCGTGCTGTGCGTGCTGTTTTACAGCGCCGTGTCGCTGCTCTACATCTCCCTGTTTACCCATATCAACGTCGAGCTCTCGCTAAGAAACCTGCTGCAAAAGCCGGTGTTCTATCATCTGTGGTTTTTCTTCGCGATTATCGTCATCTACCTGCTCTCGCCGCTTATTCAGGTTAAGCAGGTCAGCGGCAAGATGCTGCTGGCGCTGATGCTGGTCATCGGCATTCTCGCCAACCCCAATATGGTGAGCGTAAAAGCGGGCGGTATCGAATGGCTGCCGCTCAATCTCTATATCAGCGGCGATGCCTTTTACTACGTACTGTACGGCGTGCTTGGCCGGGCGATTGGCATGATGGAGACGGATAAAAAATGGCTGACTCTGCTGTGTGCCGCGCTGTTCGCCAGCGCCGTCTGGATGATATCGCGCGGAACGCTGCATGAGCTCAAGTGGCGCGGCAACTTCGGCGATACCTGGTATTTATACTGCGGTCCGGCGGTGTTTGTCTGCGCGGTAGCCCTGCTGACGCTGGCGAAAAACACCCTTAATGCGCGTCAGATCCCCGTTCTGGCGCTCATCGCCCGCCACTCCCTGGGGATCTACGGTTTTCATGCGCTGATTATCCACGCGCTGCGGGCCAGCGGTCTGGAGCTCACCCGCTGGCCGCTGCTGGATATTCTGTGGATCTTTAGCGCCGCCCTGCTGGGCAGCCTGCTGCTGTCGGCGCTGGTGCAGCGCATCGACACGCGTCGGCTGGTGAGCTAGCGCCGCGGTCAAACCCGCTCCCGCGCGGGAGCGGATTGCCGCTATGACATCAGTGGGAGAAGCTGCTGATAAATCTGGCGGAAGGTTTCGCGACGCGGAGCATAGAGCGCGACGCGTTCGCTATTAGGACGGTGAGCCTGCTCAAGCGGCAGCTGGGGTAGCAGATCCGACCAGGACTCCCCTTGATGCAGCGCCAGCTGCGCGAGTCTCGCGGCACCCAGCGCCGGTCCAACGTCGCCGCCGGTGCGGTAATCCAGCTGCTGTCCGCTGATGTCAGCCAGCATCTGCCGCCACCAGGGGCTGCGCGCGCCTCCGCCAATCAGGGTGATGCTCTCGGGCTTGATGCCGCAGGCGTGGACCGCATCCATACCGTCCGCCAGCGCATATCCCACCCCTTCCAGCACCGCACGCGCCAGCTCCGCCGGGCCATGCTGATGCGTCAGGCCGAAAAAGACGCCCTTCGCCTGCGGGTTGTTATGCGGCGTACGTTCGCCGGAAAGATAGGGTAGAAACCACACCGGGCCCGCGCGCTCATCGGCGGACTCTGCCGCGCCGATCAGCGCAGGAACCGTACCCAGGCCGGTCAGCTTAGCCGCCCAGTCGAGGCAGGATGCCGCGCTGAGCATGACCGACATCAAATGCCAGCGCCCGGGAAGCGCGTGGCAGAAGCTGTGCACCGCGCTTTCGGGTTTGCTGAGAAACCCCTCGCTGACGGCAAAGTAAACGCCGGAGGTCCCCAGCGATAGCATCGCCTGCCCCGCGTCCGCCATGCCCACGCCAACGGCACCGGCGGCGTTATCCCCGCCGCCGGCCACCACCAGCGCCTGCGGCATATTCCACGCCGCGGCGATAGCCGGGCGCAGCGCTCCCGTCACCTCGCTGCCTTCAAATAGCGCGGGCATGTTATCGCGGCTCAGGCCGCAGGCGGCGAGCATCTCGTCGCTCCAGTCGCGCTTTGCCACGTCCATCCACATCGTCCCGGCAGCGTCAGACATATCGCTGGCGAACTCGCCGGTCATGCGTAAGCGTAAATAGTCTTTCGGCAGCAGGACCTTATCAATCTGGCTGAAGACGTCCGGCTCGTGTCGCTTAACCCACAGCAGCTTCGGCGCCGTAAAGCCGGGCATCATCAGGTTGCCGGTGATCTGCCGCGACCACCCGACCCGCTCTTCCAGCAGGGCGCACTCTTCGCCGCAGCGCCCGTCGTTCCATAAAATGGCCGGACGCAGCACCCGCTGCTGCTTGTCCAGCAGCGTGGCGCCATGCATCTGCCCGGCGATACCGATAGCCTTCACGTCGCGCAGGGAGTGCTGCTCTCCCAACGCTTTGATCGCGCTATCCGTTGCCTGCCACCAGTGCTCGGGATCTTGTTCGGACCATAAGGGGTGCGGGCGCGATACGCTGAGCTTTTCCGTGTGCGAAGCCAGTACCTCACCCTGCTCATTGAGCAAAATGGCCTTCACGCCCGAGGTACCTAAATCAATCCCGATGTACATACCGACTCTCCTGAACAGCGCGCCACGGCTGAGCGTGGCGCGAAAAGCGTGCTAAATAGCCTATGCCCGGACGCGCCGGGCATTGTCATCACTTATCAAAAAGATAGTGATTCACCAGATTTTCCAGCTGCTCCTGGTGTCCACTCTGGTGCTGCGGTGCCAGATTATGCTGCGCGGCATGCTGAGCAATTTCCGTCAGCGTCATCTGCCCCTTGAGGATTTGCTGGCCCAGATCGCCGTTCCAGCCGGCATAGCGTTTTGCTACGCGCTTATCCAGCTCGCCATCTTCAATCATGCGCGCTGCCACCTTCAGCGACAGGGCCATCGTATCCATCGCCCCAATATGACCATAGAACAGATCGTACTTGTCGGTGCTTTGACGACGTACTTTGGCATCGAAATTCATCCCGCCGGTCGTGAAACCGCCGGCCTTGAGAATTTCATACATCACCAGGGCGTTTTCTTCCACGCTATTCGGGAACTGATCGGTATCCCAGCCCAGCTGCGGGTCGCCGCGGTTGGCATCGACGGAGCCAAACAGGCCCAGCGCGATGGCGGTGGCAATCTCGTGGTGGAAGCTATGGCCTGCCAGGGTCGCGTGGTTCGCTTCGATATTCAGCTTAATCTCTTTTTCCAGGCCGAACTGCTTGAGGAAGCCATAGACGGTGGAGGCGTCGTAGTCATACTGATGCTTGGTTGGCTCCTGCGGCTTCGGCTCAATCAGCAGCGTCCCCTGGAAGCCAATTTTATGTTTGTGCTCAACCACCAGTTGCATAAACCGGCCAATCTGCTCACGCTCCTGGCGCAGGTCGGTATTGAGCAGCGTTTCATACCCTTCGCGGCCGCCCCACAGGACGTAGTTTTCCCCGCCCAGCTTGTGGGTGGCGTCCATGGCGGTCACGACCTGCGTCGCCGCCCAGCTGAACACTTCCGGATCCGGGTTGGTTGCCGCGCCTGCGCCGTAGCGCGGGTTTGTAAAGCAGTTCGCGGTGCCCCACAGCAGCTGCACGCCGCTGTGCTCCTGTTTTGCCGCCAGCACATCGACCATCTGTGCGAAATTGTTGAGATACTCCTTCAGCGACGCGCCTTCCGGGGAGACGTCAACGTCGTGGAAGCAGTAGTACGGGACGTTCAGCTTGTGGAAAAACTCAAAGGCGACGTCGGCTTTACGTTTTGCCATTTCAAGGGCGTCGCCCGGCTGCTGCCACGGACGGTTGAAGGAACCGACGCCAAACATATCGGCCCCGTTCCAGCAGAACGTGTGCCAGTAGCAGGCCGCAAACCGCAGGTGTTCTTCCATGCGTTTACCCAGCACCAGCTCATCCGGATTATAGTGACGGAAAGCCAGCGGGTTAGTAGATTTAGTGCCTTCATAACGAACGCGATCGAGTTGATCGAAATAGGTCTGCATAATGAACTCCATATTCAGGGATGCGGCGGGTAATAATTCATAAGCCAATATAGAATTGCTGTTTTGCTTTCCTCAATTACGTTATTTCACACCGCCGTTGAGAGAATCCGCAAACGTGCGCCAGATCGCAAAAACAACCAGCTTATTCGCTATTCACGCCCTATCCCAATGAAAGATCGGCACCATCCCTGAGGCCCTAAAGATTAAAGTAAGATCGCGGTCATAAATCAGCAAATAAACTAAATTTCATAACGTCAAAATAAGCACAGGTAATTGCCAGCACCCTTTTCCCCGTTAAGAATCTTCAGCGTATCAGGCCGTCTGCTTTCACCGCTCGTTTTATCCTGCACTCTACAAAAAGGTATTATTATTATGAAGATAAAGAACCTTTGCCTCACGCTCTGCGCTTCACTCATTCTGACCAGCATGGCGGGTATTGCTAAAGAAGTTAAAATTGGTATGGCCATTGACGATCTTCGGCTGGAGCGCTGGCAGAAAGATCGCGATATTTTTGTCAACAAGGCTGAATCATTAGGCGCGAAAGTATTTGTACAGTCTGCCAACGGCAATGAAGAAACACAAATGTCGCAAATTGAAAATATGATAAATCGCGGCGTTGATGTTCTTGTCATTATTCCTTACAACGGTCAGGTTTTAAGTAACGTGATTAAAGAAGCGAAGCAGGAGGGAATCAAAGTTCTCGCCTATGACCGTATGATTAATAACGCAGATATTGATTTCTATATTTCATTCGATAACGAAAAAGTCGGCGAAATGCAGGCCAAAAGCCTGGTCGATAAAGTGCCCCAGGGAAACTATTTCCTGATGGGCGGCTCGCCTGTTGATAATAACGCCAAGCTCTTCCGCGCCGGACAAATGAAGGTGCTCAAGCCCTATATCGATCAGGGCAAAATCAAAATTGTCGGCGATCAGTGGGTCGACGGCTGGCTGCCGGAAAACGCGTTAAAAATAATGGAGAACGCGCTGACCGCCAACAATAACAAAATTGATGCGGTCGTGGCTTCAAACGACGCCACCGCCGGCGGGGCAATCCAGGCGTTAAGCGCCCAGGGGCTGGCGGGGAAAGTGGCGATCTCAGGTCAGGACGCCGACCTTGCGGGAGTGAAGCGCATTATCTCTGGTACCCAGACGATGACGGTTTATAAGCCCATCGTGACGCTTGCCACCACCGCGGCAGAAATTGCCGTTGAGCTCGGTAACGATAAGGCGCCGCACGCTGACACCACCTTAAACAACGGCCTGAAAGAGGTCCCGTCGCGTCTGCTGACGCCAATTGAAGTGAATAAAGACAATATTGAACAAACGGTGATTAAAGACGGTTTCCACAAAAAGAGCGAACTGTAACCCCCGACGCCCCTTAACCGGGGCGTTATTCTCGTCCAGCCGGATATCGCTTATGCGGAGCATCTATGTCCTGGTTACTTGAAATGAAGAACATTACCAAATCTTTCGGCGCGGTGAAGGCCGTTGATAATGTCAGCCTGCGGCTTAACGCCGGGGAAGTTGTCTCATTGTGTGGCGAAAATGGTTCCGGAAAATCCACCCTGATGAAGGTGCTGTGCGGCATTTATCCGCACGGCAGCTATGAGGGCGAGATTATTTTCTCTGGCGAAACCCTGCAGGCCGCCCATATTCGCGATACCGAGCGTAAGGGCATTGCCATCATTCATCAGGAGCTCGCGCTGGTAAAACATCTCACGGTGCTGGAGAATATTTTCCTCGGCGCTGAAATTTCCCGCCACGGCCTGCTGGATTATGAAACCATGACCCTACGCAGCCAGAAGCTGCTGGCTCAGGTCAATTTGGCGATATCACCCGATACGCGCGTCGGGGATTTAGGTCTTGGCCAGCAGCAGCTGGTTGAAATTGCCAAAGCGCTCAACAAGCAGGTGCGCTTATTGATTCTCGATGAGCCCACCGCTTCATTAACCGAACAGGAAACGGCAATCCTGCTGAACATTATTCGCGATCTGCAAAATCACGGCATCGCCTGTATTTATATCTCCCACAAGCTCAACGAAGTCAAAGCGATCTCCGACACCATCTGCGTGATTCGCGACGGCCAGCATATTGGTACCCGCGACGCCAGCGGCATGAACGAAGATGATGTTATTACCATGATGGTCGGCCGCGAGCTTACCGCCCTTTACCCCAGCGAGCCGCATACCCGCGGCGACGAGATTTTGCGCGTTGAGAATTTAACCGCCTGGCATCCGGTCAATCGCCATATTAAACGAGTAAACGATATCTCCTTTTCGCTGCATCGCGGTGAAATCCTCGGCATTGCCGGACTGGTCGGCGCCGGGCGTACCGAGGCCGTCCAGTGCCTGTTTGGCGTCTGGCCGGGCCGCTGGGAGGGAAAAATCTATATCGACGGCCAGCCGGTGGCGATTCATCACTGCCAGCAGGCGATTGCTCAGGGTATCGCTATGGTGCCGGAGGATCGTAAAAAAGACGGCATCGTGCCGGTGATGGCGGTCGGCAAGAACATCACCCTGGCCGCGCTGGATCAGTTTAGCGGCCCGCTAAGCAGCCTCGATGACGCCGGGGAGCAGCTGTGCATTCAGCAGTCTATCCAGCGCCTCAAAATCAAAACCTCGTCGCCGGATCTGGCCATCGGCCGGCTCAGCGGCGGCAATCAGCAGAAGGCGATCCTCGCCCGCTGCCTGCTGCTGAACCCGCGCATTTTAATTCTTGATGAGCCCACTCGCGGCATTGATATCGGCGCGAAATACGAAATCTACAAGCTGATTAATCAGCTGGTGCAGCAGGGGATCGCCGTTATCGTTATCTCGTCGGAGCTTCCGGAAGTGCTCGGGCTCAGCGATCGGGTGCTGGTCATGCACGAAGGCAAACTGAAGGCCAACTTAATCAACCAGGGTCTGACCCAGGAAAAGGTAATGGAAGCCGCACTGAGGAGCGAACACCATGTCGAAAAACACGCCGTCTGAGATAAAACTGGCCTCATCTGCCTCCGCCACCCTGCCCGGATTAAAGAGCCTGAACCTACAGGTTTTCGTCATGATCTCCGCCATCGTGGTCATCATGCTGTTCTTTACCTGGGTTACCGACGGCGCCTACCTGAGCGCGCGTAATATTTCTAACCTGCTGCGGCAGACGGCCATTACCGGGATCCTCGCGGTGGGAATGGTCTTCGTGATTATTTCCGCCGAGATTGACCTCTCCGTCGGCTCAATGATGGGGCTTCTCGGCGGCGCGGCGGCCATCTTCGACGTCTGGCTCGGCTGGCCGCTGCCGCTCACCATTGTGGTGACGCTGGCGATGGGGCTGCTGCTGGGCGCCTGGAACGGGTGGTGGGTCGCCTATCGCAAGGTGCCCTCGTTTATCGTCACCCTTGCCGGCATGCTGGCATTCCGCGGGATTCTGATCGGCATCACCAACGGTACCACGGTCTCCCCGACCAGCCCGGCGATGTCGCAAATCGGCCAGAGCTACCTGCCGGACGGCATTGGCTTCGGTATCGGCGTTGTCGGCATGGCCGCCTTTATTATCTGGCAGTGGCGCGGCCGCCTGCGCCGCCAGGCGCTGGGGTTAACCACCTCCGCCTCAACCGCTGCCGTCGGCCGCCAGACCCTTACCGCCGTTTTTGTCCTCGGCGCAATCTGGCTGCTGAACGACTATCGCGGCGTCCCTACTCCGGTGCTGATCCTCGCCGCGCTGCTGCTGGCCGGTATGTTTTTGGCCACCCGCACCGCCTTTGGTCGGCGGATTTACGCCATCGGCGGCAACATTGAGGCCGCCCGCCTGTCGGGCATCAGCGTAGAGCGGACCAAGCTGGCGGTATTCGCCATTAACGGCCTGATGGTGGCGATTGCCGGGCTGATCCTCAGCTCGCGTCTGGGGGCCGGCTCTCCGTCCGCGGGCAACATCGCCGAACTTGACGCCATCGCCGCCTGCGTTATCGGCGGCACCAGTCTTGCCGGCGGCGTAGGCAGCGTGGCCGGGGCGGTGATGGGAGCCTTTATCATGTCCGCGCTGGATAACGGCATGAGCATGATGGACGTCGCCACCTTCTGGCAATACATCGTTAAAGGCGCCATTTTGCTGCTGGCGGTGTGGATGGATTCCGCCACCAAGCGGCGCGCCTGAGGCGCTGGACAGCAGAATGCCCGTATTATTTGCGCTACCGCCAGATTTACGCATAAGTAGCTTGTAATAGTTCGGGCATTGGCCGGTATTGTATGGCCAGCAAGAGAGACCAGGGAACGAGATTATGTTTGAAAAGCGTCACCGTATTACGCTGTTATTCAACGCCAACAAGGCCTACGATCGGCAGGTTGTGGAAGGCGTTGGCGAATATTTACAGGCGTCGCAGCTGGGGTGGGACATTTTTATCGAAGAGGATTTCCGCGCCAGGATAGAGAACATCAGAGAGTGGCTGGGAGACGGGGTGATCGCCGATTATGACGATCCCGAAATTGAAAAGCTGCTGGCCGGCGTCGAGGTACCGATCGTCGGCGTGGGCGGCTCCTACTATCGCCCTGAGGACTACCCGCCGGTTCACTATATCGCCACCGATAACGCCGCCCTGGTTGAGAGCGCCTTCCTGCATCTGAAAGAGAAAGGGGTTCATCGTTTCGCCTTTTACGGGCTGCCGACCTCCAGCGGCAAGCGCTGGGCCGTCGAGCGCGAGCACGCATTTTGCCAGCTGGTAGCAAAAGAGAAGTATCGCGGCGTGGTTTATCAGGGGCTGGAGACGGCGCCGGAAAACTGGCAGCACGCGCAGAACCGCCTGGCGGACTGGCTGCAAACGCTGCCGCCGCAAACGGGGATCATCGCCGTTACCGATGCCCGCGCGCGCCACGTTTTGCAGGCCTGCGAGCTGCTGCATATTCCGGTACCGGAAAAGCTGTGCGTCATCGGCATCGATAACGAAGAGCTGACCCGCTACCTGTCGCGCGTGGCGCTATCGTCGGTGGCCCAGGGCACCCGCCAGATGGGCTATCAGGCGGCAAAGCTGCTGCACCGCCTGCTGGATAAAGAAGCGCTGCCCCTGCAGCGCAGGCTGGTTCCCCCCATGCGCGTCATTGAGCGACGCTCGACGGACTACCGCTCCCTCTCCGACCCTTCGGTTATCCAGGCCATGCACTACATCCGCAATCACGCCTGCAAGGGCATCAAGGTTGAGCAGGTGCTGGACGCCGTCGGGATCTCGCGATCGAACCTTGAGAAGCGCTTTAAAGAGGAGGTGGGCGAAACCATTCATACGGTCATTCACAGCGAGAAGCTGGAGAAGGCGCGCAGCCTGCTGGTTTCGACGACGCTGTCGATTAATGAAATCTCGCAGATGTGCGGCTACCCGTCGCTGCAGTATTTCTATTCCGTGTTTAAGAAAGAGTACGACGTTACGCCGAAGGAGTACCGCGATCGGCACAGCGAAGTGATGATGTAGCGGGAAAATAGCGAAAAAAATGCCCGGGCAAGCGCGCCGGGCATTTTTCATTATAGGGTTTGCATTACATATGTGCGGCAATCAGACGCTGGTTATCCTGATACATCGCGAAGAGATAGTTGTTATAGCTCGACCCTTTGGTCGAATAGCCCTTCAGCTTATGAATCATCGTACTGGCGGTCACTTCCTGGTCCGTTTTACGCAGCTGCGCGCGGGAGGTGCGGAAGGATTTGTACGCCGGATGCGTGTTCAGGTTGGTCACATAAGCCTGCACCGACTGCTCTACAGAATCAAACTGAGAATAGCCTTTCATCGCACCGCTGCAGTTGCCGCCGCCGCACTTCATACCAAACAGATTGTTGTTTACGCGTGCCAGCTTAGACGTACCCCAGCCGCTTTCGGCCGCCGCCATGGTGGCAACCATGCTGTTAGGAATAATGTCGACGCGATCCATCAGCGTATTCCAGGGAATACGGCGCGTGTTGCCAGACCATTTCACCTTATAGCGAGACGTTATATCTTTCAGACGCGTGCGCTCGCTCGGCGACCAGCGGGAATCATACTGCTTGGTAACAAGCCAGTTACGATCGGCGGTAATCACCTGATTCTGTTTGGTAATATAAGGCATCACTGTCCGGAGAAACGCTTTTTTCCTTGGTGTTCCGGAAGGGTATTTTCGCAAATCAGGAAGTGAACTGCTCTTTACACTATTGCGAGAATACTCTTGTTTACTGCTGACCTTAACACTACTGCTTTTCTTTACTATCGGGGCTTTATGACTCGTTGTTGCCGTGTGGGTTGTTGCCAACACACTACCTGAAAATATGCAGGTAAGTAACATGAGTATCGCAGCCCCATATCGTCGAATGGGAATCGATATCATTAGATCTCCTGGTCGGATATATGCATTCCAACACCTTGTTTTATGCGAAAAAACGTTAATTGAATCGCGAATAGTATCAAAAATACCCAGTGAGAGCACTAACAGAAATAGTCCAATTCCTAAAAGCTGTCACCTGAAATCGGTTTCTGTCCGCTGAAAAGGTCGCGAAAATGCTAGCGCCGTCTCATTTTTTGGCTGTTTTTTGAACTGAATCACTCACCCCTTTTCATCCTCCCCGTAAAAGCGCAGGTGGGATGAGTTCATCTCGCGGTCAGACAGGCAAACTGAACAAAAACCGCTCATAGGACTTCGGCATGAAACTCGCTGCTCTCGCGTCGCTACTGTTGCCTGGGATGGCCTTCGCCGCCTGGACCACCGCTAACTTTCCCACCTTTACCGAAGAAGGCACCGGCAGATTTATTAGCCAAAATGAGGTGGCGAAGGGTACACGTCCGCTGCAAATAAATTTTGACCAACAGTGCTGGCAGCCGGTCGGAACCATAAAACTCAACCAAATGCTCTCCATGGAGCCCTGCCGCGGCGCACCCGCGCAGTGGCGAGTTTTCCGCGAAGGCCTGTACACCCTTGATGTCGATACCCGCTCCGGCACGCCGACGCTGATGATCTCCCTCAAAGAGAACGAAACGGCGTCAGCGGTGACGCCCCAGCTGCGCCAGTGCCCGAAATGGCAGGGCCAGCCGCTGACGATCGCCGTCGGCCAGACTTTTGCCGAAGGCAGCAA
The DNA here is from genome assembly GCF_902705905.1 of Klebsiella sp. 18074. Taxonomy (NCBI): domain Bacteria; kingdom Pseudomonadati; phylum Pseudomonadota; class Gammaproteobacteria; order Enterobacterales; family Enterobacteriaceae; genus Klebsiella; species Klebsiella sp. 18074. The sequence goes on along the minus strand of NZ_CACSIS010000001.1, from coordinate 135,874 downwards.
GGTGCGTGATTTTTACAGCGGCAACATCGCGACGGTGAGCGGCGGGAAGGTCACCCTCCAGCCGGCCCCCAACAGCAACGGCCTGCTGCTGCTCGAACGGGCGGAAACCGACGCCACCGCGCCGTTTAGCTGGCATAACGCCACGGTCTATTTCGTGCTCACCGACCGCTTCGTTAACGGCAACCCCGCCAACGACAACAGCTACGGGCGGCACAAAGACGGCATGCAGGAGATCGGCACCTTTCACGGCGGCGACCTGCAGGGCCTGACCAGCCGGCTCGACTATCTCCAGCAGCTGGGCGTCAACGCGCTGTGGATAAGCTCCCCGCTGGAGCAGATTCACGGCTGGGTTGGCGGCGGAACCAAGGGGGACTTCCCGCACTACGCCTATCATGGCTACTACGCCCAGGACTGGACGAAGCTGGATGCCAACATGGGTACCGAAGCCGACCTCCGTCGCCTCGTCGATGAGGCCCATAAGCGCGGCATGCGCATCCTGTTTGATGTCGTGATGAATCACACCGGCTACGCGACGCTCGCCGATATGCAGGAGTTCAAATTTGGCTCCCTGTATCTGCAGGGAGATGAGCTGAAAAAGACGTTCGGCGAACGCTGGACCGACTGGAAGCCCGGCCCGGGTCAGAGCTGGCACAGCTTTAACGATTACATCAATTTTAGTGATAAGGCCGGCTGGGAAAAATGGTGGGGGAAACAGTGGATCCGTACCGATATCGGTGACTACGACAACCCCGGCTTTGACGATCTGACTATGTCCCTGGCCTTCCTGCCGGACCTGAAAACGGAATCGACAACCCCTTCCGGCCTGCCGAACTTCTACCATCTGAAAGCGGATACCGCCGCTAAAGAGATCCCCGGCTTCACGCCGCGCGACTACCTGACCCACTGGCTCAGCCAGTGGGTGCGTGATTACGGTATTGACGGTTTCCGCGTCGATACCGCCAAGCACGTCGAGCAGGCCGCCTGGCAGCAGTTGAAAACCCAGGCGACCGCCGCGCTGGCGGAGTGGAAAAAGGCCAACCCCGATAAGGCGCTGGATAACGCGCCGTTCTGGATGACCGGCGAGGCCTGGGGCCACGGCGTTATGCAGAGCGATTACTATCGCCACGGTTTTGACGCGATGATTAACTTCGATTATCAGGATCAGGCGGCGAAGGCGGCGGATTGCCTGGCCAATATGGACCTGACCTGGCAGCAAATGGCGGACAAGCTGCAGCAGTTTAACGTCCTGAGCTACCTCTCATCGCACGATACGCGCCTGTTCCGCGAAGGCGGCAGCTCGGCGGCCGAACTGCTGCTGCTTGCCCCTGGCGCAGTGCAAATATTCTACGGCGATGAGTCCTCGCGGCCCTTTGGCCCGACCGGCTCAGACCCGCTGCAGGGCACGCGCTCGGATATGAACTGGCAGGACGTCAAGGGCAAGGCCGCGCTTAGCGTGACGCACTGGCAGAAGCTCGGCCAGTTCCGCGCCCGCCACCCGGCCATCGGTATGGGCAAGCAAACCACCCTCTCCCTGCCGCAGGGCTACGGTTTTGTGCGCGAAAACGGCGATGATAAAGTGATGGTCGTTTGGGCAGGCCAGCGCTAGCCCACGGATAAGCGGCACCCTCGGTTACCGAGGGTGCCGCCACAGAATAAATCGCTATAAAAAATAGATAACTCAGCACAATAACAAAACACTCTCCGTTTCCGCAGATTTGCACCTCGCCAACGCTGGCGTTATGGTTACCCACTTTCCAGACATACCGACAGATTATTCGCGATGACATTTTCACTTTTCGGCGACAAATTCACCCGCCATTCGGGCATTACCCGTTTGATGGAAGACCTTAATGACGGCCTGCGTACGCCGGGTGCAATCATGCTGGGTGGCGGTAATCCCGCGCAAATCCCGGAAATGAATGACTACTTCAAGGACCTGCTTGCCGACATGCTGGCGAACGGTAAAGCCCTTGATGCGCTTTGTAATTACGACGGTCCGCAGGGCAAAAGCGAACTGCTAAGCCTGCTGGCGCAGATGCTGCGTGATGAACTCGGCTGGGAGATTGAACCACAGAATATTGCACTGACAAACGGCAGTCAGAGTGCATTTTTCTACTTATTTAATCTCTTTGCCGGACGCCGTGCTGATGGCACCATCCGTAAGGTGCTGTTCCCGCTGACGCCGGAATATATCGGCTACGCCGATTCGGGTCTCGAAGAGGATCTGTTCGTCGCCACCCGCCCGAATATCGAACTGCTGCCGGAAGGACAGTTTAAATATCACGTGGATTTTGAGCATCTGCAGGTGACGGATGAAACGGGCATGATTTGCGTCTCCCGCCCGACTAACCCTACCGGCAACGTGATTACCGACGAAGAGCTGATCAAGCTGGATGCGCTGGCCAACCAGCACGGCGTGCCGCTGGTCATTGATAACGCCTACGGCGTTCCCTTCCCGGGGATTATTTTCAGCGACGCCAGGCCGCTATGGAACCCCAATATCGTGCTGTGCATGAGCCTCTCCAAGCTCGGTCTGCCGGGCAGCCGCTGCGGGATTATCATCGCCAACGAGAAGATCGTTACCGCCATCAGTAATATGAACGGCATTATCAGCCTTGCCCCGGGCGGCATGGGCCCGGCGATGATGTGCGAAATGATTAAGCGCAACGATCTGCTGCGCCTGTCGGAGACGGTGATTAAGCCGTTCTATTACCAGCGGGTTCAGGAAACCATCGCCATTATTCGCCGCTATCTGCCGGCGGAGCGCTGCCTGATTCATAAGCCGGAAGGCGCCATTTTCCTCTGGCTGTGGTTTAAGGATCTGCCGATTTCCACCGAGCTGCTCTACCAGCGCCTGAAAAAGCGCGGCGTGCTGATGGTGCCGGGCGACTACTTCTTCCCAGGCCTCGATAAGCCCTGGCCGCACACCCATCAGTGCATGCGGATGAACTACGTGCCGGACCCGCAGAAAATTGAAGCCGGTGTGAAAATTCTCGCCGAAGAAGTTGAACGCGCGTGGGGCGAACAGGGCGCGTAATCGCACGCGCTGTCGCCCTGCTACATCGCCAGCGCCGTCAGCCGACGGCGCCCGGCGCTTAATCTTTCCAGTTCCTCCGCCGTCATGCAGCGCAGTGCCTGGGTCGGACAGGCCGCCACGCAGGCCGGGCCGTCATCGCTATGGCTGCACAAATCGCACTTCAGCGCCTGCACGCCATCGTCGGTCATCATGACGGTCATCGCGCCGTACGGACAGGCTACCATGCAGCTTTTGCAGCCAATACAAAGGGATTGTTCAACGTACACCGCACCGCTGACCCGACTCATCGCCCCCACCGGGCAGACGTTGGCGCAGGGCGCATCTTCGCAATGATGGCAGGTCACGGCGGTGGTAAAAGACCCGCTCTTCACCACCCGAATGCGCGCGCTGAAGGCTTTTGGAGAAAGAGCGGCGCAATCCTGATTTGCCTGGTGTGACACCACGCAGGCCACTTCGCAGGTACGACAGCCGATGCATTTGGCCGAATCCGCAGTGATAAAACGGTTCATTTTCCACTCCGCATGACGTTGATTGCCGTCAGAATGCCAGAAAATGAGCCGCCTTCGCTTTGATCCCGGCGGGGATTGTTGCCAGATCTGTCATTTTCCTAACGGCATCTGGCTTTTTTCCTACACGCGCAAGGTAAATCCCAGCTCGTTAGAGATCGCCTGCGCCGTGTCGCGCAGCGGCTTGAGCAGGTTTTTCTCACCAATCTGTTTCAGACGTGACGTCGAGAGTGAGATGGAGATGGCATAAGGCACACGGTGATGAATATCAAATACCGGTACCGCAATACAGGAAACGCCAAGCTCGTTCTCTTCTCGGTCCATCGCCATCGCGCTTTCACGAATTTGCGCCAGCTCGTCGTACATCGCAGGTAGCCCCGTAATGGTGTTGCGCGTCAGCGGCTGAATCTGCTCCTGATGCGTCTCCCAGTACTCTTTCACATATTCCTGCTGACCAAACGCCATGTAAATCTTACCCATTGCCGAGCAGTACAGCGGCATATGCTGGCCGATATAGGCGCGCGTGCGCAGCATCCCGGTGGTGGGTTCCAGCTTATAAATCAGAATGGCGTGATCATCTTCCCGGCTGGAGAAGTTCACCGTCTCGCCGGTGACCAGGTTCAGCGTCTCGAGGTGCGGCGCAGCAACGTGGATGATATTCAGCGAGGAGAGCGCTTTTTGCCCTACCGCAATGAACTTGGTGGTCAGCCGATAGCTACCGGCCGCGGGTGCGGGCGTCACATAGCCGCAGGACTGGAGCCCCTGCAGCAGGCGATGGACGGTGCTTTTGTTCAAGCCCGCCAGCTCCGAAAGGTGCGCCAGCGGGCAACCGTTCGGATAGTTACTGAGGATTTCAATCAGCATCAACCCGCGGAACAGGCTCTGGCTTCCCGCAGGCCTTTCTTTATCTTGCGTCATTTCTCTCTCTTTTGTGTCCATCGCGTCAGCTCCCCTTTTCGACCCGCTCTGATGGTAGCGCAAAGTGTGTTTCACTTCACGATCTGAACAGAAATTTTGTAATTATCTGATTTTATTGAATTTCAAAAACAACCTCACCGATTGCTTTGTCAAATCATGATCGATATATTTGAAATCAGATTTCGCATAGTGAAATTTATAGCATGTAAAACGTTCTTTCCCACACATCGGGAGGTCACCTTAAATGGCAGAAGCAGCAGTGTTGTCTCCGTTGTTATCCATGCGCCACATTATCAAGCGCTTTGGTGGAAACGTGGCGGTCAATAACGTCAGTCTGGATATTTATCCGGGCCAGGTTGTAGCGCTGCTGGGAGAAAACGGTGCCGGTAAATCGACGCTGATTAAGGTGCTGGCGGGTGTCTATTCCCGTGATGGCGGAGAGATCCTGTTTCGCGGGCAGCCGGTGGATTCCGCCGCCGCGTTACGTCAGGGCAACGAACAGCCCATCGCCTTTATTCATCAGGATTTAGGCCTGGTAGAGTGGATGACCGTCGCCGAAAACATGGCGCTGGTGATGGGTTTCCCCCGTCGCTTCGGCCTGATTGACTGGGCGGCCACCAAACGCCAGGCGCAAAAAGCGCTGGAAGATATCGGCATTCAGCTCGACCCGGATGACCGCGTGTTTGACCTTTCCCGCACCGAAAAATCCCTGCTGGCGATTGCCCGTGCGGTGGCCGTTGACGCCTCGGTGCTGGTGCTCGATGAACCGACTGCTTCACTGCCTGCTGACGATGTCCGCCACCTGTTCCGCGTGATGAACATCCTGCGCGAGAAGCAGGTCGGCATGATTTACATCACCCACCGCCTGGATGAGGTGGTGGAGATGGCTGATACCGTTTGCGCCATGCGCGACGGCTGCTACGCGGGGGGTGGCGATATCGGTCGCTATAGCCTGCGTGGTCTGGTCGAACTGATTGTGGGCGAAAACCTCCGCGACGATCAGCGTCAGGCCTTACCCGATGCCAGCGCGCCGGTGCTGTTGAAAATGGACAACGTCAAAGTGGGCGATACCGGGCCGGTCTCCTTCGAGCTGCGTGCCGGTGAGATGGTGGCGCTCGCCGGTCTGCGTGGCGCCGGTCAGGAAGAGATTGGACGTTTACTGTTTGCCTGCAGGCCGCAGGAAAGTGGACAAATCACTTTAAATGGTGCGCCGTTCACGGCGACAACACCAGGGGAGGCGATGTCCGCAGGCGTCTCTTTTGTCGCAGGCGACCGTCTTCATGAAAGTCTGATTCCAGGCATGATGGTGCGTGAAAACCTGTTTATGAACCCGTGTAAACACGGTCATGCGCTGCTTTCCCGCTATAACGAAAAAAGCGAAGCGCCGCTGAGCTGGGAGAAAATCCGCCAGTTCGACGTGCGTCCTGCGCAGATAAATATTGAAATCAGTGCACTGTCGGGCGGCAATCAGCAAAAAGTGGTCATGGCACGCTGGCTCTCGCTCAACGCTCCTCTGCTCATTCTGGAAGACCCTTCTGCGGGCGTTGACGTGGGCGCACGCGCAGAAATTTACGATTTACTCAATCAGGCGCTGCAAAACGGCGTTGCCATTCTGGTCATCTCCAACGACCTGGAAGAGGTGGCGCACATCTGTAACCGGGCGCTGGTGTTTAACCGCGGGCAGATCGTCGGCGAACTTCTCAACCAGGATGTCACCTTTGCCAGATTGCTTGAGCTGGCATCGGGCAGCGGCACCATACATTAAGTCGGAGTGCGTTATGGCTAAAACATCAATGAAATCGACGGCCCTGGAATCACGCGTATCACTTCATGAACACGGTGCGGCCACCTGGCTTGGACAATTGACCACTCGTTACGGTTTACCCGCGATCTGCGTGCTGCTGGTTATCGTTTTTTCACTGACAACGCCTTCGTTTGCTTCCCTGTTGACGCTGCAGGCAATTCTCGACAGCAAATCGAAAATCGCCCTGCTGGCACTGGCGGCCACCATCCCGATGATTGTCGGCAAGATTGACCTGAACGTCGGCTTCGGCATCGTGCTCTGGCACATCCTCGCCATTACGTTGCAGGTTGAATACGGTTTCTCCTGGCCCGTCGCTGTGGCGATCGTGCTGGTGCTCTCTGCGCTCTACGGCTTGCTGAACGGGATTCTGGTGGCGCTGGCGGATATCGACAGCTTTGTTGCGACCCTGGGTTCCGGTACGGTGCTGTACGCCGTCGCGCTCTGGCACTCTGGCGGTCGGCAGATCGTCGGTGACTTACCGGACGCCTTTATCGCCCTGCATCACTCCGACCTGTTCGGCATTCCGGTGGTGGCCTTCTACGTCCTTATTGCCGCCGTGGTGCTGTGGATTATCACCGAACATACCCCGATCGGCCGCTGCATGTATGCGGTGGGCGGTAACCCCGTCGCCGCAGCGCTCAACGGCATTTCCGTTAATCGTTACATTATCGGGGCATTTATTACGTCCAGCACCTTAACCGGCTTTACCGGGGTAATCATCGCCGCCGAGCAGGGCGTGGGCCAGGCCAGCGTCGGGATGGATTATCTGCTCCCGGCTCTGGTGGGTGCCTTCCTTGGCAGCACCACCATTCGTCCCGGCCGGGTGAACGTCTGGGGCACGGTGGTCGGTATTGCGGTACTGGCGATTGGGATTGCGGGTATCCAGCAGTTCGGCGGCGCGTTTTGGGTCGAACCGCTGTTTAACGGCGCAACGCTGCTGCTGTCGATTACCCTGGCGGGCTACGCCCAACGCCGTCGGGCATTAAATAAAAAACTGGTGCAGCGGGCACAATCGCCAGCATCGGGCTCCTCTTTTACCCAATGACTCTCGCGTAAGGAACTGAAAATGAATAACAAAATAGTTCAATGCTGTCTGGCTGCCGGGTTGATGATGGCAAGTGGTTTCAGCCTCGCCGACGATGCCTTTGTTCAGCAAGCGAAAACGGCGATTTCCAAAGCAACCGCGCCAGTCACCACATGGGACGGCCCAACCCAGGGCCCGGCGCTGCAGCCGAATAAGAAGATCATTTTCATCGCCTCGGACATGAAAAACGGCGGCGTACTGGGCGTTAAAGAGGGTCTGGAGGAAGCGGCAAAAACCGTAGGCTGGCAGCTGGATGTGCTGGATGGAGCAGGTTCGGTGAAAGATCAACTGGCGGCGTTAAACCAGGCGATCGCCCGTAAACCGGACGGTATCGTCATTGGCGGCTGGAACCCGAACGTCGCCAAAATCCCGCTGAAAAAAGCCGTAAAAGAGGGCATCGTGCTGACCGCATGGCACGCGGTTCCCGCGCCTGGCCCGGTTCCGGCTTACAACATTTTCTACAACGTGACCTCCGACTCGAACGAAGTCTCGCGCATGGCGGCGCTGTATGCGGTGGCGAAATCCAACGGCACCGCCAGGGTGCTGATTTTCACCGACTCGCTGTACCAAATCGCGCTGGATAAGGCCAACGCGATGAAAAAGGTGATTGAGCAGTGCAGCGGTTGCCAGGTGGTGGAGTTTATCGATACCCCGCTCGCCGATACCTCCAACCGCATGCCGGGCATGACCTACAGCCTGATCCAAAAATATGGCGACAAATTCGAATACTCGCTGGCGATTAACGACCTGTACTTCGACTTTATGGCCCCAGCCCTGCAAACCGCGGGCAAAGGCAGCGGAGATAAACCACCGCACAACATCTCCGCTGGCGATGGTTCCGTCACCGCCTACCAGCGCGTACGTGAAGGCAAAGCGCAGATCGCAACTGTACCAGAACCGCTGAAACTGCACGGCTGGCAGCTGCTGGATGAATTTAACCGCGCCTTCGCGGGTAAAGAGCCGTCTGGTTATGTCACCCCGGCGCATCTGGTGACCAAAGAGAACATCGCCGCCGATGGCGGCCAGAACAACGAATTCGACCCGGACAACCATTATCGCGATCGCTACAAAGCCATCTGGGGCGTGAAGTGAGATGTTAGCCGTCACGGAAAGTGTTGAACGCCTGTGCTCACCGGCGATCTGGGCGGAAGGCCCGGTGTGGCTGGCAGACCAGCAGTGCCTGATTTTCAGCGATGTGAAAGGCAACAGAATGTTCCGTTGGGATGGGCAAAATGGCGTCAGCGTATTTCGTGCCGAATCCCACTTTGCCAACGGCAACGCGCTGGATAAGCACGGGCGTTTGTTGACCTGCGAGCACGGTCGGCGCGGGATCAGCCGTACCGACGCCGCAGGCAATCACACCCTGCTGGTGGATAAAGTCGACGGGCTGCGTTTTAACTCGCCCAACGATATCGCGGTGCGCCAGGACGGGTCGATTTGGTTTACCGATCCACCCTACGGCATCGTCGGTGACGAAGAGGGCTATCGCGCCGCAAGTCAGGTCATTGGCTGCTACGTCTACCGCTTTGATGAAGCGCGTCACCAGGTCGCGATTGCCATCAGCGATACCCAGCGCCCTAACGGACTGGCCTTTTCGCCGGATGATAAATGGCTCTACGTGGCAGATATGTCGGTTATTGATTTTCCAAGCCAGGGTCGCCGGGAAATTCGTGCTTACCGTCTTGAAGGCGATAACGCGTTATTTTCCCACGTCGTAACCCAGGTCAAACCAGGTATTCCGGACGGATTCTGCGTCGACCAGGACGGGAATATTTACTGCAGCTGCGAGACGGGGATTTTGATTTTCTCCGCCGCAGGCGAATTACTGGACACTATTGCGGTCCCCGAGCGCGTCTCTAACTGCACCTTTGGTGGCCCCGACGGGAATACGCTTTTTATTACGGCGACGACATCGCTGTACCAGGTGACCCTCACCCCATCCCGCCTTCAGGGATAAACAGGAGTAATACCGAAACGCACCGGCCCTGCCGGCGTGTTTTTGCAACCTGACACTATTTGGTGGAATCAGATTCCACTATGTGAAACAAAAAGCTGTAATGGAGAAAACGTATGTTACTGAGTTTTTCTGACCTTAAAAATGAGTTTACCCGTGTCCTGCTGGCACGCGGCGTGGCGGCTGAAACCGCCGATGCCTGTGCAGAAATGTTCGCTCGCACCACCGAGTCAGGGGTCTATTCACACGGCGTAAACCGCTTCCCACGCTTTATTCAGCAGCTGGAAAACGGCGATATCATCCCGGAGGCCCAGCCAAAACGCACCACTTCGCTGGGGGCGATTGAGCAGTGGGATGCCCAGCGTTCAATCGGTAACCTGACGGCGAAAAAAATGATGGACCGGGCCATTGAACTGGCATCTGACCATGGTATTGGCCTGGTTGCTGTGCGAAACGCCAACCACTGGATGCGCGGTGGCAGCTACGGCTGGCAGGCGGCGGAAAAAGGCTACATCGGTATCTGCTGGACCAACTCCATTGCCGTGATGCCGCCGTGGGGTGCCAAAGAGTGCCGCATCGGGACTAACCCACTGATCGTCGCCATTCCGTCGACGCCGATCACCATGGTGGATATGTCGATGTCGATGTTCTCCTACGGCATGCTGGAAGTGAACCGTCTGGCGGGCCGCCAGCTGCCGGTTGACGGCGGCTTTGATGACGAAGGCAACCTGACCAAAGACCCGGCACCCATCGAGAAAAACCGCCGTATTCTGCCGATGGGCTACTGGAAAGGTTCGGGCCTCTCCATTGTGCTGGACATGATCGCCACCCTGCTCTCCGATGGCGCTTCTGTTGCTGCAGTAACTGAAGACAACAGTGACGAATTCAACATTTCACAAGTCTTTATTGCTATCGAAGTGGACAAGCTGATCGACGGCGCCACCCGCGACGCCAAGCTGCAACGCATCATGGATTACATCACCAGCGCCGAACGTGCCGACGAAAACGTGCCGGTCCGTCTGCCCGGTCATGAGTTTTCCCGTCTGCTGGAAGAGAACCGCCGCAACGGCATCACCGTTGATGACAGCGTGTGGGCAAAAATCAAAGCGCTGTAAGGAATATCATCATGATTTATGGACATATTTCTCAACCCAACGCCTGCCGGTATCCGGCGGCGATTGAAAAGGCACTGGAATTTTTGCGCACCACAGACTTCGGCAAGCTGGAGACCGGGGTGGTCGAAATCGAGGGGCGCACGATCTTCGCGCAGATCCTCGACCTGACCACCCGCCCGCACGATGAGCTGCGCCCGGAAGTGCACCGCCGCTACCTGGATATCCAGTTTTTATATTCCGGTGAAGAGCAGATCGGTGTCGCTATCGATACCGGCAATAATGTCGTCAGTGAAGAATTACTTGAGCAGCGGGATATTATTTTCTATCACCACAGCGAAAATGAATCGTTAATAGAAATGAGGCCGGGGAACTACGCCATATTTTTCCCGCAGGATGTTCACCGACCAGCCTGTAATAAACACCAGGCAACGGCAATCAGGAAAATAGTGGTTAAAGTTGCTATTTCCGCTTTAGATTAATCCGTAATTTATTTGTCGCACGGCGATAAATAAAAGGAGTGAAAAATGGAAAGAAATGACGCCGGTTATATCATCGGCGCATACCCTTGCGCGCCCTCATTTCACCAAAAGAGCGAACAAGAAGAGACGGAATTCTGGCGCTTACTCGCGGACACGCCCCACATCCGTGGGCTCGAGCAGCCATGCCATGAGAACTTTCATCCCTATGGCGATGAGTGGTTGATCCAGCATACGCCGCAGGAGTGGAAGATGGTGGTGACTGCCATCCCGGAAACAATGCGGCGCCGTGGCGGCGGCAACACGGCTTTCGGCCTGGCCTCCAGCGATGAAGAACAGCGCCTGGCATGCGTCGAATTTCATCGTCATTTACGCAACAAAATCAATGCGCTAAACAAACGTTTTGCCGGCAAGGTTATCTCCCTGGAGCTGCAGGCAGCGCCGCTTGCAGGCAATGCGAACGTCGGGCAGGCAACCGATGCTTTCGCGCGCTCAATCAAAGAGATAGCGGCCTGGGACTGGTCATGCTCACTCGTACTGGAACATTGTGATGCCATGAACCAACCGGCACCGCGCAAAGGCTTTCTGCCGCTGGAAAACGTGCTGGAGGTCCTGGCAGGTTACAACATCGATATCTGTATCAACTGGGCGCGTTCGGCGATTGAAGGGCGTAATACCGCCCTGCCGCTGATGCACGCTCAGGCGGTACATGCCGCAGGCAAACTGGGGGCGCTGATGTTCTCTGGCACCGCAACCCAAGGGCCGTACGGCGAATGGACTGACCTGCACACCCCGTTCGCCCCGTTCTGCCCGCACAGCCTGTTAACGGCGGCGCACGCACAAGAACTATTTAATGTGGCTGATTCAGCAAAATTACAGTTTGCCGGTATTAAGTTACTGGAAATTGATGAGAATGCTGATGCGAATCATCGCACAGCCATATTACGCGATGGCATTAACGCGTTAAACATAGCCCAACAATAAATATAAAGCGTCAATTTAATCGCAACGTCAGTTACTTTAAACACGAGATTAATATGAACACTTCCTCTTACGCTACAACCGCGGATATTCCGCGCCAACGCTGGTTAAGAATTATTCCCCCTATTCTTATCGCGTGTATTATTTCCTATATGGACCGGGTCAACATTGCTTTCGCCATGCCCGGCGGGATGGATGCTGAACTCGGTATTTCTGCCACCATGGCGGGGCTTGCGGGCGGGATTTTCTTTATCGGCTATCTGTTTTTACAGGTGCCGGGCGGAAAAATCGCGGTCCACGGCAGCGGCAAGAAGTTTATCGGCTGGTCGCTGGTTGCCTGGGCGGTGATTTCCGTGTTCACCGGGCTTGTTACCAACCACTACCAGCTGCTGGCACTGCGCTTCCTGCTGGGCGTGGCGGAAGGCGGCATGCTGCCTGTGGTACTCACCATGATCAGTAACTGGTTCCCGGATGCCGAGCGCGGTCGCGCTAACGCCATCGTCATCATGTTCGTGCCGATCGCCGGAATCATCACCGCCCCACTCTCTGGTTGGATCATCACTGCCCTCGACTGGCGCTGGCTGTTCATCATCGAAGGCCTGCTCTCCCTCGTTGTGCTGGTGATATGGGCGCTGACCGTTTATGACCGCCCGCAGGAGGCCCGCTGGATTTCCGATGCAGAGAAAAAGTACCTGGTGGAAACCCTGGCCGCTGAACAGCACGCCATTGCCGGTAAAACCACGGTGAATGCCTCGCTGGGCGCCGTGCTGTCTGACCGCACGATGTGGCAGCTGATTGCCCTGAACTTCTTCTACCAGACCGGGATTTACGGCTACACCCTGTGGCTCCCGACCATCCTGAAAGAGCTGACCCACACCAGTATGGGCCAGGTCGGGATGCTCGCCATTCTGCCATACGTCGGGGCGATTGCCGGGATGTTCCTGTTCTCTTCCCTGTCTGACCGCACCGGCAAACGCAAGCTGTTCGTCTCCCTACCGCTGATTGGTTTCGCCACCTGCATGTTCCTTTCCGTTGTGCTGAAAGAGAGCGTCTGGCTGTCGTACTCCGCGCTGGTCGGCTGTGGCTTCTTCCTGCAGTCCGCGGCCGGGGTGTTCTGGACCATTCCTGCCCGTCTGTTCAGCGCCGAAATGGCCGGCGGCGCACGCGGTGTGATCAACGCTCTGGGCAACCTCGGCGGCTTCTGCGGCCCGTATGCCGTGGGCGTGCTGATCACTCTTTACAGCAAAGATGCGGGCGTTTACTGCCTGGCGATTTCACTGGCGATTGCCGCGCTGATGGCGCTGCTGCTGCCGTCCAGGTGCGACGCCAACAGTTCGTCTGTCGGTGCGGTAAACGCACCGAAACGCGCGATATGACGCCTTCCCCCCAACCCTCTCCCGCCGGGAGAGGGTGCAAACCAGGAAAAAAAGATGAGTGAAAAAGAGACCTTCTGGCTGGGTATCGATTGTGGCGGTACTTATCTGAAAGCAGGCCTGTACAACAGCCAGGGTAAAGAATTCGATATTGAGCGCCAGTCCGTTCACACCCTCAGCCCGCAGCCCGGTTGGGCGGAGCGCGACATGGCGGCATTGTGGCAGCGCTGCGCGGCAACCATTTCACGTCTGCTGAAGCGCACCGGTATTCGCGGTAAACAAATCAAGGGCATCGGTATTTCCGCTCAGGGCAAAGGACTGTTTTTACTGGATAAAAATGACCAGCCGCTGGGCACCGCGATCCTCTCTTCCGATCGCCGCGCGATGGAGATCGTCAAACGCTGGCAGCAGGACGGCATTCCACAAAAGCTCTATCCGTTAACGCGCCAGACCTTATGGACCGGGCACCCGGCTTCACTGCTGCGCTGGGTAAAAGAGTACGAGCCGCAGCGTTACGCACAAATTGGCTGCGTGATGATGGGCCACGATTATCTGCGCTGGTGCCTCACCGGCGTGAAGGGATGCGAAGAGAGCAACATCTCTGAATCCAACCTCTACCATATGACCTCCGGGCGGTACGATCCCTGCCTGACGCAATGGCTTGGCATCAGCGAAATCGACGCCGCGCTGCCGCCCATTGTCGGTTCATCCCAAATCAGCGGTGAAATCACCTCTCAGGCAGCCGCCATGACCGGTCTCGCGGTGGGAACGCCCGTCGTGGGCGGTCTGTTTGATGTGGTTTCTACTGCGCTCTGCGCTGGGCTGGATGACGAGTACACGCTGAACGCCGTCATGGGAACCTGGGCGGTCACCAGCGGCATCGCTGAAGGGCTGCGCGATAAAGAAGCGTACCCCTTCGTCTACGGACGCTACGTCAACGAGGGTCAGTACATCGTCCACGAAGCCAGTCCCACATCCTCCGGCAATCTCGAATGGCTGACTGCACAATTTGGCGACATCAGCTTTGATGAAATCAACAAGCTCGTCGCCAGTCTGCCAAAAGCCACCAGCGATGTCTTCTTCCTGCCCTTCCTGTACGGCAGTAACGCCGGGCTTGATATGACCAGCGGCTTTTATGGCATACAGGCGCTGCACACCCGTGCGCACCTGTTACAGGCGGTCTATGAAGGGGTGGTGTTTAGCCACATGACGCACCTCAACCGCATGCGCGAACGCTTTACAGAAGTACGCTCCCTGCGCGTCACCGGCGGGCCGGCGCACTCCCCGGTGTGGATGCAGATGCTGGCGGATGTTAGCGGCCTGCCCGTTGAGCTGCCGCAGGTGGAAGAGACCGGCTGCTTTGGTGCCGCCATTGCAGCCCTCGTCGGCACCGGCGTTTACGCAAACTTCGCCGACGCCCAGCGGACCCTCAGCTACGAAATGCTCACCCTGATGCCAGACATGAACGCCCATGCGGCCTACCAGCGCAAATACCACCGTTATCAGATTTTAATTGAAGCACTTCAGGGCTTTCACGCCCGTATTAAGGAGCACTCTTTATGAGCCGACCATTACTGCAGCTGGCGCTCGATCACACCGACCTTGCCGCCGCCCAGCGCGATGTTGCGTTATTAAAGGAGCACGTAGATATCGTAGAGGCAGGCACCATTCTCTGCCTGAGCGAGGGGCTAAGCGCCATTCGCGCCCTGCGCGCCCAATGCCCGGAAAAAACGATCGTCGCCGACTGGAAAGTCGCTGACGCCGGGGAAACTTTGGCCCAACAAGCGCTGGAAGCAGGTGCCAACTGGATGACCATCATCTGTGCCGCACCGCTGGCCACCATCGAGAAAGGTCACGCCGTTGCTGACGCGCGCGGAGGTGAAATCCAAATCGAGCTGTTTGGTTACTGGACCTTCGACGATGCCCGCGACTGGTACAGCGCCGGCGTGCGTCAGGCGATTTATCACCGTGGGCGCGACGCCCAAGCGAACGGCCAGCAGTGGGGCGAAGTGGATCTGGCGCGCATGAAAGCACTGTCGGATATCGGCCTGCAGCTCTCCGTCACGGGGGGCATCACCCCTGCCGACCTGCCGCTGTTCAAAGAGATTAACGTGAAGGCCTTTATTGCCGGACGCGCCCTTTCCAGCGCCGCCGATCCGCAGCAGGTGGCTGAAGAGTTCCACGCCCGCATTCGCGACATCTGGAGAGCGTAATTATGCGTAACCATCCATTAGGGATTTATGAAAAAGCGTTATCGAAAGACCTATCCTGGCCGGAGCGTCTGGTTCTGGCTAAAAGCTGCGGATTCGACTTCGTGGAAATGTCCGTCGACGAAACCGACGAGCGCCTGTCGCGACTCGAATGGACCACCGCCCAGCGCGCCTCGTTAGTGGAAGCGATGCTGGAGACGAATGTGTCGATTCCGTCGATGTGCCTTTCCGCACACCGCCGTTTTCCGTTCGGCAGCCGTGACGAAGCCGTGCGTGAACGTGCCAGGGATATCATGACCAAAGCCATCAAGCTGGCGCGCGATTTGGGTATCCGCACCATCCAGCTCGCCGGTTACGATGTCTATTACGAAGAGCATGACGCGGGCACTCAGCAGCGCTTCGCCGAAGGGCTGGCGTGGGCCGTTGAACAGGCCGCTGGTGCGCAGGTGATGCTGGCGGTGGAGATCATGGACACCGCATTTATGAACTCCATCACCAAGTGGAAAAAATGGGACCAGCTGCTCGCCTCGCCGTGGTTCGCCGTCTACCCGGACGTGGGCAACCTCAGCGCCTGGGGTAATGACGTCCCGGCAGAGCTGGCTCTGGGCATCGACCGCATCGCCGCTATTCATCTGAAAGACACACAGCCGGTCACCGACACCAGCCCAGGCCAGTTCCGTGATGTGCCGTTTGGTGAAGGATGCGTCGATTTCGTCAACGTCTTCAGCACATTACAGAACCTGAACTATCGCGGCGCATTTCTGATTGAGATGTGGACCGAAAAAGCCAAAGAGCCGGTACTGGAAATCATTCAGGCCCGTCGCTGGATTGAAGCCCGTATGGAAGAAGGAGGATTCGTATGTTAGAGCAACTGAAAGCCGAAGTGCTGGCGGCAAACCTGGCGCTGCCCGCTCACGGGCTCGTCACCTTCACCTGGGGTAACGTCAGCGCGGTGGATGAAACCGGCAAACTGATGGTGATTAAGCCTTCTGGCGTGGAGTACGCCGTGATGAAAGCCGAAGATATGGTGGTGGTGGATATCGCCAGCGGCAAGGTGGTGGACGGCAGCAAGAAACCCTCTTCCGATACGCCAACGCACCTGGCGCTATATCGTCGCTTCCCGGAGATCGGCGGCATTGTGCATACTCACTCCCGCCACGCCACCATCTGGTCACAGGCCGGACTGGACCTACCTGCCTGGGGCACCACCCACGCGGACTATTTCTACGGGACGATTCCGTGCACTCGCCTGATGACCTCTGAAGAGATCGGCGGCGAGTACGAGTACGAAACCGGCGAAGTGATCATCAAAACGTTTGAGGAGCGCGCCCTGAATCCGATGCAGGTTCCGGCGGTGCTGGTACACTCCCACGGCCCGTTTGCCTGGGGTAAAAACGCCCATGACGCGGTGCACAATGCGGTAGTGCTGGAAGAGTGCGCCTATATAGGCCTGTTCTCGCGCCAGTTGGCTCCCCAACTGCCTGATATGCAGGCTGAATTGTTGGATAAACACTATCTGCGTAAGCACGGAGCGAATGCCTATTACGGGCAGTGAGTGAGCCTTCAGCTCCCCCCCTGACGATTTTCCTGTGGAAGAGCGTCAGGGGCCAGGGCATCAGACCGCGCAATGCCAAAGCCTCATCCCGAATTAATATGCTCCTTACAATACCGCCGCTTCCACGCGGCCGGCGTCAGGCTGGTGTGCTTGCGGAAAATTTTGCGAAAGTAGCCCACGTCGTTAAACCCGCATTTCATCGCCACTTCAGTCAACGATAGCGAATCGCTGATAAGCAGCTTTTCCGCCACCCGCACCCGCTGGCGATGCAGCGCTTCGGTTAACGTCAGCCGAAACGCATGACGATAAACGCGCCCCAGATAGTCGGCATTGCAGTGCAGCTCTTTCGCCAGCGTGGAGGCGGAAATCGGTAGATGAAACCGGGTATGAATAATTTGCTGCGCTTTCCACGCCAGCGCGTTGCCGGGGCTATCGGCCGGCTGCTCGCTTACCGCCGCCGAAATTTGCTGCAAAATCAGCAGCAGAATAAGTTCCAGCGCCACGCTACGATGAATATTTTCCTGTTCACGTAAGAACTGCCGGAACAGCGAAATAATATCCTGCGGCTCGCTCACCCTAACGTGCTGGGGGACAGAAAGCAGCGGCTCGGGCAGCGAAACGCGGCTACCGGAAGCGACTTCAAAATGCAGCCAATAAAACTTTAAATCCTCCGGAAATTGCCCCACGCCGACATGTAAACGCTGCGGCCAAAGCAGCAAACTTTCTCCGGCATTAACATTAAAAACCCTGCTCCCTTCGCGAATCGTTAATGTCCCTTTTTCAACGAATATTATTTCCCATGAGTTAAGCTGCCGCGCCGGATGGCTACCAATACCGCGGGAAATAAACAGTCCGCCGTTTTGCACTTTAATCGGAAGAGACATGGATAATTCAAGCATAGATATTCAATTTCCCGCTCTTAGTATCATAAAAATCGCTACTTTTACTTGATTATTAACGATAAGCAGGTGCAATGCCGGATCGAAATCACACTTTTATAATCAAGTCGGAATCGTCATCTTTTTATACTTTTTCCTTCCCTTGTTGGTCCTCATATTTAGTGCAGAATAAATAACGTACTTTGCAAATTACAAAATAAAAGCCCGCGACTCAGCGGGATATTTTTCCGAACACTCTCTCCGGGAGTTATTTATGACTTCGGCTCCGATTACGACAAGCGATTTGGCACAGCGTGCCCAGGACGACAAATTATCCCTCCGTGAAAAAATAGGCTACGGGCTGGGGGATGCGGGCGGAACGGTCATTACCTGCCTGATCATGAACTTTTTAACCTTTTTCTATACCGACGTCTTTGGGCTGACGCCCGCGCTGGTCGGGACCCTGTTTCTGGCCCTGCGCGTTTTCGACGCCATTTCAGATCCGATCATGGGCGCTCTGGCCGACCGCACCCAAAGCCGCTGGGGGCGCTTTCGCCCCTGGCAGCTGTGGATCGCCGTGCCTATCGGGATTATAGGCGTCCTGACGTTTACCGTACCCGATGCCAGCATGGGGGTAAAAATCGCCTGGGCATTCGGCACCTATCTGCTGCTCTCGGTGAGCTACACCGCGATTAACGTGCCGTACTGCGCGCTGATCAACACCATGACCACGCGTCACAGCGAGGTTATCTCGTGCCAGGCCTGGCGTTTTGTCCTGTGCGGCGTAGCGGGATTCCTGGTCTCCGTTGGGCTGCCGTGGCTGGTCACCGCGCTCGGTCAGGGCAACACGGCTCAGGGCTATCAGTATGGCGTCGGCGTACTTTGCGCTATTGCGGTGGTGATGTTCCTGTGCTGCTTCTTCTGGGTTCGCGAACGCGTCTCGCTGGACATGATGGGTAAATTTACCCTGCGTGAGCACATCGCCGGTCTGCGTAAAAATGACCAGCTGCTGCTGATGCTGGTGATGTCGTTCCTGCTGATCAACGTCTTTAATATCCGCGGCGGCGGCTACATGTACTTCATCACCTACGTCCTTGAAGGGTCCACCGGCTACACCTCACTGTTTTTCACCATGGTGACCTTCGCATCGATTTTCGGCTCCGTCATTATCAACCTGCTGTCGCGCCGCTTCGATACCGTCAGGCTCTACTACCACACCAACCTGGTGCTGGCCGCACTGGCCGTCGCGATGTGGTTTTTACCGACCGGCCCGGCGTACCAGACCCTGTGGCTGGGGATCATCCTCGGCAACGGCATTATTCTCGGCTTCACCCTGCCGCTGCACTTCTCGCTGATGGCCTTCTCTGACGACTACGGCGAATGGAAAACCGGCGTGCGTTCTTCCGGGATGAACTTTGCCTTCAACCTGTTCTTTATCAAGCTGGCGTGGGCCTCCAGCGCCGGAATTATCAGCCTGATCTTTATCTACGTGGCCTATCAGCCAGGTGCTGGCAACCAAACCGCCCTGTCGCTGTCCGGGATCTCCTCAATGGAAACCCTGCTGCCCGCTCTTTTCCATCTGCTGCTGGCCTTCTCGATCCGCGCCTGCAAGCTCAATAATCCTATGATGGCGCGCATTGCCACCGACCTGCGCACCCGTCACGTTCAGTCTTAAGGAGTCCGTAATGCCCGTAATGGAAGTCAATCTACACACGCTAAAAATCAGCGATCCGTTCCTTGGCCAGTACCAGCAGCTGGTCCGCGATGTGGTGATCCCCTACCAGTGGGATGCGCTCAATGACCGTATCGACGAGGCTGACCCAAGCCATGCGATAGAAAACTTCCGCATCGCCGCAGGGCTGCAGGAGGGGGAGTTTTACGGGATGGTATTTCAGGACAGCGACGTGGCGAAATGGCTGGAAGCGGTGGCCTGGTCGCTGTGCCAGAAGCCGGACGCCGAGCTGGAAAAAACCGCCGATGAGGTGATTGAACTGGTGGCCGCCGCCCAGTGTGAAGATGGCTATCTGAACACTTACTTCACGGTCAAAGCGCCAGCAGAGCGCTGGACTAACCTCGCCGAGTGCCACGAACTCTACTGCGCCGGGCACATGATTGAAGCGGGCGTGGCCTTCTTCCAGGCCACCGGGAAGCGTCGGCTGCTGGAGGTAGTTTGCCGCCTCGCCGACCATATCGACAGCGTGTTTGGCCCCGGCGAAAGCCAGCTGCACGGCTATCCCGGACACCCGGAGATCGAGCTGGCATTAATGCGCCTGTATGACGTGACTCAGGAGCCGCGCTACCTGGCGCTGGTGAACTACTTCGTCGAGGAGCGCGGAACGCAGCCGCATTTCTACGATATCGAATATGAAAAGCGCGGTAAAACCTCCTGGTGGAATACCTACGGCCCGGCGTGGATGGTGATGGATAAGCCCTACAGCCAGGCGCATCAGCCGATTGCCGAGCAGCCCGTCGCCATCGGCCACGCGGTGCGCTTTGTCTACCTGATGACCGGTGTCGCCCACCTCGCTCGCTTAAGTCACGACGAAGGTAAACGTCAGGACTGCCTGCGTCTGTGGAAAAATATGGTTCAGCGTCAGCTGTATATCACCGGCGGCATTGGCTCGCAGAGCAGCGGCGAGGCCTTTAGCAGCGACTACGACCTGCCAAACGATACGGTCTATGCCGAAAGCTGCGCCTCCATTGGCCTGATGATGTTTGCCCGCCGGATGCTGGAGATGGAAGCCGATAGCCAGTACGCCGACGTCATGGAGCGCGCATTGTATAATACGGTTCTGGGCGGCATGGCGCTGGATGGTAAGCACTTCTTCTACGTTAACCCGCTGGAAGTGCATCCCAAATCATTAAAATTCAATCATATCTATGACCACGTGAAGCCCGTTCGCCAGCGCTGGTTCGGCTGCGCCTGCTGCCCGCCGAACATCGCCCGCGTGCTCACCTCGCTGGGCCACTACATCTACACGCCGTATGACGACGCGCTGTATATCAACCTGTATGTCGGCAACAGCGCGGAGATCCCGGTGGGCGATGAGACGCTGCGTCTGCGTATCAGCGGCAACTATCCGTGGCAGGAGCAGGTGAAAATCACCATCGACTCCTCCACCCCGGTCAGCCATACCCTGGCGCTGCGTCTGCCGGACTGGTGCGACAAGCCGCAGATCACGCTCAACGATGTCCCGGTGGAGCAGGACGTGCGCAAAGGCTATCTGCACATTAGCCACCGCTGGCAGGAAGGCGACACGCTTCTGTTAACGCTGCCGATGCCGGTGCGCCGTGTTTACGGTAACCCGCTGGTGCGGCATCAGGCCGGCCAGGTCGCCGTCCAGCGCGGACCGCTGGTTTATTGCCTGGAGCAGGCGGATAACGGCGAGCAGTTGCATAACCTACAGCTGCCGCGTCACGCGCGGTTCAGCGCTTTTGAAGGCAAAGGGATTTTTGCTCACAAGACGCTTCTCCAGGCATCAGGCTATAAGCACACGGCGGAAGACGCCGAAAACCAGGCGCTGTGGAATTACGACCGTGCGCCGGCTGTGCGTCAGCCGCAGACCCTGACCTTTATTCCGTGGTTTAGCTGGGCCAACCGCGGCGAAGGGGAGATGCGCATCTGGGTGAAGGAGGCGGACGAATAAGCACGCCAGGCCGGCTCTCCCCCAGCAAAACCGTCCCCTGCTCAAGCTGCGCTTAGCGGGACGACAACCTGTCGCCATTCGCTCACCCGGACGGGCGCGTCACGCGCCTACTCCGGGAATTAGCCGATGACGCTCAAAGAAACAGCGCCTTATCGCGCAGAATATGATCGTTTCCGCGCCGGCGGGTGAAGCCAATACGGTCAAAATACTCGAGAATTTGGATCGCCAGCTTTCTGCCGACGTTCAGCTTATCGCGGAAATCAGCGGCGCAGGTCGATCCCCTTTCGAGATCCAGCTCGCGGATCAGCCCGGCGAATTCGATAATCCGATCGTTACGGTAATAGCGATCCTTAACGATCGCAGTAATCACGCCCTGCTGTGCCGCCTGGCGCAGCACCGCGCGCATTAAGGACTCTTCAACGCCGCTCTCTTTTGCCAGATCGCGCACCCACCAGGGCTCATCGGCAAACAGATCGACCACCCGTAGCCAGATGGCCTGCTGCTCATCGGTAAAGCCCGCCTTGTGCTCCGGCAGATGCAGCCAGCCGTGGTGGCTGTGGATAACCCCGCTTTCGCGCATCTGCTCAATCAGCAGCAGCACCAGCCCCTCGTCCTCCATCGGCAGGGCAATGCGCCGCAGGCGCTCGCGTCCCGTACCCGGCTCATCGCGATGCTGATCGTGATAGCGCGTCAGCGCGTCGATTAATTTGCTCTGCCAGCGCGCCGCCAGCGGGGCGCTTAGCAGGCTGCTACCCGCCTGCAGATAGCCGGGCTGGCCCATCAGCGCGGCCAGGCCGGTTTCGCTAAGCTGCCGGGCCCAGGCAAAATCATCGAGACGCACCGCATCACGCTGAAGATGCACCTCCAGCGCCAGGGCATCGTCGTCGGCGCTCGCCAGCGTATGCAGCCACTGCAGGTATTCCGGCTTACGCTTGCCGCGGCGCGGCGGATTGAGCGTCACCACTCTGGCGCCTGCCAGGGTACTGCGGGCGGAGATATCGCGCAGCACCAGGCGATCGTTATCCGCCAGCCACAACGGGCTATCGAGCACCAGCTCGGCCAGTTCCCCCTCCAGCAGCGACACGCGGCCGGTAATATGGCGGGCAGCATGATGGATATGTAACGACTGCCACTGGGTGAGCGGCGCGTGGCGCTGCAGTTCGACAATCACCCGCTCAGACGGTTCGGGAGGCGGAACCGACAGCAGCCAGTCGCCGCGGTTTAGCGCCTCTTTTTGCGCATCGCCGACGATATTGAGAGCAATGCGCTGGCCGGCCCACGCCTGCTCGACCGGCTGGTTCTGCGCATGCAGGCCGCGCACGCGCACGGGCTTATCGACGCCGGTAAGCCACAGCGTGTCGCCGACCTTCACTTCGCCGCTGAGCGCCGTACCGGTGACCACCAGCCCCGCGCCCTTAACGGTAAAGGCGCGGTCGATCGCCAGGCGAAAGCGCTGATGCTGCGGATGCCCGCGCTCAGAGAGCTGCAGCAGATGCTCACGCAGGGCGCTAATTCCGCGCCCGGACGGTACGGCGGTGACAAACAGCGCGGCGGGCGTAAAACCAAACTCCGCCAGCACCGCTTCTGCGTCGGCGCGCACCTCGTCCACGCGCTGCGCCTCCACGCGATCGGCCTTGGTTAGCGCAACGGTCAACGACGGTTTTCCCGTCAGCTGCAGGATCGCCAGATGCTCGCGGGTCTGCGCCATCACGCCATCGTCACAGGCCACCACCAGCAGCGCGTGGTCAATACCGCCCACCCCCGCCAGCATATTGGACAAAAACTTTTCGTGGCCCGGCACGTCAATAAAGCCCAGCACCCGGCCGTCAGGCTGCGGCCAGTAGGCGTAGCCCAGATCGATGGTCATCCCGCGGGATTTCTCTTCCGGCAGGCGATCGGCATTCACGCCGGTAATCGCCTGCAGCAGCGTGGTTTTACCGTGGTCAACGTGTCCGGCGGTGGCAATAATCATGGTAATAACATCTCCATAAACCTCGATTCATCTTCAAGGCAGCGCAAATCCAGCCACAGGCGGCCATCGCTAACTCGCCCAATCACCGGCACCGCCAGCGTCCGCCAGCGGGCTGCCAGCGCCTCCAGCCGGCTGCCCCGGCCATCGCGCGGAGTGAAGGTTAGCGCGGCGCCGGGCAAGCGGTCCACCGGCAGCGAGCCGCTGCCAATTTGCGACAGGCAGGGCTCTATCCGCACCTCAAAGTCAGCGTAGTGCGCGGCAAGCCGCGGCTGCAGGCGCGCCGCCTGAGCGTGGATGTCTTCGGCGCTGCGGGTCAGCAGGCGTAGCGTGGGCAGGCGCTCGGCGAGGGTTTCCGGATGCAGGTAGAGGCGTAGGGTAGCCTCCAGCGCCGCAAGGGTCATTTTATCGGCGCGCAGCGCTCGCTTGAGCGGGTGCTGCTGCAGGCGGGCAATCATCGCCTTTTCACCGACGATAATCCCCGCCTGCGGGCCCCCCAGCAGCTTGTCGCCGGAGAAGCTCACCAGGCTGACGCCGGCGGCAACCATCTCCTGCGGCATTGGCTCCTTCGGCAAGCCGTACTCGCTCAGGTCCACCAGCGAACCGCTGCCCAGATCGACCACCAGCGGAATATCCAGCTCGCGTCCCATCGCCGCCAGCTCCGCCTCATCCACAGTTTTAGTAAAGCCTTCAATGCTGTAGTTGCTGGTATGCACCTTCATCAGCAGGCCGGTATTCTCCCCCACGGCCTGGCGATAATCTTTCGCGTGGGTGCGGTTGGTGGTACCCACCTCGTGTAAAACGCAGCCCGCCTGACGCATCACGTCAGGGATGCGAAACGCGCCGCCAATCTCCACCAGCTCGCCGCGCGAGAGAATGACCTCTTTGCCGCTGGCCGTTGCCGCCAGCATCAGCAGCACCGCCGCCGCGTTGTTATTGACGATGCAGGCATCCTCCGCGCCGGTCAGGCGGCACAGCAGATCCGCCAGCGCGCGGTCACGGTGGCCGCGTCCGCCGTCGTCGAGGCTATATTCAAGAGTAACCGGCGCCCGCATCGCCTGCGTAACCGCCTCCACCGCAGCCTCGGCCTGAATCGCGCGGCCTAAATTGGTGTGCAGTACCGTTCCCGTCAGGTTGAAAACCGGACGCAGCGCGCTTTCCGTCGTTTGCGCCAGCCGCCGTTCGGCCTCCCGCGCCCAGTCGTCGCACCAGTCGGGCAGCGCCTGGCTTAGGCGAATATGCTGCCGCGCCTGCTCCAGCATCTGGCGCAGCAGGACGACAACCTGGGCATGGCCATATTGAGCCAGCACAGATGAAAAGGCGGGATCGCGGAGCAGACGGTCGGTGGCCGGAAGTTGGGTGTAAAGCGCACGAGTATCGGTTGTCATGAATGAGCCTGGCGATAGGTTATTTTCCCCCCTCCCGACGGGAGAGGGAGTCAACAATTGAGCGACAATTGTAACGCCTGCACGCGCAAACTGTTACCTGCCTGGGTCAAGTCCTTGGCGGTTCCGTGCGGGCAAAGCTGGCGCGCTGAAAGAGCGCCTCAACCAGCGCAATCAGCCGAGGCCTCGTCGCGCACCAGCCCGGCGCCACGCGGCGGAAGTTAAGATAGGCGATGGCGCAGGCGGCGGAGATCGCCGCCAGGTTAATCTCATCGCCGCGCAGGGTGCCGTCGGCCGCGTACCCCTCCAGCGCATCAAGGCCGCGAGCCACCTTCTCGCGCTGGCGCAGCAGCTCCGTTTCCGACTGCTGCGCCGGCGGACGCGCCTTTTCTCGCACCAGCGCCTGCGCCGCCTCCATCACGCCGTCAGCCAGCGCCTCCAGCTGGCGTATTTTCAGCGCCGCCTTCGGATCGCTCGGCAGCATATTCGGCATTACGCCGAGCAGTTCCAGATATTGTGCAATAATCGGCGAGTCAAACCAGCACTCACCGTCATCGGTGACCAGCGCCGGGACCTTGCCTAACGGATTATATTTTGCGACGCCGCTGGTCTCGCCGTAGGGGAATTCATTGACGAACTCGAAGGGAATATCTTTTTCCAGCAGTATGACGGAAATTTTGCGCACAAAGGGACTGGTGTAGCTGCCGATCAGTTTCATTGCCTGCTCCTTTCGCCAACAAAAGTCTAAGTATGGTTCAGGAGCAGGCAAAAGGCAGGGAGACTTCACGCCCGCCTGCCGGGACTCGCCTTAATGGTCCAGATAGAGATAGTGCATCCAGCTGGTCATACGCAGCAGGACTTTTCGCATCACCGAAACGTGGGTGAAATGGTCAGAATAGACCGCAACCTGAGCAAAAATACCGTCCGGGAGCGCCTCGACGTCGGCATTCGGATCGAGCTCAATCGTTGCCAGAACGCCATCGGAGCCCGGCGTCACCGTCAGCGACTGCAGCGCGCCCTGCGCCTGATAGCTGCCGCCGGGCACCACCGGTAAAATAGCGGTCAGTTTGCCGTGAAATACCTGCCCTGGCAGAGCGCTAAAGACCACCTCAGCGTCATCGCCGCTTTTCAGTCGCAGCAGCGAGTTTTGCCGGAACTGCGCCACGATCAGCCGCTTCTGTTCGGGGATAAACACCATCACCGGGCGCAGCGGTAGCGACGCCGCGTAGGTTCCGGGACGAATCAGCACCTGGGTGATATAGCCGTTGCTCGGCGCGCGAACAACGGTCTGATCGAGGTTATATTTTGCCTCGGTCAGCTGCGCCCGCAGGCTGACGACCTGCGACTGCTCTCCGCCGACCATACTGTCCAGCTGGCTTTGTATCTGCGCCTGTTCCGCCACCGAGCCTTTCACCATCGCATCCTGAGCGAGGTAGTTTTGGCGGGCGTTATCAATATCGCTTTCAGAAAACGGATTCACCCGCGCCTGGCTGCCTTTCAGGTAGCGCTGATAATCTTTGTATAGCCGGTCACGTTCTGCGGAAACGCGGATGGTATTGGCCTGCGCCTCCGAGAGCTGCGCCTTCAGGTTGGTAATACCGTGCAGCGCGGTCACCAGATCGGCCTGCAGCCTGTCCACCCTTGCCTGATAGCGCACGGGGTCGATAGTAAAGAGCACCTCGTCTTTACTTACCCGCTGGTTCGCTTTATCCGTCACGCTGCTGACCACGCCGGTAACCTGGGGTGTAATAGGGATAGAGATAACCGCCTTCTGCGCGGTGAAAGTATAGGGATGGTTGTAGTTCATTAATAAGATTAGCGCACTAACAATAAATATACCGCCAAGCGCTGCGGTGGGTACCGTCCATTTATTTACCGGGATTTTAAATATTTTAAATATTGACCAGGCGAGCGCCACGTACGTCAAAATAATCAGCAGATCCATGGTTATTTCTCCGGGGATCGGGCGGAAGAGTGGCGTTCAGCAACTCTTTTCTCAAGGTCGGCAATGCGCTGCTGGAGCTGCGCCAGGTCCTGTTCTTCTGTCGTTTCTGCAAGGCTTCCGTCCGGGCGATGCTGCATGCCCCAACCGCGCTCGGGCCGATAGAGCGTGGCCCAAATCCACAGAAATGGCCAAATAACGTGGAGGGTAAATAGGCTTACCCATCCGGCGACGTGAATAGCATCTGCATGTGGGTGGTTACGCTTCTTCGCGATCAGGTAAGGAATATCATGCAGGATGATGATTCCATAAAAGATGACCAGAAATACGAAGATCAGAACGCCCAGCGCAAAATAATTGAGAAACATATTTCCCTCGAATTTACGCTAATAAATTATATCAATGTGTATACTCTAAATAATTCAAGTTGCAGGACGGCGGCAAGGGAGTGAATCCCGATGAGCTTACACCAGTAAGTGATTCGGGTGAGCGAACGTAGCCAACACACATGCAACTTGAAGTATGACGAGTATAGACAGTCAAATAGAACCCTGACTGATGATTTAATCATAATTCACGCATCTCATTTTTACCATATGGCGCGAAAAATCGATCGCCAGCGCGATGCGGGTCGCCGTTACATTTCGACGGATGAAACGATGGGGAATCTGTCTGAGATCACAGGCGCTAAAAACAAGTCACGATATTTTGTGACTAACATCACATATAAACAATTATTCACAGATGCAAAATTGAGACCCTCGTCACATTAAGGCGCATTTTCGGCACCAAATTATCCCTCAGCCGCTTTTTTGCACAGCAATTATGTGACACACGTCACTATATACACCGCGCGATCGCCTATATTCACGTGACGCAGATCACACAAAGAGCCGATCACTGGACAGTTCTCCGATTCAGTGCCAGATTTCGCTTTATCAATCAGGGTCCGGCTTCCTCTGCCGCCACATTAACAACAAGCCTCAGGCTTTTAGCCTACGCGATAAGCAAAACAGAAAAAGGGGTGTTTTATGTCATCCGATATCAAGATCAAGGTGCAAAGCTTTGGTCGTTTCCTTAGCAATATGGTGATGCCAAATATCGGCGCGTTTATCGCGTGGGGTATCATCACCGCCCTATTCATTCCGACAGGATGGCTGCCAAGCGAAACGCTGGCGAAGCTGGTCGGCCCGATGATTACCTACCTGCTGCCGCTGCTGATCGGTTACACCGGCGGTAAGCTGATTGGCGGCGAGCGCGGCGGCGTGGTCGGCGCGATTACCACTATGGGCGTGATCGTCGGCGCGGATATGCCGATGTTCCTCGGCGCAATGATTGCCGGTCCGCTGGGCGGCTGGGCGATTAAGCATTTTGACAGCTGGGTAGACGGTAAGATTAAGTCCGGTTTCGAGATGCTGGTGAACAACTTCTCCGCCGGCATCATCGGGATGATCCTGGCGATTCTGGCGTTTCTCGGCATTGGCCCTGCGGTTGAAGTCCTGTCCAAAATACTGGCGGCGGGCGTTAACTTCATGGTGGTGCACGACATGCTGCCGCTGGCGTCTATCTTCGTAGAACCGGCGAAAATCCTGTTCCTCAATAACGCCATCAACCACGGTATCTTCTCGCCGCTGGGCATTCAGCAGTCCCACGAGCTGGGCAAATCAATCTTCTTCCTGATTGAAGCGAACCCGGGTCCGGGGATGGGCGTGCTGCTGGCGTACATGTTCTTTGGTCGCGGTAATGCCAAGCAGTCCGCGGGCGGCGCGGCAATCATCCACTTCCTCGGCGGTATTCACGAAATTTACTTCCCGTACGTGCTGATGAACCCGCGTCTGATCCTCGCCGTTATCCTCGGCGGTATGACCGGCGTGTTCACCCTGACTATCCTCAACGGTGGTCTGGTGTCTCCGGCTTCTCCGGGCTCCATCCTGGCGGTGCTGGCAATGACGCCGAAAGGTGCCTATTTTGCCAACATCGCGGCGATTGTTGCCGCTATGGCCGTCTCCTTCGTGGTCTCCGCCATTCTGCTGAAAACCAGCAAAGTGAAAGAAGAAGATGATATCGATGCGGCCACCCGCCGTATGCAGGATATGAAGTCAGCTTCCAAAGGCGCGGCGACGCCGCTGGCCGCCGGCGATGTTACTAACGACCTGAGCCACGTACGCAAAATCATCGTTGCCTGCGATGCCGGTATGGGTTCCAGCGCCATGGGTGCAGGCGTGCTGCGTAAGAAAGTACAGGATGCGGGACTGGGCAATATCTCCGTCACCAACTGTGCGATTAACAACCTGCCGCCTGACGTTGACCTGGTGATTACCCACCGCGACCTGACTGAGCGCGCCATGCGCCAGGTACCGCAGGCTCAGCATATTTCGCTGACCAACTTCCTCGACAGCGGCCTGTACACCAGCCTGACCGAACGCCTGGTCGCGGCGCAGCGTCATACCGATAACGAAGAGAAGGTTCGCGGCAGCCTGAAGGACAGCTTTGACGCTGCCGATACTCACCTGTTCAGGCTCGGGGCGGAAAATATCTTCCTCGGTCGTCACGCGGCGACCAAAGAAGAAGCCATTCTCTTTGCCGGTGAGCAGCTGGTTAAAGGCGGCTACGTTGAACCGGAATACGTGCAGGCGATGCTGGATCGCGAAAAGCTGACCTCCACCTATCTGGGTGAATCCATCGCGGTACCGCACGGCACTATCGAAGCGAAAGATCGCGTTCTGAAAACCGGCGTGGTGTTCTGTCAGTATCCGCAGGGCGTTCGTTTTGGCGAAGAGGAAGATGACATTGCCCGTCTGGTCATCGGCATCGCCGCCCGCAACAACGAACACATCCAGGTCATCACCAGCCTGACCAACGCGCTGGACGATGAGACGGTGATTGAGCGCCTGACGCATACCACCAGCGTAGAAGAAGTGCTGGCGCTGCTGAACAAAGCGTAGCCCCTTGCCCGGACGCGGCGCTGACGCCGGCGTCCGGGATAACGAGAAAGAGACAGGCCTCTCTCCGCATGCCGGAGAGAGGGTTAGGGTGAGGGAAAAGCCTCACCCCAGCCCTCTCAGGTAAAAACATTAATTGAAGGTTAATACTATGAAAGCATTACATTTTGGCGCAGGTAATATCGGGCGTGGCTTTATCGGTAAACTGCTGGCCGACGCGGGGATCACCTTAACATTTGCCGATGTGAATCAGGTCGTTCTGGATGCCCTTAACGCCCGTCATAGCTATCAGGTTCATGTGGTCGGCGAAAATGAGCAGGTGGATACCGTATCCGGCGTCAACGCCGTGAGCAGCATCGGCGATGAGGTCGTTGAGCTGATTGCCAGCGTTGACCTGGTCACCACCGCCGTCGGCCCGGTCGTGCTGGAGCGCATCGCCCCGGCCATCGCTAAAGGGCTGGTAAAGCGTAAGGCGCAGGGGATTGAAGCCCCGCTGAACATCATTGCCTGTGAAAATATGGTACGCGGAACCAGCCAGCTGAAGGGCCACGTCTTTAACGCGCTGGCCGAAGAGGACAAAGCCTGGGTTGAAGCCCACGTTGGCTTCGTCGATTCCGCCGTTGACCGTATTGTGCCGCCGTCCGCGTCCGCGACCCACGATCCGCTGGAAGTCACCGTGGAGACCTTCAGCGAATGGATTGTCGATAAAACCCAGTTTAAGGGCGCTCTACCCGCCATTCCGGGCATGGAGTTAACCGACAACCTGATGGCATTTGTCGAGCGTAAGCTATTCACCTTAAACACCGGACATGCTATAACCGCCTACCTCGGAAAACTGGCGGGTCACCAGACGATCCGCGACGCGATCCTCGATGAGAAAATTCGCGCCGTCGTCAAAGGGGCCATGGAAGAGAGCGGCGCGGTACTGATCAAACGCTACGGCTTTGATGCCCAGAAGCACGCCGCCTATATCCAGAAGATTCTTGGTCGTTTCGAGAACCCGTACTTGAAAGATGACGTTGAGCGCGTTGGCCGCCAGCCGCTGCGTAAACTCAGCGCGGGCGACCGCCTGATTAAGCCGCTGCTCGGCACGCTGGAATATGCTCTGCCGCACCGAAACCTGGTGCAGGGGATCGCCGCTGCGATGCATTTCCGCTGCGCTGAAGACCCGCAGGCGCAGGAGCTGGCAGCGCTGATTGCCGAGAAAGGCCCGCAGGCTGCGCTGGCACAGATTTCCGGTCTGGATGCCGCAAGCGACGTGGTGCTGGAGGCCGTTAACGACTATAACGCCATCAAATGAGGCACGAACAGGCGCGGCACGAACCGCGCCCACTACTACTCCTGTCAGATATGCAGGCAATAATGGAAGAAACACAGGCATTTGAAAACCGCGTGCTTGAGCGTCTGAATGCTGGCAAAACCGTACGAAGCTTCCTGATCGCCGCCGTCGAGCTACTCACTGAGGCGGTTAATATCCTGGTGCTTCAGGTATTCCGCAAAGATGATTACGCGGTGAAATACGCAGTGGAACCGTTGCTGGACGGCGACGGGCCGCTGGGCGACCTTTCCGTGCGCCTGAAGCTGATTTACGGCCTTGGGGTGATTAGTCGCGCCGAATACGAAGACGCCGAGCTGCTTATGGCCCTGCGCGAAGAGCTCAACCACGACGGCAACGAGTACGGTTTTACCGACGACGAGATCCTCGGGCCTTTTGGTGAGCTGCACTGCGTCAGCGCGCTGCCGCCTCTGCCGCTGTTTGATGAGAGCGATGAGGAACTGCTGGCAATGCAGAAGCTGCGCTACCAGCAGGTTGTACGCTCAACGATGATGCTGTCTCTGACCGAGCTGATTTCGAGAATCAGCTTAAAAAAAGCTTTTCAGAAACTAACGCTCTGACTCCCGCTCATGCTCATCGCAGGTTGGCCGATACAGCTGCCTGTAATACTCCAGACGACTGAGAAACAGCGCCTCTTTATTCTGCGGAATATCGCGCGGCACGTGCTGCAAGCGCGGGCATTTCTTCAGATACTCCATAAAAGCCTGGCTTGAAGCCATAAAATCAACCGTCTTATCGATAATATGCGGTACGCCGTCGCCAATTTTCGCCATTATACCCTCCTCTTCTTAAGGATACTCATATTAAGAATTAGCTAAAAAAAGGGTCGAGGTTAAGGAAAACGTGCTTATGTTTCGTCGAGCTTCACAGAATCGAAACTTAGCGCCATTTTATTAATAATACCTTTATTATTCAATTGACTATAATTTACCTTGCAGGATACTTCGCGGGAAAAAGCCGCGGGATTTCGATAAATAACTACCCACAACAGCACTCACAGCCCATACTATATGGCGTCGAACCCCCTTTATTAATAGATTAAATCACCATGAATGAAGTCGAAAAGAATGAAATCAAGCGTTTGAGCGACCGTCTCGACGCCATCCGTCATCAGCAGGCCGATATGTCGCTGGTTGAAGCTGCGGACAAATACGCCGAGCTGGACAAAGAAAAAGAGACCATTGAAGCGGAAATCGTGCGCCTGCGCGACGTTCAGGGCCAGAAGCTGAGCAAAGAAGCGCAAAAGCTGATGAGCCTGCCGCACCGCCGTGCGATCACCAAAAAAGAGCAGGCCGATATGGGTAAGCTGAAAAAAAGCGTTCGCGGCCTGGTTATCGTTCACCCGATGACCGCGCTGGGTCGCGAAATGAAGCTCACGGAAATGACCGGCTTCTCTAAAATCGCCTTCTGATCCCCCTTCCCTCTCCGCCAGGAGAGGGGATTTTCCATTCTCAAGACGCTTCCTCCTAACCTCGCCCTGATTGGCCCAACCAATTATTTCTTAAACCGTCAAATAGTTCACATATCCATCATTTTTCGTCACAACCATATTGCTCATTAATAACATTTGGTTAACCATTCGTTGTCGCTACCCCTACAACACCCTTTTGGCTGGGCCAATTTTACAAATGATGTGACCTGCAAGGAGCGCAGACTCAGCACAGCATCGTGGTGGCCCGATGGAGACCTGCATGAGCATCTGGCAACAAAATTACGATCCGGCCGGTAATATCTGGCTCTCAAGCTTTATCGCATCGCTACCGATTCTGTTTTTCTTTTTTGCCCTGATAAAGCTCAAGCTCAAAGGGTACGTTGCCGCCACCTGGACCGTCGCGATCGCGCTGACAGTGGCGCTACTGTTCTATAAAATGCCGGTCGATCGCGCGCTGACCTCGGTGGTCTACGGCTTCTTCTACGGCCTGTGGCCCATCGCCTGGATTATTATTGCCGCCGTATTCGTCTACAAAATTTCGGTGAAGACCGGGCAGTTCGAGATTATCCGCTCGTCAATTCTCTCCATTA
Organism: Klebsiella sp. 18074; assembly: GCF_902705905.1. NCBI lineage: Bacteria > Pseudomonadati > Pseudomonadota > Gammaproteobacteria > Enterobacterales > Enterobacteriaceae > Klebsiella > Klebsiella sp. 18074. Next base: position 102,740 of record NZ_CACSIS010000001.1, on the reverse strand, counting down.
CCCCCGACCAGCGCCTGCAGATGCTGATCGTCGGCTTCTCCTTCGGCGCCTTCCTTGAAGGGGCTGCGGGCTTTGGTGCTCCGGTGGCGATTACCGCCGCGCTGCTGGTGGGTCTCGGCTTTAACCCTCTGTACGCCGCGGGCCTGTGCCTGATCGTTAACACCGCACCGGTCGCTTTCGGTGCGATGGGGATCCCCATACTGGTCGCCGGCCAGGTCACCGGTATCGACAGCTTCGCCATCGGCCAGATGGTCGGACGCCAGCTGCCGTTCCTGACGATCATCGTGCTGTTCTGGATTATGGCGATTATGGACGGCTGGCGCGGCGTCAAAGAGACCTGGCCTGCGGTCATGGTCGCCGGCGGCTCCTTTGCGATTGCGCAATACCTCAGCTCAAACTTCCTTGGCCCGGAGCTGCCGGATATCATCTCCTCGCTGGTATCGCTGGTCTGCCTGACCCTGTTCCTCAAGCGCTGGCAGCCGGTGCGCATCTTCCGCTTTGGCGATATGGGCGCCGCGCAGGTCGATCAAACCCTGGCGCGCACGCATTACACCGCCGGACAGATTGTTCGCGCCTGGTCGCCGTTCCTGTTCCTGACAGCCACCGTCACGCTGTGGAGCATCCCGCCGTTTAAGGCCCTGTTTGCGCCGGGCGGAGCGATGTACGACTTCGTGATCAATATCTCCGTGCCGTTCCTCGATAAGATGGTCGCGCGCATGCCGCCGGTGGTCAGCGCCGCGACGCCTTACGCCGCGGTGTATAAATTCGACTGGCTGTCGGCGACCGGTACCGCCATTCTGTTCGCGGCGATACTTTCCGTGGTCTGGCTGCGCATGAAGCCGAAAGACGCGCTGATCACCTTTGGCAGCACGCTCAAGGAGCTGGCGCTGCCGATTTACTCCATCGGCATGGTTCTGGCGTTCGCGTTTATCTCCAACTACTCCGGACTGTCGTCGACGCTGGCGCTCGCCCTGGCGCATACCGGCCACGCGTTTACCTTCTTCTCGCCGTTCCTCGGCTGGCTGGGGGTGTTCCTGACCGGTTCAGATACCTCGTCGAACGCGCTGTTCGCCGCGCTGCAGGCCACCGCGGCCCAGCAAATTGGCGTCTCCGATATCCTGTTGGTTGCCGCCAACACCACCGGCGGAGTCACCGGGAAGATGATCTCCCCGCAGTCCATCGCCATCGCCTGTGCGGCGGTAGGCCTGGTGGGTAGGGAGTCCGACCTGTTCCGCTTTACCGTAAAACATAGCCTGATCTTTACCTGTATGGTCGGCGTCATCACCACGCTGCAGGCCTACGTCTTAACCTGGATGATCCCGTGATAGTGATGCCTAAGCGCCTCGCCGACGACGTAGCCCAGCGCGTGCGGGAGCTGATTGAAGAACAAAACCTCGAGGCGGGCATGCGACTGCCCGCCGAAAGGCAGCTGGCCGCCCAGCTCGGCGTGTCGCGTAACTCGCTGCGCGAGGCGCTGGCGATGCTGGTTAACGAAGGGCTCCTGCTGAGCCGGCGCGGCGGCGGAACCTTTGTCCGCTGGCAGCACGAGGCGTGGTCGGAACAGAATATCGTGCAGCCGCTGAAAACGCTGCTCGCCGACGACCCCGACTACAGTTTTGATATTCTCGAAGCCCGCCACGCCATTGAGGCCAGTACCGCCTGGCATGCCGCAATGAGGGCAACCGATGCTGAAAAAGAGAAAATCCGCCTGTGCTTTGAAGCCACCCAGAGCGAAGACCCGGATCTGGCCTCCCAGGCTGACGTCCGCTTCCACCTGGCGATTGCCGAGGCGTCGCACAACGTGGTACTGCTGCAAACCATGCGCGGCTTTTTCGACCTTCTGCAGTCGTCGGTCAAGGAGAGCCGCCAGCGGATGTACCTTGTGCCGCCGGTTTTCGCCCGCCTGACCGAACAGCATCAGGCCGTGATGGACGCTATTTTTGCCGCTGACGCCGAGGGCGCGCGGCAGGCGATGATGGCCCATTTGGGCTTTGTCCACGCCACGATTAAACATTTTGATGAAGACCAGGCCCGCCAGGCACGCATTACCCGCCTGCCCGGTGACCACAATGAAAATTCCAGGGAGAACTCGTGATGATTATTTCAGCCGCCAGCGACTACCGCGCCGCCGCACAGCGTATCCTGCCGCCGTTCCTGTTCCACTATATCGACGGCGGAGCCTACGCCGAGCACACGCTGCGCCGCAACGTTGAGGACCTCTCCGACGTGGCCCTGCGCCAGCGGGTGCTGAAAAATATGTCGGACCTGAGCCTGGAAACCACGCTCTTCAAAGAGAAGCTCTCCATGCCGGTGGCGCTGGCGCCGGTCGGGCTGTGCGGAATGTACGCCCGCCGCGGCGAAGTGCAGGCGGCGGGCGCGGCGGATGATAAAGGCATTCCGTTTACCCTTTCTACCGTTTCCGTGTGCCCGATTGAAGAGGTCGCCCCGACCATCAAGCGCCCGATGTGGTTCCAGCTGTACGTCCTGCGCGATCGCGGCTTTATGCGCAACGCGCTGGAGCGCGCGAAGGCCGCGGGCTGCTCCACGCTGGTCTTTACCGTTGATATGCCGACGCCGGGGGCCCGCTACCGCGACGCTCATTCCGGAATGAGCGGCCCAAATGCGGCGATGCGCCGCTACTGGCAGGCAATGACCCACCCGCAGTGGGCATGGGACGTTGGCCTAAACGGCCGCCCGCACGACCTCGGCAATATCTCCGCCTATCTCGGTAAACCGACCGGCCTTGAGGACTATATCGGCTGGCTGGCCAACAACTTCGATCCGTCTATTTCGTGGAAAGACCTCGAGTGGATCCGCGAATTCTGGGACGGCCCGATGGTGATCAAGGGGATCCTCGATCCGCAGGATGCGCGCGATGCGGTGCGCTTCGGCGCCGACGGGATCGTGGTTTCTAACCACGGTGGCCGCCAGCTCGACGGCGTTCTCTCCTCCGCCCGCGCGCTGCCCGCCATTGCCGACGCGGTGAAGGGCGATATCGCTATTCTTGCCGACAGCGGGATTCGCAACGGTCTCGACGTGGTGCGGATGATTGCGCTGGGCGCCGACAGCGTGCTGCTCGGCCGCGCCTATCTGTACGCCCTGGCGACGCACGGCAAGCAGGGGGTCGCGAATTTGCTGAACCTGATTGAAAAAGAGATGAAGGTGGCGATGACCCTGACCGGAACCAAAACCATCGGCGAAATCAGCCGCGACTCGCTGGTGCAAAACGCCGAAGCGCTGCAGACCTTCAGCGCGCTCAAGCCGGGTAACGCCGCGTAATCCGCCCGCCCGGCGCTCTCCCGCAGGGATGAGGGCCGGGGAAATATCTGCTATTCTGCCCCCGCCATCAAGAGCCTAATGAGACAGGGCAGCATGCTGAACATTGTACTATTCGAACCAGAGATCCCGCCGAACACCGGCAATATTATCCGCCTGTGCGCCAACACCGGCTTTAGCCTGCATATCATCGAGCCGATGGGCTTCGCCTGGGACGATAAGCGTCTGCGCCGGGCCGGGCTGGATTACCACGAGTTTACCGCCGTTCAGCGACATCGCGACTATGCGGCTTTTGTCGACAGCGCCAGGCCGCAGCGCCTGTTCGCGCTGACCACCAAAGGCACGCCCGCCCACAGCGCGGTGAGCTATCAGGACGGTGATTTTTTGCTGTTTGGCCCGGAAACGCGCGGTCTGCCGGCCAGCATTCTTGACGCGCTGCCGCCGCAGCAGAAAATCCGTATTCCGATGATGCCGGACAGCCGCAGCATGAACCTGTCAAACGCGGTGTCGGTGGTGGTGTATGAAGCCTGGCGCCAGCTGGGGTATCCGGGCGCGGTGCTGCGTAGCTAAGCCTGGCCATTCCCGGACTGCGGCGCGCTGCGCTTTATGCGGGTTAAGTAGCCAGTCCGCAATGCTCGACGCTATCGGCGCAGTCAGATTGAACAGGGACCGCGAATCGCCGCCGCGTACACGCAGCGCGTGAGGAGGGTGAGCACCGCCCGGGTTCAGGCGGGCAGCTAAGATAGCCCGACGCTAGATCCCGTCGCCGTACTCAAACGTATGGTGGATGCCGTTAAAGTGCTGATCCATATCCATCGCCGGCTTATCGCTCTCCGGCTTGCCGACGATGCGCGCCGGAACGCCGGCGGCGGTAGTATGCGGCGGAACGGGCTGCAGCACCACGGAACCGGCGCCGATTTTGGCCCCGCGTCCCACTTCGATATTGCCGAGGATCTTGGCTCCGGCGCCAATCATCACGCCTTCGCGGATTTTCGGATGGCGATCGCCGCTGGTTTTACCGGTACCGCCGAGGGTAACGGATTGCAGAATTGAGACGTCGTTCTCGATCACCGCCGTTTCGCCAACCACAATGCCGGTAGCGTGGTCGAGCATGATCCCACGGCCAATATTCGCCGCCGGGTGGATATCGACCTGGAATGAGACGGAAACCTGGTTTTGCAGGAAAATGGCCAGCGCACGCCGGCCCTGATTCCACAGCCAGTGCCCGATGCGGTAGGCCTGCAGCGCGTGAAAGCCTTTGAGGTACAGCAGCGGCGTGGAGTATTTATCGACCGCCGGGTCGCGAGTACGCACGGCCTGAATATCACAGGCGGCGGCGGCGATCATCTCCGGGTCGGCGGCATAGGCCTCTTCCACCACTTCACGAATCGCAATGGCGGGCATAATCGGCGAGGCCAGCTTGTTAGCCAGCATATAGCTCAGGGCGCTGCCGAGGTTTTCATGCTTAAGCAGCGTGGCGTGGTAGAAACTGGCAAGCATCGGCTCACAGTCAGCTAAAGCCCGGGCTTCGGCTTTAATATTATTCCAGACGATATCCAGTTCTTCACACGGCATTGCTGACTCCAGGCGATAGCATAATGACCGGCCAGTTCTATGCTGACCGGGTCATCGAGGTGACAAAGGTTCCTTTAAGGCTAATTGCTGCGCTCGTCCTTGCGTGCGCGACCTAATAGGGTCAATGCTGCCTCGCGCGCAATTTTTCCGCAATACAATACCTGATAAATTTCCTCGGTTATTGGCATTTCGACACCTAAACGCTGTGCCAGAACGCGAACTTCCTTGGTATTGCGGTAGCCTTCAACCACCTGACCAATCTTATCCTGCGCGCTTTGTACATCCATGCCCTCACCGAGCATCATGCCAAAGCGACGGTTACGCGACTGGTTGTCGGTACAGGTCAGGACCAAATCGCCCAGACCCGCCATCCCCATAAAGGTTTCCGGATCGGCGCCCAGCGCCGCGCCCAGGCGAGACATCTCGACCAGACCACGGGTAATCAGCGCGGTACGCGCATTGGCGCCAAAGCCGATACCGTCGGACATCCCGGCGCCAATGGCGATAACGTTTTTCACCGCGCCGCCAAGCTGGACGCCAATAAAGTCCGGATTGATATAGACGCGGAAACTTTTACCGCAGTGCAGCAGGTGCTGGAGATCGTCGGCAAACTGCGGATCCGTCGCGGCCAGGGAGATGGCCGTCGGCAGCCCTGCGGCCAGCTCTTTCGCAAAGGTCGGGCCGGAGATCACCGCCAGCGGAATATCTTCCCCCAGCGCTTCCCGCGCGACGTCCTGCAGCAGGCGACCGGTTTCGGCTTCGAGACCTTTCGTCGCCCACACCAGGCGCGAGTCGGCACGCATCAGCGGCTTAATCTGGCGCAGAACCTGGCCAAAGACGTGGCTCGGAACGACAACCAGAATATCGCGACTGACGGCAAGGGCGGTCGACAGGTCGCTCTCCAGATGCAGCGTATCGGGGAAGGGAACGTCGGGAAGAAAAGCGGCGTTGCAGCGATCGTTTTGCAGCGTCGCGATGTGCTTAGGGTCATGGCCCCAGAGCACAACGTGATGGCCATTTCTTGCCAGGGTGATGGCAAGAGCGGTGCCGTAAGAGCCGGCACCGATCACAGTCATTGCAGCATTAAGTTCGTTCATCAGGCATCCTGATGTTGTTCGGCACCTTCGCCAGCCTGCTGCTGCAGATAGTTCATGAACAGCGCATCGAAGTTCACTGGCGCAAGGTTCAGTTGCGGGAAGGTACCGCGAGAAACCAGGCTGGTAATGCACTCACGCGCATACGGGAACAGGATGTTCGGGCAGTATGCGCCGAGGCAATGCGCCATCTGGTTGCCGTCAATGCCTTCGATGGAGAAAATACCGCCCTGCTGTACTTCACACAGGAATGCGGTTTCTTCGCCCAACGCGGCGGTTACGGTCACACGCAGCACCACTTCATAGACGCCTTCAGCCAGCTGGCTGGAAGCGGTATCCAGATCAAGTTTAACTTCCGGCTGCCAATCTTTCTGGAAAACTTGCGGAGCATTCGGCGCTTCGAAGGAGATATCCTTGGTATAAATACGCTGGATCTGGAAAGTCATTTCGGTGCTGTTTTGTTCTGACATAGTAAAACCCTTTCGTGTTGTCCTTAAATACGCCTACCCGGCCTGGGTGGACGCAAAATTAGCGCAGCAGGGGATCAAGTCCACCACGTGAATCAAGCGCATACAAGTCGTCACAGCCGCCAATGTGCTGTTCATCAATAAAAATCTGCGGAACCGTGGTCCGACCGCTGCGTTGGATCATCTCTTCACGCTTCGTCGCGTTGCCATCGATCGGCAGCTCGTTGAACGTCACGCCTTTGCTGTTCAGCAGTGCTTTAGCACGCACGCAGAACGGGCAGGTCGCTTTGGTATAGATATCAATATTGGCCATGACTTCACTCCTGTTTTTACCCTGAGGATTTTAGGCCGCAGGCAAGGCGCTCCCCCAGCGGCTAGCCGCAAGGAGGGAACCCTGCTACGTCATAAAGGCGTGGGGTAAATTATTTGCCGCGTACCAGCGGAAGGTTTTCACCGCTCCAGCCGGCAATGCCTTCTTTCAGTACAAAGACCTTCTCGAATCCGGCTTTATTCAGCGCGCTCGCAGGGTCTTGCGCCTGCATACCGGAACCGTCTACCACTATAATGGGTTGTGCTTTGTGCTTTTCCAACTCACCCACGTTATTTGCCTTGATATCGCTCGGCAGCAGGTTGAGGGAGCCGGCAATGTGGCCTTTACGGAAATCGTCACGCTGACGCAGGTCAACAACGACCGCATCTTCTTTGTTGATCAGACGCGTCGCTTCACCACGGGTAATGACTTTAATTTTCGACGTCAGCCCTTTAAAGGTGGTGAACAGCACCGCACCCAGCAGCGCGATCCACGCGATGCTCAGGACGGGGTGACGGCCGACGAATTGCATAATTTCTTGCATGGGGGGTTACAACTCCCGACTAAGTGATAAAAAAACCAGGCAAGGAGTATACCTGTGCATTGCGGCAAATACAGCCAGTGAGCGTGATGTAATGCATTTTCTGCGGCACGCCACGAAAAAAATTCCCCCTTGCCGCTCCCCTGCGGCCCGGCCGCTCTCTTTCTTTGATCTTTTACGGTGATTTGATCGATTCAGCTGTAGTAAAATTACGCAAATTTTCTGTCTTTGAGCATGAGGTTGTCGCAATGTCGGTTTCTAAAAAACCTATGGTACTGGTCATTCTGGATGGCTATGGCTACCGTGAAGAGCAGCAAGATAACGCTATTTATAGCGCAAAAACCCCCGTTATGGACGCGCTGTGGGCGAAACGTCCTCATCTGCTGATTGATGCTTCAGGCCTCGAAGTGGGCCTGCCGGATCGCCAGATGGGCAACTCCGAAGTGGGCCACGTTAACCTTGGCGCCGGTCGTATCGTTTACCAGGACCTGACCCGTCTCGATGTTGAAATCAAAGAGCGGACGTTCTTTGCTAACCCGGTACTGACCGCGGCGGTAGACAAAGCGGCGGCGGCGGGCAAAGCGGTTCACATCATGGGCCTGATGTCTCCCGGCGGCGTTCACAGCCACGAAGACCACATCATGGCGATGGTTGAGCTGGCAGCGGAGCGCGGCGCGGAAAAAATCTACCTGCACGCGTTCCTCGACGGCCGCGATACTCCGCCGCGCAGCGCGGAAAAAACGCTGGCGAAGTTCGAAGACAAATTTGCCGCCCTCGGTAAAGGCCGCGTGGCCTCTATTATCGGTCGCTACTACGCGATGGACCGCGACAACCGCTGGGATCGCGTCGAGCAGGCGTACAACCTGATGACCCTGGCACAGGGCGAGTTCCAGGCCGATAGCGCCGTTGCCGGCCTGCAGGCCGCCTACGCGCGTGATGAAAACGACGAATTCGTCAAAGCCACGGTCATTCGCGCCGCCGGCCAGGCCGATGCGGCAATGGAAGACGGCGATGCGCTGATTTTCATGAACTTCCGCGCCGACCGCGCCCGTGAAATCACCCGCGCCTTCGTCAACGCTGATTTCGACGGCTTTGCGCGTAAGAAAACGGTTAAGCTCGATTTCGTGATGCTGACCGAATACGCCGCGGATATCAAAGTCGCCTGCGCCTACCCGCCGGCTTCTCTGGAAAACACCTTCGGCGAGTGGATGGCGAAAAACGATAAAACGCAGCTGCGTATCTCCGAAACGGAAAAATACGCGCACGTCACCTTCTTCTTCAACGGCGGCGTCGAAGAGCCGTTTAAAGGCGAAGAGCGTATTTTGATCAACTCCCCGAAAGTCGCGACCTACGATCTGCAGCCGGAAATGAGCTCCGCCGAGCTGACTGAAAAACTGGTTGCGGCCATCAAAGGCGGCGAGTACGACACCATCATCTGCAACTATCCAAACGGCGATATGGTCGGCCATACCGGGGTCATGGAAGCGGCGATTAAAGCCGTTGAAACGCTGGATAACTGTGTCGATCAGGTGGTTAACGCAGTCGAAGCCGCTGGCGGCCAGCTGCTGATCACCGCCGATCACGGCAACGCTGAGCAGATGCGCGACCCTTCTACCGGACAGGCTCATACTGCCCACACCAACCTGCCGGTACCGCTGATCTACGTCGGTGATAAAACCGTGAAAGCGGCCGCAGATGGCAAACTTTCCGATATCGCGCCGACCATGCTGTCGCTGATGGGAATGGAAATCCCGCAAGAGATGACTGGCAAGCCGCTGTTCATCGTGGAATAATCCTTCCCCATGAGGGGAAAGGCGACTTATTCAAATACATGGATCGCAACCACGGTGCGATCCGTTCTTTACGCCAGCGCGTTTAGCGCTGGCGTATTGCTGTGCGCCGTACCTGCCCACGCGGACGATCGCGATCAGCTAAAATCCATTCAGGCCGATATTGCCGCTAAACAGCGTGCGATACAGCAGCAGCAGCAGCAGCGCTCTTCCCTGCTCGCTCAGCTAAAGACCCAGGAAGAAGCCATCTCCGCCGCCGCCCGCAAGCTGCGTGAAACCCAGGCCACCCTGACCCAGCTGAACAAGCAGATTGACGAGATGAACGCCTCTATCGCCAAACTGGAGCGCCAGCGCGCCTTGCAGGAGCGCAACCTCTCCGCCCAGCTGGACGCCGCGTTTCGTCAGGGGCCGCACACCGGCATGCAGATGATCCTCAGCGGCGAGGAAGGCCAGCGCAACCAGCGTATCCAGGCCTACTACGGTTATCTCAACCAGGCCCGCCAGGAGACCATCGCGCAGCTGAAGCAAACGCGCGAAGAAGTCACCGCGCAAAAAGCTGAGCTGGAAGAGAAGCAGAGCCAGCAGCAAACGCTGGTCTACGAGCAGCGCGCGCAGCAGGCCAAGCTTGAGCAGGCGCGTAACGAGCGTAAAAAGACGCTTTCAGGCCTCGAATCCTCCATTCAGCAGGGGCAACAGCAGCTGGGCGAAATGCGGGCCAACGAATCGCGTCTGCGCGGTCGCGTTGCCCAGGCAGAAGCGGCGGCTAAGGCTCGCGCGGAGCGCGAAGCCCGCGAAGCGCAGGCGGTCCGCGATCGCCAGCAGGATGCCTCCCGCAAAGGCACCACCTACAAACCATCTGAAAGCGAACGTTCGCTGATATCCCGTACCGGCGGACTGGGTTCGCCGCGCGGCCAGGCCTACTGGCCGGTTCGCGGCACGCTGCTTCACCGCTATGGCGAACAGCTGCAAGGTGAACTACGTTGGAAGGGGATGGTTATCGCCGCGTCTGAAGGCACCGAGGTCAAAGCGATAGCCGATGGCCGGGTGATCCTCGCCGACTGGCTGCAGGGCTACGGCCTGGTGGTGGTCGTTGAGCACGGTAAAGGCGATATGAGCCTCTACGGCTATAATCAAAGCGCGCTGGTTAGCGTCGGGACTCAGGTCCGGGCGGGCCAGGCGATTGCCCTCGTTGGCAGCAGCGGCGGTCAAGGCCGTCCGTCGCTCTATTTCGAAATTCGTCGCCAGGGTCAGGCGGTCAATCCACAGCCGTGGTTGGGAAGATAAGTTTTGCTTCAATTTCGCAGAATTGCACTCGCGGTAGCCGGTACGCTGGCTTTCGCAGCGCCAGCTTTTGCTGGCAAACTCTCCATTGTTATTGACGACTTTGGCTATCGTCCACAGACGGAAAATCAGGTGCTGGCGCTGCCGGCCACCGTCTCCGTCGCCGTGTTACCTAACGCTCCGCACGCCCGTGAAATGGCGACCAAAGCGCACGGCCTCGGCCATGAGGTGCTCATTCACCTGCCGATGGCGCCGCTCAGCAAACAGCCGCTGGAAAAAGACACCCTGCGCCCGGATATGAGCAGCGCGGAGATCGAGCGCATCATCCGTGAAGCCTATGGCAAAGTGCCGTACGCCGTGGGGCTGAACAACCACATGGGCAGCGCGATGACCTCCAGCCTGTTCGGTATGCAGAAGGTGATGCAGGCACTGGAACGCTACAATCTCTACTTCCTCGACAGCGTGACCATCGGCAATAGCCAGGCGATGCGTGCCGCGCAGGGTACCGGGGTGAAGGTGATTAAGCGCAAGGTGTTCCTCGACGATACGCAGAATGAAGCGGATATCCGCGTTCAGTTCAACCGGGCCATCGCCCTGGCGCGGCGTAACGGTTCGGCGATTGCTATCGGCCATCCGCACCCCACCACGGTGCGCGTGCTGCAGCAGATGGTCTATAGCCTGCCGTCGGACATTACCCTCGTGCGCCCGAGCAGCCTGCTCAACGAGCCGCAGGTGGATACCTCCACGCCAAATACCGCGCCGCCGTCGCAGACCGTCCCGCCAACGAAGCCGCATAATCCGTTCCGCGGCGTGAAGTACTGCAAGCCGAAGCATCCGCCTGAACCGGTGTACGCCAGCCGGTTCTTTAGCATCCTCAGCGAAAGCATTAGCCAGAGCGCGCTGGTGCAGTATTACCAGCTGAAATGGCAGGGCTGGGATACGCCGACGAACTAGAGGGATCGGGAACCCGGGCGCTTTTCCGCCGCGGGCTCCCGTTTATCCCCCTCGGCATACCAGGCTTTAAAATATTTCAGGAAGCTGTAGAAGGTGGCGTACAGTCCGGTCACCAGCCCCACCTTCCCGCGACGCCACGCCCCGCTGAACAGATACCACTTAAAAAACGCACCAATCGCGCTGATAGCGGCGCGGCTCAGCGACGGCCTGATCTTCTGGTACTTCACCAGCCGGGTGGTATAGCTATTGAGCTTATGAAACACTTCATGCAGCGAGTAGAAGGTATCGTGACGCACGCGGCCGGGCAGCCTGATTGAGCGGCCGTAGCCGACGACGCGATCGTCCACCGGGCGATCGTTAAAGGCCGCTACGGTGCGGTTGAACAAGCGGACCGGGTAATCCGGCGATGAAACGGGGTAAATGGTTCTGACCGCCTCCCCCAGCACATACCAGTAGCGCGGCAGGCGCCACGCGCAGTCAGGAGCGTTCTCCTGCCCGACTTTGAGCCTTAGAATGGCGGCCACCGTCTCGGCATCGAGGATTTCGTCGCTATCCATACACAGCACCCAGTCATGGCTGGCCAGCGCCGTGGCGTAGTTCATCTGCGCCCCGTGGGAGGTATAGGCGTGGTGATGGACCTGCAGCCCGAACTGCCGGCAGATATCCAGCGTCGCATCCGTGCTGCCCGAATCAACGACGATACACTCATCCGCCACCTGTAATAGCGGCGGCAAAACGTCCCTCAGCAGGCGGGCGGAGTCATAGGTTAGCAGGCAGACGGCGAGTTTAGACATAGCGTTTATAAGGTTAAAACATGGGTAAACAAACTGTATAAACGACCGGGCAAAAAATCGATTTAGAAATAGTGCTTTTACGATGAAGTACGCTTGAAATGTTATCCACATCCCAATAAAAAAGCGCCCGCAGGCGCTCAGAATATGCGTTAGCAAAACGGGTATTCGTCTGCTAACGCGGCGGACAACGGACGTTTAATCCCAGCTCAGAATCACTTTACCGGACTGGCCTGAGCGCATCGCGTCAAAGCCCTGCTGGAAATCATCAATGCCGAAACGGTGGGTGATAATCGGCGACAGGTCTAAACCAGACTGGATCAGCGCCGCCATCTTGTACCAGGTTTCAAACATCTCGCGACCGTAAATCCCTTTGATGAACAGCCCCTTGAAGATGACTTTGGTCCAGTCGATGGACATATCGGATGGCGGAATACCGAGCATCGCAATACGGCCACCGTGGTTCATGGTGTCCAGCATGGTACGAAACGCCGGCGGCGCGCCGGACATCTCCAGACCCACGTCGAACCCTTCGGTCATGCCCAGTTCGGCCATCACGTCGGCAAGGCTCTCCTGCGCAACGTTAACCGCGCGGGTCACGCCCATCTTACGCGCAAGGCCCAGACGGTACTCGTTCACGTCGGTGATCACCACGTTGCGCGCGCCGACGTGCTTAGCGACCGCCGCCGCCATGATGCCAATCGGGCCGGCGCCGGAAACCAGCACATCTTCGCCGACGAGGTCGAAGGAGAGCGCGGTGTGGACGGCGTTACCAAAGGGGTCAAAAATCGACGCCAGATCGTCAGAAATGTTGTCCGGAATTTTGAAGGCATTGAAGGCCGGGATCACCAGATACTCGGCAAAACAGCCGGGACGGTTAACGCCAACCCCGATGGTGTTGCGGCACAGGTGAGTACGCCCGGCGCGACAGTTACGACAGTGGCCGCAGGTAATATGACCTTCGCCGGAAACGCGATCGCCCAGCTTAAAGCCGCGAACTTCCTGACCGATACCCACGACTTCACCGACGTATTCGTGCCCTACCACCATCGGCACCGGGATGGTCTTCTGCGACCACTCGTCCCAGTTATAGATGTGTACGTCGGTACCGCAAATTGCGGTCTTACGGATTTTAATCAGCAGATCGTTGTGGCCGACTTCCGGTTCCGGTACGTCGGTCATCCAGATGCCTTCTTCCGCTTTCAGTTTGGATAACGCTTTCATCTCACACCCTCAGGCAATGACGCCCAGTTGTTTGCCGATGCGGGTAAAGGCTTCCACCGCACGTTCAATTTGTTCAGGGGTATGCGCCGCAGACATCTGGGTGCGAATACGCGCCTGGCCTTTTGGTACCACCGGATAGAAGAATCCGGTGACGTAAATACCTTCTTTCTGCAGCTCGCGGGCAAAATTCTGCGCCACGGTCGCTTCGCCGAGCATCACCGGAATGATGGCGTGATCGGCGCCCGCCAGGGTAAAGCCCGCGGCGGTCATTTTTTCGCGGAACAGGCGCGCGTTGGACCACAGGCGGTCGCGCAGTTCGCCGCCGGATTCCACCATCTCCAGCACTTTGATAGAGGCGGCAACGATCGCCGGGGCCAGCGAGTTGGAGAACAGATACGGGCGCGAGCGCTGGCGCAGCCACTCGACCACCTCTTTGCGCGCCGCGGTATAGCCGCCGGATGCGCCGCCCAGCGCCTTACCGAGGGTACCGGTAATGATATCCACCCGGCCCATCACCTCGCAGTACTCGTGGGAGCCGCGGCCGTTTTCGCCGACAAAGCCGACGGCGTGGGAGTCGTCGACCATAACCAGCGCGTCGTATTTATCCGCGAGGTCGCAGACGCCTTTCAGGTTGGCAATCACGCCGTCCATGGAGAACACGCCGTCGGTGGCGATCAGCACATGCCGCGCGCCGGCCTCACGCGCCTCTTTCAGCCGCGCTTCCAGCTCCTGCATATCGTTGTTGGCGTAGCGGAAGCGCTTCGCTTTACACAGGCGCACGCCGTCGATGATCGACGCGTGGTTCAGGGCATCGGAGATAATGGCGTCTTCCGCGCCCAGCAGGGTTTCGAACAGGCCGCCATTGGCGTCAAAGCAGGAGGAGTAGAGAATCGCATCTTCCATGCCGAGGAACCCGGCCAGCTTCTTCTCAAGCGCTTTATGGCTGTCCTGGGTCCCGCAAATAAAGCGCACGGAGGCCATGCCGAAGCCGTGACTGTCCATACCGGCTTTCGCCGCGGCAATCAGCTCCGGGTGGTTGGCAAGGCCGAGATAATTATTGGCGCAGAAGTTAATCACGCTGTTGCCGCCGACGGTGATATCCGCCTGCTGCGCCGATGTGATAATGCGTTCTTCTTTAAACAACCCCTCCGCGCGAGCGGTATCCAGGCTATTGGTTAACTGTTGATAAAAATCACCACGCATTGCAACTCTCCAGATTCGGCAAAATTTGGCACATATTACCCAAAGCTATACGCTGATACGAGATGATGCATGCCTGAATGAATTATTTGCAGCATAAATCACGCTCGCCCAGCACCTTTTTTGCGAAGGGCTGAAGCCTGTCTCATGTGGTGATATGATAGAAGCATTCATGTCCGGATTATCTCTGGACTCCATACTTCAAAGGTTACTGTTATGATCATCGTTACCGGCGGCGCAGGGTTTATCGGCAGCAATATCGTCAAGGCCCTGAATGACAAAGGCATTACCGACATTTTGGTCGTAGATAATCTGAAAGATGGCACCAAGTTTGTGAACCTGGTTGACCTGAACATCGCTGATTACATGGACAAAGAAGACTTCCTGATCCAGGTTATGGCGGGCGAAGAGTTCGGCGACGAAATTGAAGCGGTGTTCCATGAAGGCGCCTGCTCCTCTACCACGGAGTGGGACGGCAAGTACATGATGGACAACAACTATCAGTACTCCAAAGAGCTGCTTCACTACTGCCTGGAGCGCGAGATCCCGTTCCTGTACGCCTCTTCCGCAGCCACCTACGGCGGCCGTACCAGCAACTTTATCGAATCCCGCGAATACGAGCAGCCGCTCAACGTCTACGGCTACTCCAAGTTCCTGTTTGACGAATACGTACGCCAGATCCTGCCGGAAGTTGACTCTCAGATCGTCGGCTTCCGCTATTTCAACGTCTACGGGCCGCGCGAAGGCCATAAAGGCAGCATGGCAAGCGTGGCGTTCCACCTCAATACCCAGCTGAATAATGGCGAAAGTCCGAAACTGTTCGAAGGCAGCGATAGCTTCAAGCGCGACTTCGTCTACGTCGGCGACGTGGCTGCGGTCAACCTGTGGTTCTGGGAAAACGGCGCGTCCGGTATTTTCAATCTCGGCACCGGCCGGGCAGAGTCCTTCCAGGCGGTAGCCGATGCCACCCTCGCGTACCACCAGAAGGGCAGCATCGAATACATCCCGTTCCCGGACAAGCTGAAGGGCCGCTACCAGGCATTTACCCAGGCAGACCTCACGAACCTGCGCGCGGCGGGTTATGACAAACCGTTCAAGACCGTCGCCGAAGGCGTAACGGAATATATGGCCTGGCTCAACCGCGACAGCGATACAAATTCACAAAATCATTCGGGCAGCTAAGTGAATCTCCGGGAGCTGACAAAAGTCAGTGACCGGAGTGAACGCAGGTAGTCAACGCAGAGACCGTTTGAAGGATAAAGTGAATGAAAATACTGGTGATTGGCCCGTCATGGGTGGGCGACATGATGATGTCGCAAAGCCTCTACCGCACGCTCAAGGCGCGCTATCCCCAGGCAATCATCGACGTGATGGCGCCCGCGTGGTGCCGTCCGCTGCTGTCACGGATGCCGGAAGTCAACGAGGCGATTCCCATGCCGCTCGGCCACGGCGCGCTGGAGATCGGCGAACGGCGCAAGCTTGGGCAGAGCCTGCGCGAGCGCCGCTACGATCGCGCCTACGTGCTGCCAAACTCGTTTAAATCGGCGCTGGTTCCCTTCTTCGCCAACATCCCGCACCGCACCGGCTGGCGCGGTGAGATGCGCTACGGCCTGCTGAACGACGCCAGAACGCTGGATAAAGACGCGTGGCCGCTGATGGTTGAGCGCTACGTGGCCTTAGCCTACGACAAAGGCGTGATGCGCTGCGCGAAAGATCTGCCGCAGCCGCTGCTCTGGCCGCAGCTGCTGGTGCATGAAGGGGAGAAATCGCAGGTCTGCAACGCCTTCAGTATTTCTGCCCATCGCCCCATTATCGGCTTCTGCCCCGGGGCCGAGTTCGGTCCAGCCAAGCGCTGGCCGCACTACCACTACGCCGAACTGGCCAAACAGCTGATCGATGAAGGCTATCAGGTGCTACTTTTCGGTTCGGCCAAGGACCATGAAGCGGGCAACGATATTCTGGCCGCTCTCAGCACGCAGCAGCAGGCATGGTGCCGTAACCTGGCCGGTGAAACCCAGCTTGAACAGGCGGTGGTGCTGATTGCCGCCTGCACGGCGGTTGTCAGCAACGACTCCGGCCTGATGCACGTTGCCGCCGCGCTCAACCGCCCGCTGGTCGCGCTGTATGGCCCAAGCAGCCCCGACTTTACGCCGCCGCTGTCGCATAAGGCGCGGACGATCCGCCTGATAAGCGGCTACCACAAGGTGCGTAAAGGAGATGCGGCAGAAGGGTATCATCAGAGCCTGATCGATATTACGCCTCAGCGCGTCCTGGAGGAGCTGAATCAGCTGCTGCAGAACGAAGCCGAAAAAGAGGAAGCGTAGCGGATGCGGGTACTGATCGTTAAAACCTCGTCCATGGGCGACGTCCTGCACTCGCTGCCCGCGCTGACCGACGCCGCGCAGTCCTTCCCCGGGATTCGCTTCGACTGGGTGGTCGAGGAGGGCTTTGCCCAGATCCCCTCCTGGCACCAAAGCGTTGACCGCGTTATTCCGGTGGCCATTCGCCGCTGGCGCAAGGCCTGGTTTTCCGCACCGGTTAAGGCCGAGCGTCAGGCCTTCCGCCAGGCGCTGCGGGCAGAGAAGTACGACGCTATCATTGACGCCCAGGGGCTGGTGAAAAGCGCGGCGCTGGTTACCCGACTGGCGCACGGCGTGAAGCACGGCATGGACTGGCAGACGGCCCGCGAGCCGTTGGCAAGCCTGTTCTATAACCGCCGCCACCACATTGCTAAGCAGCAGCACGCCGTTGAGCGCACCCGAGAGCTGTTTGCCAAAAGCCTCGGCTACGCCAGGCCAGAGTCCCAGGGCGATTACGCGATTGCCCGCCACTTTCTGCGTCAGGAAGAGGCCGGTGCCGCACCCTATCTGGTCTTCCTGCACGCCACCACCCGCGATGATAAGCACTGGCCGGAAGAGAACTGGCGGGCGCTTATCGCGCTGCTCGCCGACAGCGGCCTGCGGATTAAGCTGCCGTGGGGCGCCCCGCACGAAGAGGCGCGGGCCAAACGGCTGGCGCAGGGACATGATCTTGTCGAGGTGCTGCCGCGCATGAGCCTGGAGCAGGTCGCCCAGGTGCTGGCCGGCGCCCGCGGCGTGGTCTCCGTCGATACCGGCCTGAGTCATTTAACCGCCGCGCTCGATAAGCCCAACTTTACCCTCTACGGCCCGACCGATCCGGGTCTTATCGGCGGCTATGGGCAAAACCAGTACGTCGTACGCCCGGAAAACGGCAGCGACACGGGGGATATTAGCGCCTCACGGGTTCTGCAGCTGTTGACCTCCCAGGGAGTGGCCTGATGGGCTCCTTGTTTAAGCAAATCTATCGCTACACGCATCCGCGTGCCTTTCGCCATAATGAGAACCTGTGGCCGTGGGCAAAGATAACCCGCGCGCCTGGCGGTGAAATCCGCAGCCTGCAATACAAAGGAAAAACGGTCCCGCTGGTTGATCTCAGCGAGATGAAGGACAGCATGCACGGCGAAGTGCTGCTGACCGCAACCGGCCCCTCAACCCGCAGCATCGATTTTTCGCTGCTGCCGAAAAGCGTTCCGGTCATGGGAGTCAACGGCGCGTGGCACCTCTCTGACAGGATTAAATTTTCTATCTATACCATCGTCGATATGGAGTTTTACGATAGAAAACCGGACATCATCCGCGCCGTCATCAGCCAGCCCGATATCGTGCTCTTTACCACCCTGCACGGTATCGCAAAAATCCTCGACCGCCACGGCGAAGCGCTGCGCTGCCGTTTGGCGTTAATTGAAGATGCCTGTTATAAAATTTATCGCCCTAAAGTCGCGAAAAACCAGGTCCGTCAGGCCTGGCAAGAGGTCGAGGCGATACGCTTTCACCCTCAGCGCGAGGATATTTGCTTTAGTACCGATATCCGGCACGGCATTTTTGATGCCGGAACCGTTGTCTACTGGGCGCTACAAATTCTGATGTGGTTGGGGTTCAAAACGATTCTAATAAGCGGACTGGATATGACTAATTTCAACCAGCCGCGATTCTACGAAACGGATCGGGATAAACTCCCTTCCTGGCTGGAAAATAAGGTGGATGACCTGGTCATGCCGTCCTTTTCGCACGCTGCTAACGTGCTGCAACAAAACCATATCCGGGTCGTCAACTTCTCCTTAGAAAGCGCAGTTCCGGAAACGATTTTCGAAAAGGTTTCTTTTGATGAGTACTTTAAAAATCAGTAACTACGCCAGGCAGGGTTACACCGTTGTCTTTCCTTTGTTTCTGTTTTTCAGCGCAATTTTTTGTATATCGACCCGGACAAACAACCTTCTTCATCTCTCTATTTTGCTATTTCTGCTGTCGCTGCTTAATAAAGACCATCGCCAGCAGCTGGCGGATAAAACGCGCCAGCAGTGGCCGGTTTATGCGCTGCTGCTGATATTCTTCGTCTACTATGCGCTGAGCAACATTTGGGGCCAGACGCCGCAGCATATCGACTCTCCCCTGACCCATGGGACGTATTTACTGTTCTATCTGCTGCTGCTAACGACCCTGCTCGGCTCCCCGCAGACTCGGCGCCTGGCGCTGATGAGCGTGGTTGCCGGTATCACGGTCATTTCCATCTGGACCATGGTCATCGACCATACCCTGGTCCTGACCGAACGCGCGGTGTCACCGGGCAACCCCGGGCCGACCAACGTTATCGACCTCGCAGGCTATTGCGGCGTCGGCATTCTCATCTGCGCCATGCTGCTCAAAGAAAAAGGCAGCCACCTCCTGTACGTGCCGATGGCCATCATGCTGATCATGATGGTTCTGACCCAAAGCCGGGGCCCGATTATCGCCCTGCTGATGGCCTTTTTCTGCACCCTGCACCTGCATGTCTTTACGCGCCGCAACGTGCTGATCGTCGCTGCATTAGCGGTAATTTTAGGCCTGCTTTTCTTCTTCACGCCGGTGGGTGATCTGCTGCTGGCGCGCTTTGAAGAGCTCGGGACGCAGAGCGGGCTGCGCATCAGCATCTGGCGCCACACCCTCGAAGAGGTCTCCAGCCAGCCGTGGTTGGGACGCGGTTTTGACTACGATCTCGACTTTACGAACTACAGCGGGGAGCATATCACCACCACCCATAGCGTCTATCTCGGCTCGCTGCTGAAAGGCGGCATTATTGGCCTGCTGCTGCTGTTTGCGGTCATTGCCGGCGGGTTGTGGCGAGCGTGGAGTAAGCGGCGGGAGGATAGCCGCTACGGGCTGGCGATTTTCGGCTACGCGCTGATTTTTATGGCCTCACAGGGCATGTTTATCGTCAGCAACCCCCGGGAAACCTGGCCCCTGTTCTGGCTGCCGCTGGGCATTGCGCTGAGCAGCAGCCTGAAGGTAAAGCGCTAAAAAAAGGGCCCTGACGGGGCCCTTTTTTACACCTGTCCGGCGGAAGCCACCAGGCTATCTGCCTGCACTTTGATAACGGGCCAGATGGCATCAATCGTCATATCGGCAACGTTAACTTCTTCGCAGACGACCTGTCTGGCCTTGTCGTAGCCCGGCGCCCAGATGGTGTATCCCGGCAGGCCGGTGTCTTTGAGTTTTCGCTTGTTGTAGACCGCCACCATCGGCTTATCGAACGCCTTGGCGATATGGACGATCGCGGTATCCGCGGTGATAACAAGATCGCAGCAGCGAATCACCTCTACTGCTGAATTAATATTGCTATCAGGGAGATACAACGCCGCATCCAGATTCAGCTGGCGAATTTTTTCGCTATGCCCAACCATCACCACGCTCACTTTGTAAGGCAGGGAGTGCAGCCGCTCAATCAGATCCGCGACCTGGTGACGGCAAAAGTCCTTATCGACTGAGGCGGTGAAGGGGTTTATGGCGATACAAATTTCACGGCCCTTTTCCTGCGCCAGTAAATGCTTCACTCTCTGCCGCTCGGCGGCATCGCCGGGGAGATGATAGTGGTAATGTTCATTGACGATGCCAAATAGCCTGGCGACCTCTTTATAGCGGGCAGAAATATGGCGCTGGCTGTCGAAAAAGGCAATGGACTGATCGTAAAGCTTATATTCGTCTTTATTAAAACCGATATTGCAGCGGGCGCCTAAATCCGCGAGTAATTTAAAACGCTCGTAGGTTTTCACGTCATCAAAATCAACCACAACGTCAAACCCTGCCGCGCGTAATTCATTCAACGCCATCCGGGGTTGATATAAATAGACCCGATCCAGGAAGTCTGCGCCGGCCAGCATTTGCCGGCATATCGGCCCGGTAAGCACGGAAACCTGATAGCCATGCTCAGACAGCAGCTTTGCACAGCCGGTGGTCACCACCATATCGCCGACCTTGTCGTCCAGGCGTAAAAATAAAACGCGCTGAATCTGTGCAGGATTAAACGGCTGACGCTCGCGCTTATTTCTGTAACGATAGTTAATTAAATTAAATTTAATTTCGCGAAAGAAAGCGTTTTTCTTCCGCGTCAGCTGTTTAAAAATACCCATACGATCCCTGCTTATGGCTTTTTAGCGCGATGCCTGTTTGTGTTGATAGTACTCCGCCAGGGTCATCCCTTTGACCTGCGGCGCCAGCCAGCTGAAGAAGCTTTCGAGGTCCGCATACAAACGTTCGATATCCTGCTCGTTTTTAAACGTCGGGCTGCCGCCGGGCATGTACTCAGAAGAGTGGAGCATATATTCGACGTAGTCGCTGCCCTGAGTCAACGTTTGTTCGACGACCTTTTTCATCGTCTCAACGTTACCGCCCATCGGCCGCAGCCAGTGAACCGACGGCGAGCGCACCTTGCCGCGCAGGCGGTCATAGCCCTGCTTAATGCCGTTCATCAGGGCGCTGTGTTTGTACTGGATGCTCATCGGCACCTCCAGCAGCGAAGAGTGCCCTTCCCGGCTGATATCGTTCTCGTTGAGGAAGTAAGCGTGCTGCGGGAAGCGGCGATAATCGGTGCCGCCATCACCCTGCGGGGCGCCCTTAGCGGTTTTCCAGTTGACCCGCGGCGTCACCGAACAGTCGACCTGATAGCCATGCTCCACCAGCAGGCGGGCATAGCGCTCGTCAAATGCCCAGCGTCCGGCGCGATGGCTGACCATTTTGGTCTGGAAGGTGTCTTCCAGCAGACGGGTCATATAGTCGACTTTTTCTCGCATCGCCGCATCGCTGTATTCGATAAGATAGGGTTTATGTCGCCAGTCATCGGCGGTCAGCGGGTCGGTCGGCGGGCTGTTCCAGGCATGCAGGTGCATGCCGATTTCGGCGGTGCCGCGGGCAATCACATCTTTAGCGAATTCGATATAGAATGGATCTATCGCCATCTCGTAGTTGGTTAAATAGACCGGTTTAAAACCATATTTTTCGCAAAGCTCCTGAAAACGCGGTAAATAACGCGCATTCTCAGTGGTGATGCTGTCATGTTTTTGCCAGAGGTTATCACCCTCGGTATCAATCGTGATGAGAAATGCGGGATTGTGCACGAAAACGTCCTCAGACCATACGTATCGGGTCATGGTAGAGCAAGACAACGCTTCTCTCAATCTATCTGATCCCCTAGAATCGGAACCCTGATACTGAATGAAGAACAGAGAATGACGCCTGAAACCCGCTCTCCCGGTGCCGTGAACCCGGCGCGCATCCTGGTCATCAAGCTGCGCCATCATGGCGATATGCTGCTGATCACGCCGCTCGTTCACGCCCTCAAACGGCAGTATCCCGCGGCCAGCGTTGATGTGCTGCTTTATGAAGAGACCCGGGATATGCTCGCGGCGAACGCGGATGTTAACCAGATTTACGCGATTGACCGCCGCTGGAAAAAGCAGGGAACCAGCCATCAGCTCAAAATGGAGCTGCGGCTGATCCGCACGCTTCGCCAGCAGCGCTACGACATGGTGCTCAACCTTGCCGATCAGTGGCCGAGCGCCATTATTACCCGCTTAACCGGCGCCGCCACGCGCATCGGCTTTGATTTCCCGAAACGCCGCCATCCGGCCTGGCGCTTCTGTCATACCGCCCTGGCCTCAACCCAGCAGCATCAAAGCCTGCATACGGTGGAGCAGAACCTCTCCATTCTGGCCCCCCTCGGGCTGGCCGTTAACGACGCTCCGGCGCGCATGGGCTACAGCGAACAGGACTGGGAGAGCAGCCGCGCGCTGCTGCCAGCGGGGTTTGAGGGTAACTATATCGTCATTCAACCCACTTCCCGCTGGTTCTTTAAATGCTGGCGGGAAGAGCGGATGAGCGCACTGATTAACGCGCTGTCGGCGGCGGGGCATGCGGTGGTGCTAACGTCGGGGCCCGATGCGAAAGAGAAGCGTATGGTAGAGACCATTATCGCCGGCTGCCCTGACGCCCGCCTGCACTCTCTTGCCGGCCAGCTGACCCTGCGCCAGCTGGCGGCCATCATCGGCCACGCCCGCTTATTTGTCGGCGTTGATTCCGTACCCATGCATATGGCTGCCGCCCTCGGCACGCCGCTGGTGGCGCTGTTCGGCCCGTCAAAGCTGACCTTCTGGAGCCCGTGGCAGGCGAAGGGCGAAGTCATCTGGGCCGGAGATTTTGGCCCTCTGCCCGACCCTGACGACATTGATACCGGTACAGAAGAGCGCTATCTCGATTTAATTCCCGCCGACGTGGTTATTGCGGCGGCTAAAAAGGTGCTGGCATGAGCAAATTCAGGCTCGCCCTGGTGCGGCAGAAATATCGCCCCGACGGCGGCGCGGAGCGTTTCGTTTCCCGCGCGCTTGAGGCCCTCGATAGCAGTAATCTTGAGCTGAACGTCATCACCCGCGAATGGCAGGGGCCGGTAAAGCCCGAGTGGAATATTCGCATCTGCAACCCGCGAAAATGGGGACGCATCAGCCGTGAACGCGGCTTTGCCGACGCCGCGCGCCGGCTGTGGCAGGCCGAAAACTTCGACCTGGTTCAGAGCCATGAGCGCATCCCGGGCTGCGATCTGTATCGCGCCGGCGACGGCGTCCATCGCCGCTGGCTGGAGCAGCGCTCGCGCATCCTGCCCGGCTGGAAAAGCCGCCTGCTGTTTGCCGATCGCTACCACCGCTATGTCATGCGGGCCGAACGCGAGATGTATCACGACCCGCACCTGCGCGGGGTCATCTGCAACGCGGAGATGATTAAACAGGAAATTATTGCAGACTTCGGCCTGCCGGCGGAGAAGATCCGCGTTATCTACAACGCCATTGATAACCAGCGCTTCCTGCCGCCGACGGAAGAAGCCTTTATCACGCTGCGTGACCAATGGAACCTACCGCGCCAGGCAACCTGCCTGATCTACGTGGGCTCAGGGTTTGAACGCAAGGGGCTGGAGGCAGCGATCCGCGCCATCGCCCCCACCGACCGCTACCTGCTGGTGGTGGGCAAGGATAAAGACCAGAGCCGCTATCAGGCGCTGGCTAAAACGCTGAACTGCGGGGAGCGGGTGCGCTTCTTCGGCATGCAGTCAGAAACCCTGCCCTTCTACCAGATGGCCGACGGGCTGCTGCTGCCCACGCTGTACGATCCGTTCCCTAACGTTATCCTTGAAGCCATGGCCTGCGGCCTGCCGGTGATTACCACCACCGGCTGCGGCGGATCGGAGTTTATTACTCAGGGCAGCAACGGTTTCGTTTGCGACGCGCTGGATATTTCAGCGCTGCAGCGGGCGGTAGGCGCGCTCCCCGCCCGCGCCTTAGGTTCAGCGGAAGGTATCCGGGCGCGCGAACGCATTATGACCTGCACCAGCGAGCGGCTATCAGCGCAGCTGCTCTCTTTCTATCAGGACCTGGTAAAATAGCTATGCGCATACTGTTTGTCATCGACGGCCTGCCCGGCGGCGGAGCGGAAAAAGTGGTGCTCACGCTGGCGGAACATTTTTTACGCCAGGGGGAGCGCGTCTCGCTGTTTTCACTGCGCGACGTTTGCGACTACCCGCTGCCGGAAGGGCTGGATTACCGGGTGATTAGCGACCACAGCCGAAAGCCGTGGCGCAAGCTGACCGAGCTGTCGCGCCGCGCGGGCCAGCTTGATGCGGCCATCGCCGAGTCTGAGCAGCAGGGCAATTTCGATCTGGTGCTCTCCAATCTGCATAAAACCGACCGCATCGTCGCCCGCAGCCGCGCGCTCGCGCAGCGTAACGTCTGGTTCTGCCTGCACGGCGTCTTCTCTACCTCGTATCTTGGCCACCGTACCGGCTTCGATCGCTGGATGAAGCAGCAGAAAATCAGGCGCGTCTATCAGGGACGCAACGTGGTGACCGTCTCCGATGCGGTCGGCGAGGATCTGATCAGCCAGTTCGCCATTCGCCCGGCGCAGCTGAAAACAATTTATAATCCGTTCGATATCGCCGCCCTGCGGGCCGGCGCGGAGCTACCGGGCGAGCAGCCTGCCGGGGACTATATTATCCACGTTGGGCGTTTTCACCCCGGCAAGCGCCACGATCGGCTGATTGAGGCCTATGCCCAAAGCGGTATCCGGGTGCCGCTGGTGCTGCTGGGACAGGGCAAGCCGGAGCAGGAACAGCGCCTCCGCCAGCTGGCAGAGCGGCTGCAGGTCGGCGATCGCGTGCTGTTTAAAGGCTTCCATAAAAACCCGCTGCCGTGGATTAAACAGGCGAAGATGCTGGTGCTCAGCTCGGATAGCGAAGGCTTTGGCAACGTTATCGTAGAGGCGCTGCTGCTGAACACGCCGGTTGCCAGCACCCGCTGCCCGGGCGGCGTGACGGAGATCCTTACCGGCGAATTAGCCCGCGGCCTCGCCGATCTCAACGGCCCGGCGCTGGCTCAGACGATGCAAAGCATTTACCATAACCCGCCTGTCATCGAACAATCCGCGCTGGAAAAATTCAGCGTCGATACGATTTGTCAGCAGTACCGTCAGCTGCGCCGCGCCTGACGCCGTTATTTAACCAGGATCGAACGATTTATGAGTCAAACGCCTTTACTGAGCATCGTAGCCGCCGTCTACAACGGCGAAAAATTCCTTGCCCAGTTCTTTGAATGCCTTGAGCAACAGCATCTGGAAAGCTATGAACTGATCCTGGTGAACGACGGCTCGACGGACGGCAGCCTCGCGGTTATCGATGCGTGGAAAGCGCGACTACAAAACGTGAGGGTGCTGGAGCAGGCAAACCAGGGCGTCTCGGTCGCGCGCAACACCGGGCTGGCGGTAGCCAGCGGTAAATACCTGGCCTTCCCGGATATCGACGATAAGCTCTATCCCGACATGTATCGCACGCTGCTGGCGATGGCGGAGCAGGGCAATCTCGATATCGCCACCTGCAACGGCCGCTACGTCTACGAGAGCAAAAATGATATCCACCCGATCCTTCCTCCGGATCGGCTGCCGTCTACCGGCGTGCTGCCGGGCCACGTGTGGCTAAAACAGGCGCTGGATTCGCGTAAGTTCCTGCATGTGACCTGGCTGAACATCTATCGCCGCGAATTTATCATGCAGCATCGTTTTCACTTCGAGCCGGGCCTGCGCCATCAGGATATTCCCTGGACCACCGAGGCGCTGCTGGCGGCCGAGCGCGTGCAGTACACCAGCGAGCAGTTTTACGATTACTATATCCATTCAGAATCGGTATCGCACAAGCCGGATAACGACGACACGCTGATGCGCTCTGCCCGCCACTACATGAAGATTCTGGAGATGCTCGACGCCATTAACCAACGCTATCCGGATAAGGTGCGCCATATTTCCGCCTGCCGCTGGCAGATTGCGAAAGAGGGGCTGGGAATTATTCATACCTTCGATAGCATGAAAGATGAATCAAAAAAGCATATTATCATTAAAGAGTTCTTCGACCGCGGCATCTGGCACCTGATCTGGAAAAATGCCAGAACGTTCCGCTTACGCTGGCGCCTTGGACGGCGCTACCTGCGTATTAAGCGCTATCGCAACGCGGCCTGACGCTGAATCCCTTTGTTTCCGCCAAAGGGATAGCTTTACATGGGCTAAATGCTTAGAATTTGCCCGCTAAAACATAAAACGGATAAATCGCTTGGAATTGCTTTATACCACCCTACTCTATCTTATTCAGCCGCTGGTCTGGCTGCGACTGCTGCTGCGCAGCCGTAAGGCACCCGCCTACCGCAAACGCTGGGCTGAACGTTATGGCTTTTGTCAGAACAAGGTAGCACCGGATGGGATTCTGCTGCATTCCGTTTCCGTGGGTGAGACGCTTGCTGCCATCCCGCTGGTACGCGCCCTGCGCCACCGTTATCCTTATCTGCCGATCACCGTCACCACCATGACGCCGACCGGCTCCGAGCGCGCGATGTCCGCATTCGGCAAAGACGTTCACCACGTCTACCTGCCTTACGACCTCCCCTGCGCGATGAACCGCTTCCTCAATACCGTGCAGCCGAAGCTGGTTATCGTGATGGAAACCGAGCTATGGCCGAATATGGTCGCCGCTTTGCACAAGCGTAAAATTCCGCTGGTTATCGCTAACGCTCGCCTCTCTGAGCGCTCGGCGAAGGGCTATGCCAAACTGGGCAAGTTTATGCGCCGCCTGCTGAGCCGGATTACGCTTATCGCCGCGCAGAATGAAGAAGACGCCAGCCGCTTTATCGCTCTCGGGCTGAAGCGCAACCAGCTGGCGGTCACCGGCAGCCTGAAGTTTGATATTTCCGTTACGCCGGAGCTGGCCGCCCGCGCTATCACCCTGCGCCGCCAGTGGGCGCCGCACCGCCAGGTGTGGATCGCCACCAGCACCCATGACGGCGAAGAGCAAATCGTTCTGCAGGCGCATAAAAAGCTGCTGGAAACCTTCCCTGACCTGCTGCTGATCCTCGTCCCTCGCCACCCTGAACGCTTCGGCGACGCGCGGGAGATGGTGCAGAAAGCGGGTATGAGCTTTACCCTGCGCAGCACCGGCGAAATCCCGTCAAATAGCACCCAGGTGGTAATTGGCGATACCATGGGCGAACTGATGCTGCTGTACGGCATTGCCGATCTTGCCTTTGTCGGCGGCAGCCTGGTCGAGCGCGGCGGTCATAACCCGCTGGAGCCGGCGGCGCACGCCATCCCGGTCCTGATGGGCCCGCACACCTTCAACTTCAAAGATATTTGCGCCAAGCTGCAGCAGGATGATGGTCTGATCACCGTGACCGACCTCAATTCACTGGTCACCCAGGTTTCTAACCTGCTGACCGACGAAGATTACCGCCTGTGGTACGGCCGTCACGCGGTAGAAGTCCTGCATCAAAACCAGGGCGCGCTCTCCCGTCTGCTACAGTTACTGCAACCCTATCTGCCACAGCGGAGCCACTAATGTCGACCCGACTGTCCGTCGTGATGATCGCCAAAAACGCGGCGGATCTGCTGCCGGACTGTCTGGCGTCGGTAGGCTGGGCCGATGAGATAGTGCTGCTGGATTCAGGCAGCAGCGACGGCACCATCGAGCTGGCGCGCAGCCTGGGCGCTCAGGTCTACATCAACACCGACTGGCAGGGCTACGGCGTTCAGCGCCAGCGCGCCCAGGATTACGCCACCGGCGACTATGTGCTGATGATTGATACCGACGAGCGTGTCACCCCGGAGCTGGCACAGTCCCTACGCCAGGCGCTGGCGGCGCCAAAAGAGGGCGCAATCTACAGCATTGCCAGGCGGAACTATTTCCTTGGCCGCTTTATGCGCCACAGCGGCTGGTATCCCGATCGCGTGATGCGCTTGTACCCGCGCCTTGGTTACCGCTATAACGCGAACCTGGTGCACGAATCCCTCGACGCCAAAGGCGCGCAGATTATCGAACTGACCGGCGACCTGCTGCATCTGACCTGCCGCGACTTCTCCGGCTTTCAGCAAAAGCAGCTGGCCTACGCCACCGCCTGGGCGCAGGAACGTCATCAGAAGGGGAAAAAAACCTCGCTGATGAGTATCTTCGGCCATACGCTGGGGGCATTTGTGAAAACGCTGCTGCTGCGCGGCGGCGTGCTGGATGGTAAACAGGGCTGGCTGCTCGCCGTGGTCAACGCGCAGTATACGTTTAATAAATACACCGAGCTGTGGGCGCTGAGCCGCGGCTACTCGGAGAGAGTGTAATTATGAGCACAAAAGCGATTTATCCGGGTACCTTCGACCCTATCACCAACGGTCATATCGATATCGTTACCCGCGCGGCCAGCATGTTTGACAAAGTGCTGCTGGCGATTGCCGCCAGCCCGAGCAAGAAGCCGATGTTCAGCCTCGACGAACGCATTGCGCTGGCGCAGCAGTCAACCGCGCACCTGGTCAACGTTGAGGTCATTGGCTTTAGTGATTTGATGGCCAATTTCGCCCGCGCGCAGCAGGCCAACATTTTGATTCGCGGCCTGCGGGCGGTGGCGGATTTCGAATACGAGATGCAGCTGGCGCATATGAACCGCCATCTGATGCCGACCCTCGAAAGCGTCTTCCTGATGCCGTGCAAAGAGTGGTCGTTTATCTCCTCATCGCTGGTTAAGGAGGTCGCGCGCCATCAGGGCGACGTATCCCACTTCCTGCCGGCTAACGTGCACCAGGCGCTGCTGAAAAAGCTCTAATCTTTGCGCTTTCGGGGCGATGCCCTACTTCTGACACTGGCGACAATAAAACGTCGCCCGCTGGGCGTGCTTGCTGGCGATAATCGGCGTACCGCAGGTACGACAGGGCTCGCCTTTGCGTCCGTATACCTGCAGCTCCTGGGCAAAGTATCCCGGCTTACCGTCGCTTTGCAGGAAATCCTTCAGCGTGGTCCCGCCCTGTTCAATCGAGCGTAGCAGTACGGCTTTAATCACCTTCACCAGCCGCTCGCACTCTTCATGCGATAGCGACGATGCCAGCCGGTCGGGATGGATCCCGGCGGAAAACAGCGATTCGCTGGCGTAGATATTCCCGACGCCCACCACCAGCTTGTTATCCATCAGCCAGGGCTTAATGGCGGTTTTCTTTTTCGCGCACCTCAGCTGCAGGTAAGCGCCGTTGAAATCGTTGCTCAGCGGCTCTGGCCCGAGATGTGCCAGCGCAGGATGCCCCTCCAGCTCTTTGGTCCAGAGCCAGGCGCCAAAGCGTCGAGGGTCGGTATAGCGCAGCACCTTGCCGTTGCTCATCACCAGGTCGACATGGTCATGCTTCTCTGCGGGCAGCTCTTCGCTCAGAATGCGCAGGCTACCTGACATGCCGAGGTGAATGATAATCCAGCCGCCCGGCAGCTCCAGCAGCAGATATTTAGCACGTCGACGTACGCTGAGCACCGGCACGTCGCTCAGACGGTAGATCTCTTCAGAAACCGGCCAGCGCAGGCGTCCATTGCGGATAGCGGCGTGCAGAATAGTAGCGCCAACCAGATGCGGTTCAATCCCGCGTCGGCTGGTTTCCACCTCAGGTAGTTCAGGCATAGCGTCTCCGGCTGTATTGCAGATGTCTTTATTATGGGGATGGCCAGAAAAC
The DNA here is from genome assembly GCF_902705905.1 of Klebsiella sp. 18074. Lineage (NCBI taxonomy): Bacteria > Pseudomonadati > Pseudomonadota > Gammaproteobacteria > Enterobacterales > Enterobacteriaceae > Klebsiella > Klebsiella sp. 18074. Next base: position 72,860 of record NZ_CACSIS010000001.1, on the reverse strand, counting down.
AAAAAACCCCGCCAGGGCGGGGTTTTTTTTACATCGAATCTAAAATTATTTGATTTTAGCTTCTTTGTATAAAACGTGCTGACGGACAACTGGATCGAACTTTTTCAGTTCCAGTTTTTCCGGCTTAGTACGCTTGTTCTTCGTGGTGGTATAGAAGTGACCAGTACCAGCAGAAGAAACCAGCTTGATTTTCTCACGAATACCTTTAGCCATGATTTATTTCCTCTTAGTACTTAGTACTTTTCGCCACGGGCACGCAGTTCGGACAGAACTGTATCGATGCCTTTCTTATCAATAACACGCATACCTTTAGCAGATACGCGCAGGGTGACAAAACGCTTTTCGCTCTCAACCCAGAAACGGTGAGAGTGCAGGTTCGGCAGGAAACGGCGTTTGGTCGCGTTCAGTGCGTGGGAACGGTTGTTACCGGTCACCGGACGCTTGCCAGTAACTTGGCAGACTCGGGACATGTCTATTCTCCAAAAATCAAATTAGCTCGAGCTTCGTATGGGGTATTGGCGCCTCGTCAGGCTTTACAGCCCGGTCATCGCAGTTCTACACGTCACTCTTCATGCCGCCTTGATGCAACCTGAAGAGTGGGTGTCTAAGTGAACCATCGATTGCCAGGCCCAAATGCCAAACCCGAGATTCTCAAAGGTGGCGTAGTATACGCTGACTCGGCGATGTGCTCAAGTCCCGAACAGACAAAGATCCCGCAGGATCGCGTGATCGGGGCTAAATCCAGCCGCGCTCGGCAAAAGATACGTACGCACCGCGGCCGATAACAAGGTGATCGAGCACGCGTATATCCATGAAACCACAACACTTTATCACTCTTTCGGTAATCAACCTGTCGGCCTTACTCGGCTCGGGGCTACCGGATGGATGATTATGTGCCAGGATCACCGCAGCAGCGTTCACTTTGATGGCTTCGCGTACAATTTCTCGCGGATGCACCTCAACGTGGCTAAGAGTACCAGAAAAAAGCCGGCTATGTTTCAATACCCGATTCTGATTATCTAAAAAGATCACCATAAAGATCTCCCGCTCTTCGTCCATCAGCTGACTTTGCAAAAATTCCCGCGTCATCAGCGGCGTTACCAGAGAGGGTGCTTCAACTATCCGTCGGCTAAAATAGCGCCGCGCCAGCTCGGCGACGCCTTTTAGCTGGGCGAACTTCGCGAGACCGATGCCGTCGATCTTGTCAAACTGCGCCTTGTCCGCCGATAGCAGGCCGTATAGCGAGCCAAAGCGCGCAAGCAGGTCGTGCGAAAACGTCATCACGTCCTGCTCGCGGGTGCCGGTACGCAAAAACAGCGCCAGCAGCTCAACGTCCGACAGCGCTTCGATACCGTAGAGCAGCATTTTTTCCCTTGGCAGCAGGGGTTCCAGTAAGTCCATCGCAGCCTCTCTTTTCCAGTGCGCCCCGCATTCTGACATAGCCTTTCGCCGCTGCCGACGGCCGGCTTTTACCCGTGCGTAGCGGCTCGCAAAGTCAATTCCAGGCAGGCGCACGACGCCGACGGGATTGTGGTAAGATGCGCGAATTCTGGTGTACTCCAACAGGAAAAAATCATGATGAGTCTGGCTGGTAAAAAGATCGTTCTCGGCGTCAGCGGCGGCATCGCTGCCTACAAAACGCCTGAACTGGTACGTCGCCTGCGCGAGCGCGGCGCCGACGTACGGGTCGCCATGACGGAAGCCGCGAAGGCCTTCATTACGCCACTCAGCCTGCAGGCGGTGTCAGGTTATCCGGTTTCCGATAGCCTGCTCGACCCGGCAGCAGAAGCCGCGATGGGCCACATTGAGCTGGGAAAATGGGCCGACCTGGTTATCCTCGCCCCCGCAACCGCCGATCTGATCGCCCGCGTTGCTGCCGGCATGGCGAACGACCTGGTCTCCACTATCTGCCTCGCGACGCCGTCTCCGGTCGCCGTGGTGCCCGCCATGAACCAGCAGATGTATCGCGCCGCCGCGACGCAGCATAATCTTGAGGTCATCTCCTCCCGCGGCCTGCTGGTCTGGGGCCCGGACAGCGGAAGCCAGGCCTGCGGCGATATCGGTCCGGGCCGGATGTTGGATCCGCTGACCCTCGTCGATATGGCGGCCGCGCATTTTTCGCCTGTCAAAGATTTGCAACATCTCAACATCATGATTACCGCGGGCCCCACCCGCGAGCCGCTGGATCCGGTACGCTATATCAGCAATCAAAGCTCCGGTAAGATGGGCTTCGCTATCGCTGCCGCTGCGGCAAACCGCGGCGCCAACGTCACGTTAGTCAGCGGCCCGGTTTCGCTACCGACGCCGCCTTTCGTGCAGCGGATTGACGTCACGACCGCATTGGAAATGCAGGCCGCGGTCAACAGCGGCGTTCGGCAGCAGCATATTTTTATTGGCTGTGCGGCCGTCGCCGACTACCGCGCCATCACCGTTGCTGAGAAAAAAATCAAAAAGCAAGATGATGAATTAACAATAAAAATGGTCAAAAACCCGGATATCGTTGCCGGGGTCGCTGCGCTAACGGATAGCCGACCTTACGTCGTTGGGTTTGCCGCCGAAACGAATAATGTGGAAGAATACGCGAGGCAAAAACGCGACCGCAAAAATCTCGATCTGATCTGCGCCAATGATGTATCTAAGCCAAATCAGGGATTTAACAGCGACAGCAACGCATTACACCTTTTCTGGCAGGATGGAGATAAGCGCTTGCCACACGAGCGCAAGGAACTCCTGGGCCAATTATTACTCGACGAGATCGTGACCCGTTATGATGAAAAAAATCGACGTTAAGCTTCTGGACCCGCGCGTTGGCAAGGAGTTTCCGCTGCCAACCTATGCCACCTCCGGTTCTGCCGGACTTGACCTGCGGGCCTGTCTCGACGCCGCTGTAGAGCTTGCGCCGGGCGCAACAACCCTGCTGCCAACCGGCCTGGCTATTCATATCGCCGATCCGTCGCTGGCGGCGGTCATCCTGCCGCGCTCCGGGCTGGGCCATAAGCACGGCATCGTGCTGGGCAACCTTGTCGGCCTTATCGATTCCGACTATCAGGGGCAGCTGATGGTTTCCGTCTGGAACCGCGGCCAGCAGAGCTTTACTATTGAACCCGGCGAGCGCATCGCTCAAATGGTATTTGTACCCGTCGTACAGGCGGAATTTAACCTGGTGGAAGATTTTGACACCACCGAACGTGGCGAAGGTGGCTTTGGTCACTCAGGGCGCGCATAGGCCCGGCCACACAAAACCCGCATTCCAAAGCGCAATAATGCAATAACATCGCCGCAAATGATCGTTTGCGGCCGCTTTGTGGATGTCTGCCTGACAAGTGCTTATTTTCAGGGGTATTTTAAAACATGGCAGAAAAACAAACTGCGAAAAGGAATCGTCGCGAGGAAATACTTCAATCTCTGGCGTTAATGCTTGAATCCAGCGATGGTAGTCAACGTATTACCACGGCGAAACTGGCGGCGTCCGTCGGCGTGTCCGAAGCGGCGCTGTACCGTCATTTCCCCAGCAAAACCCGCATGTTCGATAGCCTGATTGAGTTTATCGAAGACAGTCTGATTACGCGCATCAATTTGATTTTAAAAGATGAGAAAGACACATCCGCGCGCCTGCGCCTGATTGTGCTGTTGATTCTTGGTTTTGGTGAGCGTAATCCTGGGCTGACGCGAATTCTGACCGGCCACGCGCTGATGTTTGAACAGGACCGCCTGCAGGACCGGATAAACCAGCTATTTGAACGCATTGAGGTTCAGCTACGCCAGGTCATGCGCGAGAAGAAAATGCGCGAAGGTGAAGGCTTCGTCACCGACGAATCTTTGCTGGCCAGCCAGCTGCTGGCGTTCTGCGAAGGCATGCTGTCGCGCTTTGTTCGCAGCGAGTTTAAATATCGTCCGACGGACGATTTTGACGCCCGCTGGCCGCTGGTCGCCTCACAGCTGCAGTAATCCGAAGCCCGGAGGCATAACGCCCCGGGCTTTGTTACCTATACGCCAAACTCTTCGCGATAGGCGCGTACCGACGCCAGATGCCCGGCCATCTCCGGCTTCTCTTCCAGATAGCTAATCAGGTCCTTGAGGGTGACGATAGAGATCACCTTGCAGCCGTAATCGCGCTCAACTTCCTGAATCGCGGAAATTTCGCCGCGACCGCGTTCCTGACGATCCAGAGAAATCAGCACGCCGGCGAGCTCAGCCCCGTTGGCCTGGATAATCTCCATCGATTCGCGAATCGCGGTGCCGGCGGTTATCACATCGTCGACCAGCATGACGCGACCCTGCAGGGCGCTCCCAACCAGATTGCCGCCTTCGCCGTGCGTTTTGGCCTCTTTGCGGTTAAAGCAGTAGGGTAAATCCAGGTCGTGGTGTTCAGCCAGCGCAACCGCCGTGGTGGTCGCAATAGGAATACCTTTGTAGGCCGGGCCAAACAGCAGGTCAAAATCGATTCCGGAGTCGACCAGCGCTTCTGCATAGAAACGGCCCAACAGTGCCAGATCGCGCCCGGTGTTAAACAGGCCGGCGTTGAAGAAATAGGGGCTCTTGCGCCCGGATTTCAGCGTAAATTCGCCAAACTTAAGAACCTGCTTGTTAAGCGCAAACTCAATAAACTGGCGCTGATATGGTTTCATGGCTTCGCTCCTCATCATGCTTTCTATGGATCTACAGACAAAAAAAAGGCGACTTCTCAGTCGCCTTAAAAACTAGTTTTCCAACGCCGCCTTCTGCGTCGTGACAATGGATTCGATCCCCCCTCGGGCCAACGCCAGGAGAGTCAGGAGCTCTTCGTGGGTAAACGGCTCGCCTTCGGCCGTGCCCTGCACCTCGATGATGCGACCGTCTTCGGTCATCACCACGTTCATATCGGTTTCCGCTGCGGAATCTTCCACGTACTCCAGATCGCAAAGCGCTTCGCCGTTCACGATGCCGACGGAAACGGCAGCAACCATGCCTTTCATCGGGTTGGTTTTCAGCTTACCGGCGGCGACCAGCTTGTTCAGAGCGTCGGCCAGCGCCACGCAGGCACCGGTGATTGATGCGGTGCGAGTGCCGCCGTCGGCCTGCAGCACATCGCAGTCGAGGGTAATGGTGAACTCGCCAAGCGCCTTCAGGTCTACCGCAGCACGCAGCGCGCGGGCGATAAGACGCTGGATTTCCATGGTACGACCACCCTGCTTACCTTTGGCAGCTTCACGCGCGTTACGGGTATGCGTCGCGCGCGGCAGCATGCCGTATTCTGCGGTGATCCACCCTTGGCCCTGGCCTTTCAGAAAGCGCGGTACGCCTTCATCAATCGACGCGGTGCACAGCACTTTGGTGTCACCAAATTCGACCAGCACGGAGCCTTCTGCGTGTATGGTATAGTTACGGGTCAGGGTTACGGGACGCACCTGATTAGCGCTACGGCCTGCTGGACGCATGATGTTCTCTCCGGCTTGAAACGAATATGGCTGCGCATTATACGGATAATGCTTGCTTATTCCTATCCTGATAAGGCCCTGAAAGCTATAATCCCCCCCACTCTCCTTTAAAAACAGGAACGTCTATGATCCGCAGTATGACCGCCTATGCCCGTCGTGAAATTAAGGGCGAATGGGGCAGCGCCGCGTGGGAACTGCGCTCGGTAAACCAGCGCTACCTGGAAACCTATTTCCGTCTGCCGGAGCAGTTCCGTAGCCTGGAACCCGTGGTACGCGAACGTATTCGTGCGCGTCTGACCCGCGGCAAAATCGAATGTACCCTGCGTTTTGAACAGGATCCCAGCGCTCAGGGTGAGCTGATCCTGAACGAAAACCTGGCAAAGCAGCTGGTCAACGCCGCTAACTGGGTAAAAATGCAGAGCGACGAAGGGGAAATCAACCCGGTTGATATCCTGCGCTGGCCCGGAGTCATGGCCGCTCAGGAGCAGGATCTCGACGCCATTGCCTCCGATATTCTCACCGCACTGAACGGCGCGCTGGACGACTTTATCGTCGCCCGCGAAACCGAAGGTCAGGCGCTGAAGACGCTTATCGAACAGCGCCTGCAGGGGGTCAGCACCGAAGTCGGCAAAGTTCGCAGCCATATGCCGGAAATCCTGCAGTGGCAGCGCGAGCGCCTGGTATCGAAGCTGGAAGACGCGGAAGTCCAGCTGGAAAACAACCGTCTCGAACAAGAGCTGGTGCTGATGGCGCAGCGTATCGACGTTGCCGAAGAGCTGGATCGTCTGGAAGCGCATGTTAAAGAAACCTACAACATTCTGAAGAAAAAAGAGGCCGTTGGCCGCCGCCTGGACTTTATGATGCAGGAGTTCAACCGCGAGTCGAACACCCTGGCGTCAAAATCGATTAATGCGGAAGTCACCAATTCTGCCATCGAGCTGAAAGTGCTGATTGAGCAGATGCGCGAGCAGATTCAGAACATCGAGTAACCGCAGGTACCTCGATTAAGGGCTGGTTTTTCCAGCCTTTTTTATCTCTTCAGTTCAGAACCTGTACTTTCCGTCCAGTATCCGACAGGTGATAAAAGCGCCCGCAGCGCACAGCAGCGTGGGGGCCAGATAGCTATGGTCCATATGGGTAAACTCCATCACCAGCGCAACCGCCGTCAGCGGCATCTGCATTGACGCCGCCAGAAAAGCCGCGGCCCCAACCAGCGCAAAGCTGCCGGCGTCGCCGCCGGGCACCAGCGGCTGCCAAAGCATACTCAGCACCAGGCTCACCAGGCCTCCCACCGCCGGGCCAGGGGTCAACAGTCCTCCTTCCGCGCCGCCGCGCAGCACCGCCAGAATAACGATCGCTTTCAGGGCCAGAAGCACCAGCGCGCTATGCAATCCCAGCCCGTCGCCGATCGCAAGCTGCATCGGGCCTTTGCCATTGCCGGGCAGCTGCGGAAAATAGAGGCTCAGCCCGGCAAGAAGGGTAAACGCCAGCAGGCAAAATAGCGGCATCTGCCAGTTTGTCCTGACCCGCGCCCGCGCGGCGCTGGTTGCCTGACGAAACAGCCACGCCGCCGCGCCAAGCAGCGGGCTGACGATTATCGCCCACCACATAAACGCGTGCGGGAGCGCCCCGGAGATAAAGTGGTACTGGGACTCATCCCCCAGCCCGAGCGCTGCCGTCCAGGCAGCAACGGCGGACGTCACAACGGCCACCAGCGTTTTCTCCCAGCTAAACGACAGCAGCATCACTTCAAGGCTGAACAGGGCGCCCGCCAGCGGCACGTTATATACCGCCGCCAGCCCGGCACCGGCGCCGCAGGCAATCAGCGTGCGGGTCTCATCTTCATGCAGGCCCATTCTGCGCGCCACGATACCGGCCCCCAGCGCCCCATCTCTCGCGGCGCAACCTCCCGACCAAGCGGGGAGCCCAGCGCCACGGTGACTATCTGCAACAGGGCGTGCAGGGTTGTCGTGCCCGCCGGCATCGGCACCGCGGGCGTGGCGACGGCGGCGGAAATCGATACCCGCTTCTGACCGTAGCGGCCCAGCAGCCACCAGCCAAACCCGGCGATCGCGCCGCCGACGACGATGGCCGTGAAGCGTCGGGGCCAGGAGGCATCCGTTACGCCCTGCAAAAACGACTCCGTGCCGATAAGACGATCGAGGTTATATCCAAAAGCAAGGTGCTGAATAGCGTGCAAAATCATCGCCAGAACCATTCCCGACAGGCCGGCAAGGACCCCAGTCAGAACGACGGCCGCCAGGCGCAGCAGGTAGTTTTTCTCGCCGGTTACTCCGGTCATATTCTTAGGCCCTGAAAGAGGAAAATAAAATGATAAGGGTAGCGAGTTAAATATTACGTATTTAGCGCGTATTTTCCTGACCAGCGCCGGCTGGGCCTCAAGCATTACTTTTTCTAATCTTAAAACTAAAATAAAAATCCATTAAACCCCACAAATAAAGGTAACTGTGAAAATCAGGCATTATTTTTTCAAGGCGTAACTCGTTCACCTTAGAAAATCTCAGTCGCGATCCTACGCACAAATCGCTAACCTGCCCGCTCTCATCGTGGGGGATCTATGCTGCTTCATATTCTGTATTTAATTGGTATTACCGCGGAAGCGATGACCGGCGCTCTGGCGGCCGGACGCCGTCGTATGGATACCTTTGGCGTTATCATTATTGCGACCGCCACCGCCCTGGGCGGCGGGTCGGTGCGGGATATTCTGCTCGGCCACTACCCTCTGGGCTGGGTCAAGAACCCGGAATACGTCATCATTGTTGCCGTCGCCGCGGTGCTCACCACGATTGCCGCCCCGGTTATGCCCCACCTGCGTCGGCTGTTTTTGGTCCTCGACGCCCTCGGCCTGGTGGTGTTTTCAATCATCGGCGCGCAGATTGCCCTCGATATGGGAGAAGGCCCGGTTATCGCCTCTATCGCGGCGGTCATCACCGGCGTATTCGGTGGCGTGCTGCGGGATATGTTCTGTAAGCGCATCCCGCTGGTGTTCCAGAAAGAGCTGTACGCCGGGATCTCTTTTGCCGCCGCCATTCTGTATATCGCCCTGCAGCACTATGTCAGCAGCCACGACGTGGTGGTCATCGCCACCCTGCTGTTTGGCTTCACCGCCCGCATGCTGGCCCTGCGCTGGAAGCTGGGTCTGCCGGTCTTCCACTACAACCATAACGCGCACTGATCGGGCTAAAACCCAGAGATGCCCTGCCCGCTGAGCCACTGCGCCAGCGCGGCAACGTCCGGATGCCGCAGAAAGGCCACCAGCTGACGCGCTTTTTCATCCCCAACTCCCGGCAGGCGCCGCCACTGATCTTCGCTGCGCGCCAGCAGCTGCGACCAGCCCTCTCCGGCCAGGCCCGCCATCGCCGCCTGCGGCACCGGCACTCCCAGAGCCTGCACCCAGCGCAGAAAGGGCTGCTGGCGGGCAAGGTTAAACTGGTGCCAGAGCCGCTGACCGCGTAGCGCAGAGATCCCCGGGACTGACTGCAGCTGCTGAGGGGTAAACGCCAGCCACGAAAAAAGATGCTCCATACGATGAGAGTGATGGACGGCGCGCCACGCGGACTCACCGACGCTGCCGAGGTCCAGTACGGGCTTTGACGACAGCCAGACCAGCCTTGCAAGAAACTGCCCGGCGCACTCGGGGGAGAAAAAATAGCAGGTCAGCGCGTTAAAATGCGCCGGAGGCGGTTGAGGCTTGCGGCGCTGGGCCGTTCGCCACACTACGCTATCTATCCGCGGGATCCCCTGTCCCGCCAGGCTGATTTGTAGCTGATCGCCAATCGCAATATCCAGGCTTTGCCAGCGGGCCACCGACCCTACGCTCACGCGCTTAACCTGCTTATCGTCCAGCTGCTGCGGTTCGAGCCCTGCCACCACCGCAATTTTCCCGCTACGCCCGACGTAAAAGCGAAGGTCGCGCACCTCCATGATGCGGATGGCCGGAGGATACTTCCACGCAGCGACCCAATCCCCCTGCCCCGGCGACCAGAAGCGCCCGGCAGGCTCCTTCCCAAGGCGTACGACAACGCCATCGGTAGCAAAAGGTAGCGCTGACGTTAACCAACGTTCACGCCAGCTCGCAACCTCCTCCACGTCCACCACTGGTTGAGAAAAGCCGCTGCTCTCGCTAAACCCGGCCTGCTGTAGCAGAGCCTGCCGTTGACGCATCTCCTCGGGCCCATCCGGCCATGCCCAGATAAAGACGCCCAGATCCGCTAACGATGTCGACATATCCCGCCGCATCATGGCGCCAGCGACCGTCGCCCGGGCGTTCACTCCCCCCATCCGCTTCTGGATATGTCCGGCGCGGTGCAGAAAAAGCTCCCCCTGCAGCACGCTGTTTGCCAGCGCGCCCTTCGTCATTCTCGGCACGCCGGAAATCTGCCGCACTTTTGCCGTCCAGTCTTCACCGGCTCGCCCATCCCCTCGGCTGATTGCCTGCACCAGCCGCCCGCGGCGGTAAACCAGCGTCACCGCAACGCCATCCACCTTTGGCTGCACCCACAGATCGGTTTTGCCCCGCATCCAGCGCGCCACGTCGGCTTTTTCCGCCAGCTTACGCACACCGGTGTGGGCAACTGGATGCCGCATCTCGCCCCGGGGCGGCGGTAAATCATCGATGACCGGCGTTTTGATGGCAAAACAGCGCCGCCACTCGACTAATCGGGCGAAAAGCCGATCGTAGACGTCATCAGCGACTTCGCTGCTGCCACGCTGCCAGTAGTCGTTTTTCCACCCGGCAACCTGCTGATTCAGGCGGCTGACCTCATGTTCAGCCTGCGCCTGCGTCCACGCTGGGCAGGCCGACTGGCCGTATCCCGCCGTTATCCATATGCCTATCGCCCAAAGCCATTTTCGCACTGTGTTCCCTCCTTTTTGCCCACCGGCATTCTGCCGCCGCTGGGGCGTCACCGGCGATAAGGGCTTTTCCGCGCTGCGAGCCGGCTTCCAGGGTTTGTAGTTGATTGCGGCAACTCACAGAGAAATCAGGGAAACGGCAGGCAAAATGAAAGAAACAGAGGGAAAAAGTGTGACAGGGACTACGTCACAGCGCGGCGGCGTGTATAATAGGCTCGTATGTAGTTTCTCTTTCGACCATCACATACAAAAGACTCTCATGGCTCAAGGCACGCTTTATATTGTTTCCGCCCCAAGTGGCGCGGGTAAATCCAGCCTGATTCAGGCTTTATTAAAAACCCAACCGCTGTACGACTCTCAGGTCTCTGTTTCGCATACCACGCGCGCGCCGCGTCCTGGCGAAGTGCACGGTGAACACTATTTCTTTGTTAATCACGACGATTTCAGAACGATGATTGGTAAAGACGCATTTCTTGAGCATGCGGAAGTTTTTGGCAACTATTACGGCACCTCGCGCGAAACGATCGAGCAGGTACTGGCAACCGGCGTTGATGTCTTCCTCGATATCGACTGGCAGGGCGCTCAGCAAATCCGTCATAAAATGCCGGGCGCGCGCAGCATTTTTGTTCTGCCGCCGTCCAAAGATGAGCTTGACCGTCGCCTGCGTGGCCGCGGCCAGGACAGTGAAGAGGTGATCGCAAAACGTATGGCGCAGGCTGTTGCAGAAATGAGCCATTACGCGGAATATGATTACCTTATTGTGAATGATGATTTTGATACCGCCCTGGGCGATCTGAAAAACATCATCCGCGCCGAACGTCTGCGCATGAGCCGCCAAAAGCAGCGACATGGCGCTTTAATCACCAAACTGTTGGCAGACTGAACCCACATTCAGTATCATGCCCAGTCATTTCTTCATCTGTGGAGCATTTTAAGTATGGCACGCGTAACTGTTCAGGACGCTGTAGAGAAAATTGGTAACCGTTTTGACCTGGTACTGGTCGCCGCGCGTCGCGCTCGTCAGATGCAGGTTGGCGGAAAAGATCCGCTGGTAGCGGAAGAAAACGATAAAACTACCGTTATCGCACTGCGCGAAATCGAAGAAGGTCTGATCAACAACCAGATCCTCGACGTGCGCGATCGTCAAGAACAGCAAGAGCAGGAAGCCGCTGAATTACAAGCAGTTACCGCTATTGCTGAAGGTCGTCGTTAATAACGCAGCGGGTCGCCCTTGTATCTGTTTGAAAGCCTGAATCAGCTGATTCAAAACTACCTGCCGGAAGAGCAAATCAAGCGTCTTCGGCAGGCGTATCTCGTTGCACGTGACGCTCACGAGGGCCAGACACGTTCAAGTGGTGAACCCTATATCACGCACCCGGTAGCGGTAGCCTGTATTCTGGCCGAGATGAAACTCGACCACGAAACGCTGATGGCCGCCCTGCTGCATGACGTGATTGAAGATACCCCCGCCACCTACCAGGACATGGAGCAGCTCTTTGGTAAAAGCGTTGCCGAGCTGGTAGAGGGGGTATCAAAACTTGATAAGCTCAAGTTCCGCGATAAGAAAGAGGCGCAGGCCGAAAACTTTCGCAAGATGATTATGGCGATGGTGCAGGATATCCGCGTCATCCTCATCAAGCTTGCCGACCGCACCCACAACATGCGCACCCTGGGCTCGCTACGCCCGGATAAACGCCGCCGCATCGCCCGCGAAACGCTGGAAATCTACAGCCCGCTGGCCCACCGTTTAGGTATTCACCACATTAAAACCGAGCTCGAAGAGCTGGGCTTTGAAGCGCTGTATCCCAATCGGTATCGCGTCATTAAAGAAGTCGTTAAAGCGGCGCGCGGCAATCGTAAAGAGATGATCCAAAAGATCCTCTCCGAAATCGAAGGACGCTTACAGGAAGCGGGGATCCCCTGTCGCGTCAGCGGTCGCGAGAAGCATTTGTACTCCATCTACTGCAAAATGGTGCTCAAAGAGCAGCGTTTTCACTCGATCATGGATATCTACGCCTTCCGCGTGATTGTCCACGATGCCGACACCTGCTACCGCGTGCTTGGCCAGATGCACAGCCTCTACAAGCCGCGTCCAGGACGCATGAAAGACTACATCGCCATTCCGAAAGCGAACGGCTATCAATCTTTGCACACCTCGATGATCGGCCCGCACGGCGTCCCGGTTGAGGTACAGATTCGTACCGAAGACATGGACCAGATGGCGGAAATGGGGGTTGCGGCGCACTGGGCCTATAAAGAGCACGGCGGCGAGAGCAGCACCACCGCGCAGATCCGCGCCCAGCGCTGGATGCAGAGCCTGCTGGAACTGCAGCAGAGCGCAGGCAGCTCGTTTGAATTTATCGAGAGCGTCAAATCCGATCTGTTCCCGGATGAGATTTACGTTTTCACCCCGGAAGGACGCATTGTCGAACTTCCCGCCGGTGCGACGCCGGTGGACTTTGCCTACGCGGTGCATACGGATATCGGCCACGCCTGCGTTGGCGCGCGCGTTGACCGCCAGCCCTATCCGCTGTCGCAGCCGCTCTCCAGCGGCCAGACGGTAGAAATCATTACCGCACCGGGCGCGCGTCCGAACGCCGCCTGGCTGAACTTTGTCGTCAGCTCAAAAGCGCGCGCGAAGATCCGCCAGCTGTTGAAAAACCTCAAGCGCGATGACTCCGTCAGCCTCGGCCGTCGGCTGCTCAACCACGCCCTCGGCGGCAGCCGCAAGCTGGCAGAAATCCCGCCAGAGAATGTTCAGCGCGAGCTTGAGCGCATGAAGCTGGCGACGCTGGACGATCTGCTGGCAGAAATCGGCCTCGGCAACGCGATGAGCGTGGTGGTTGCCAGAAACCTGCAGCAGGGAGAGACCGTCTCCGCGCCGGCGCAAAGCTCATCGTCGTCAGGCCACGGACATCTGCCGATTAAAGGCGCCGACGGCGTGCTGATTACCTTCGCCAAGTGCTGTCGCCCGATTCCCGGTGACCCAATTATCGCGCACGTCAGCCCCGGCAAAGGGCTGGTCATTCACCACGAGTCCTGTCGTAACATTCGCGGCTACCAGAAAGAGCCCGAGAAGTTTATGGCCGTCGAGTGGGATAAAGAGACCGCCCAGGAATTTATCACCGAAATTAAGGTGGATATGTTTAACCACCAGGGCGCGCTGGCGAACCTCACGGCCGCGATCAATACCGCCGCTTCCAATATTCAAAGCCTGAATACGGAAGAAAAGGATGGCCGCGTGTACAGCGCCTTTATTCGCCTTACCGCGCGGGATCGCGTGCATCTGGCGAATATCATGCGCAAAATTCGCGTGATGCCGGACGTGATAAAAGTCACCCGTAACCGAAACTAGCCTTATACACAAAATCATTCGGGCCAGGTCGCAAAACGCGCCAGCGTTTTGCACAGCGTTGCGCTGGTCCCGAAAGGCGAGGCTGTAAGCCGGGAAGCCTGCGGCTCATGCCGAGGCAATTTGAAGGATTAAGTGTAATGAATTCAAAGCGTTATGCGCGTATTTGTGAGATGCTCGCCAGGCGTCAGCCTGACCTGACGGTCTGCATGGAGCAGGTCCACAAACCTCATAACGTCTCTGCGGTGATTCGTACCGCAGATGCCGTTGGCGTGCACGAAGTGCACGCTATCTGGCCCAGCAGCCGCATGCACACCATGGTCGCCGCCGCCGCGGGCAGCAACAGTTGGGTACAGGTCAAAACGCACCCTACCATTGGTGACGCCGTCGGTCACCTAAAGGACCAGGGCATGCAAATCCTCGCCACCCATCTTTCTGACAAAGCCGTCGACTTTCGTGAAATCGACTACACCCGGCCCACCTGTATCCTGATGGGCCAGGAAAAAACCGGCATCACCGCGGAAGCCTTAGCGCTGGCGGACCAGGAGATCGTGATTCCGATGACAGGCATGGTGCAGTCGCTCAACGTCTCCGTCGCCTCCGCCCTGATTCTCTATGAAGCGCAGCGCCAGCGGCAAAACGCGGGCATGTATAAACGCGAAAACAGCATGCTGCCGGAAGAAGAGCAGCAGCGCCTGCTGTTTGAAGGCGGCTACCCGGTGCTGGCAAGGGTGGCAAAACAAAAAGGCCTTCCCTATCCCCACGTCAACGGCCAGGGCGAAGTTGTAGCCGACGCCGCGTGGTGGGCCACGATGCAGGCAGCGAGGTAAACCGATGCAAAGCCGTCTGCTGGATGCTGTCCCGCTCAACACGTTAACCGGCGTTGGCGCAGCGCAGAGCAGCAAGCTGGCGAAAATCGGCCTGCACACCGTGCAGGATCTGCTGCTGCATCTGCCGCTACGCTACGAAGACCGCACCCAGCTCTATCAAATCGGTGACCTGCTGCCGGGAGTCTACGCCACCGTTGAAGGCGAAGTGCTCAACAGCAACATCACCTTCGGCGGCCGCCGGATGATGACCTGCCAGATAAGCGATGGCTCGGGTATTCTCACCATGCGCTTCTTTAACTTCAACGCCGCGATGAAAAACAGCCTTGCCGCCGGTCGCCGGGTGCTGGCCTACGGCGAAGCGAAGCGCGGCAAATACGGCGCAGAGATGATCCATCCGGAATACCGCGTGCAGGGCGATATGAGCACCCCCGACCTGCAGGAGACCCTTACTCCGGTCTACCCCACTACCGAAGGTATCAAACAGGCCACGCTGCGTAAGCTAACCGACCAGGCGCTGGAGCTCCTTGAGACCTGCGCTATCGCCGAGCTGCTGCCGCCCGAGCTGGCGCAAGGAATGATGAGTCTCCCGGAGGCGCTGCGCACCCTGCACCGCCCACCGCCGTCGCTCCAGCTCAGCGAGCTGGAAACCGGTAAGCACCCGGCCCAGCAGCGCTTAATTCTGGAAGAGCTGCTGGCGCATAACCTGAGCATGCTGGCGGTTCGCGCCGGCGCCCAGCGCTTTCACGCCCTGCCGCTCAGCGCCAACGATGCCCTAAAAAACAAGCTATTGGCTTCCCTGCCCTTTAAACCGACCGGCGCCCAGGAGCGGGTGACCGCCGAGATCGAGCGTGATATGGCGCTCGATGTGCCGATGATGCGCCTGGTACAGGGTGACGTCGGCTCTGGCAAAACGCTGGTTGCCGCCCTCGCGGCGCTGCGGGCCATCTCCCACGGCAGGCAGGTGGCACTGATGGCGCCGACGGAGCTGCTGGCGGAACAGCACGCTGCCAACTTCCGCAGCTGGTTTGCACCGCTGGGCGTTGAGGTCGGCTGGCTGGCTGGCAAACAAAAAGGCAAGGCGCGTCAGGCGCAGCAGGATGCCATCGCCAGCGGTCAGGTGCAGATGATTGTCGGCACCCACGCCATTTTTCAGGAGCAGGTCCAGTTTAGCGGCCTGGCGCTGGTTATTATCGATGAACAGCACCGCTTCGGGGTGCATCAGCGCCTCGCGCTGTGGGAAAAGGGCCAGCAGCAGGGCTTCCATCCGCACCAGCTGATCATGACCGCCACCCCCATTCCGCGCACCCTGGCGATGACCGCCTACGCCGACCTCGACACCTCGACAATCGACGAGCTGCCGCCGGGCCGTACGCCGGTCACCACGGTGGCCATCCCGGACACCCGCCGCAGCGATATTATCGACCGCGTGCGCCACGCCTGTACCCAGGAAGGGCGTCAGGCCTACTGGGTCTGTACGCTGATTGAAGAGTCGGACCTGCTGGAAGCCCAGGCGGCGGAAGCCACCTGGGAAGAGCTGAAGCTGGCGCTGCCGGAGCTCAATATAGGCCTGGTGCACGGCCGGATGAAGCCGGCAGAGAAACAGGCGGTCATGCAGGCCTTTAAGCAGGGCGAGCTGCATCTGCTTATCGCCACCACGGTTATCGAGGTCGGGGTGGACGTGCCTAACGCCAGCCTGATGATTATCGAAAACCCGGAACGTCTGGGGCTGGCGCAGCTGCACCAGCTCAGGGGCCGCGTCGGGCGTGGCGCGGTGGCCTCCCACTGCGTGCTGCTCTATAAGTCGCCGTTGTCGAAAACCGCCCAGCTGCGCCTGCAGGTCCTGCGCGATAGCAACGACGGTTTCGTCATCGCGCAAAAGGACCTTGAGATCCGCGGCCCGGGCGAGCTACTCGGCACCCGGCAGACCGGCACCGCCGAATTTAAGGTCGCGGATTTACTCCGCGATAAGGCAATGATCCCCGACGTTCAGCGCATTGCCCGCCATATTCATCAACGTTACCCGCAGCAGGCTCAGGCGCTTATCGAGCGCTGGATGCCGGAAACCGAACGCTATTCCAACGCCTGACGCCTCTGCTCCCGCAGGAGCAGAGGGCGCCGCGCGCAATTTTCCTTCAGAACGAGTGAATTATGAAACGAGAACTGGCCATCGAATTTTCGCGTGTTACCGAAGCCGCCGCGCTGGCGGGCTATAAGTGGCTGGGCCGCGGTGATAAAAACACCGCCGACGGCGCCGCGGTTAACGCCATGCGTATTATGCTCAACCTGATTAATATCGACGGCACTATCGTCATCGGCGAAGGTGAAATCGATGAAGCGCCGATGCTCTACATCGGCGAGAAGGTTGGCACCGGCAGCGGCGACGCGGTGGATATCGCCGTCGACCCGATCGAGGGCACGCGGATGACGGCGATGGGCCAGGCGAACGCGCTGGCCGTCATGGCGGTTGGCGACAAGGGTTGCTTCCTGAACGCGCCGGACATGTATATGGAAAAGCTGATTGTCGGTCCGGGGGCAAAAGGGGCGATTGACCTCAATCTGCCGCTGGCCGAAAACCTGCATAACGTGGCAAGCGCGCTGAATAAGCCGCTCAGCGAGCTGACGGTGACCGTACTCGCCAAGCCGCGCCATGACGCGGTGATTGCCGAGCTGCAGCAGCTGGGCGTGCGCGTCTTCGCCATCCCAGACGGCGACGTGGCGGCCTCTATTCTGACCTGCATGCCGGATAGCGAAGTTGACGTCCTGTACGGTATCGGCGGCGCCCCGGAAGGCGTGGTTTCCGCCGCGGTTATCCGGGCGCTGGACGGCGATATGCAGGGCCGCCTGCTGGCCCGCCACCATGTCAAGGGCGACAGCGAAGAGAACCGCCGTATCGGCGAGAACGAGCTGGCGCGCTGTAAAGAGATGGGCATTGAGGCCGGTATCGTGCTGCGCCTCGACGAGATGGCGCGCAGCGATAACGTGGTCTTTTCCGCCACCGGGATCACCAAAGGCGACCTGCTGGACGGCATCACCCGCAAGGGCAATATGGCCACCACCGAGACGCTGCTGATCCGCGGCAAATCGCGCACCATTCGCCGCATCCAGTCCATTCACTATCTCGATCGCAAAGATCCGGATATCCAGCTGCACATCCTGTAAGCCGTTCGGCCTGCGGTCGCGCGCGGCAGGCTGAAGCTGGCGCTATTATTTGATCAATAGAGCTTTCCGGCCCCGTTGGGCTGGAAATCTTTGTCGTCTGCAACGAAGATAAGGCAACGCTTCGCAACGGGAGAAGATCATGGCGGACTGGGTTAGCGGCAAAGTAACAAAAGTGGAATTCTGGACCGACGCGCTGTTTAGTTTACACGTGCGGGCCCCTGTTCATCCGTTTACCGCCGGGCAGTTTGCCAAACTGGGCCTCGACGTTGACGGCGAGCGCGTCCAGCGCGCCTACTCCTACGTTAACGCCCCGAGCAATCCCGATCTTGAATTCTACCTGGTGACGGTTCCTGAGGGTAAACTCAGCCCGCGGCTGGCAGCGCTGAAGCCGGGCGATGACGTGCAGATCGTCAGCGAAGCCGCCGGCTTCTTTGTGCTGGAAGAGCTCCCGGATTGCAACACCCTGTGGATGCTGGCCACCGGCACCGCCATTGGCCCCTACCTGTCGATTCTCGAAGAAGGCAGAGACCTCGAGCGCTTTAACAACCTGGTGCTGGTCCACGCCGCGCGCTATGCCGCCGATCTTAGCTATCTGCCGCAAATGCAGGCGCTGGAGGAACGATATAAGGGCAAGCTGCGCATCCAGTCGGTAGTCAGTCGGGAAACCGTACCGGGCATGCTAACGGGGCGTATTCCGTTCCTGATCGAAACCGGTGCTCTGGAAGAGGCGGTTGGCCTGCCGATGAGCGCTGACAATAGCCACGTGATGCTCTGCGGCAACCCGCAGATGGTGCGGGATACCCAGCAGCTGCTGAAGGAGACCCGGCAGATGAGCAAGCATCTGCGCCGCCGGCCGGGCCATATGACAGCCGAACACTACTGGTGATCAGGACTCCGCCTTCCAGCGAACGTCCTGCGTCTCTTTACCAAATTTATTTTCGCCCTGGGTGCCGACGAACGCTCCCAGGTCGATCAGCATCATCACCATAATCAGCGTCGGCACAAACCGGCCGACAACCCACTGCCAGGCCCCCGGCAGCACCGCCCAGTTCCCGGCCAGCAGCATCCACGCCAGAACCATCAGCAGCGCCCAGAGACCCGACCTGCCGCGATCGTGCAGCCGTTTGATGGTGACCGCAGCCGTTGGCCAGAGCAGGCACACCAGCATAAAGGCCGCGGTCTGTAGATTCAGCAAATTTGACCCGGCGAGGGTGAACAGCGCGCTCATGGTCAATATCCAGATAACGATCCAAATCCAGAAATCCCGGCGTCCAATACGCCCTTTAATTGAGAACATCCACTGCTGTAGGGTCATGTTTTATTCCTTATCATCATCATTGGCGTAGTTTACCCTGAAGCGGTGACTTTTTGACAAGCGCGACGGTTCCCGTTTTAATCGTCAGCAGACAAAAAAAGGAAGGACGGGTATGAAGAAGTGGGCAACCGTATGTTTGATTGGGCTGACAGCGTTATCTGTCGGCCATAAAGCGCTGTCCGCCAAGCCAGAAGTCTCCTCCGCAGCACCCTATCTGCTCTCCGGCGCGCCGGTATTTGATATCTCTATCAGCGAGTTTCGCGAGAAATTCAACGCCGATAACCCCAAACTGCAGCTCAACGAATTTCACGCGATTAGCTCCAGCCGCGATCGGGCTAACCTGACCCGGGCGGCAAGCAAGATTAACGAAAACCTGTACGCCTCCACCGCCCTGGAGCGCGGCACGCTCAAAATCAAATCGATGCAGATTACCTGGCTCCCCGTTCAGGGGCCGGAGCAGAAGGCGGCAAAGGCGAAAGCGCAAGAGTATATGAGCGCCGTTCTGCGCGCCTTCGTCCCGATATTAAGCCCGGCGCAAAGCGGGCAAAAGCTGCAAAAACTGCTCGCCGCGGGCAAAGGGAAACGCTACTTCACCGAAACCGAAGGCGCCATCCGCTATGTAGTAGCAGACAACGGAGAAAAGGGGCTTACCTTCGCTATTGAACCGATTAAGCTAGCGCTATCTGAAACGCTGGAGAGCAATAATAAATGACAAAAAGCAAAGCCTTTCCAACGACGAAACTCTATACTGTTTGACAGACCATGCTGCCCCCAGGGGCGGCTATATTCCTTAATTCGCTTATAGCGTGGAGAATTAAAATGCGACATCCTTTAGTGATGGGTAACTGGAAACTGAACGGCAGCCGCCACATGGTAAACGAGCTGGTGGCTAACCTGCGTACCGAGCTGGCTGGCGTGACCGGCTGTGCTGTTGCTATCGCTCCGCCGGAAATGTATATCGACCTGGCTAAGCATGCGGCAGAAGGCAGCCATATTCACCTGGGCGCGCAGAACGTTGACCTGAACCAGTCCGGCGCATTCACCGGTGAAACCTCTGCCCAGATGCTGAAAGATGTCGGCGCTGAATACATCATCATCGGCCACTCTGAGCGTCGTACTTACCACAAAGAGTCTGACGAATTTATCGCGAAGAAATTCGCCGTCCTGAAAGAGCAGGGTCTGATCCCGGTTCTGTGCATCGGTGAAACTGAAGCGGAAAACGAAGCGGGTAAAACGGAAGAAGTTTGCGCACGTCAGATTGATGCCGTGCTGAAAACTCAGGGCGCAGCGGCATTCGAAGGCGTGGTTATCGCTTATGAGCCAGTATGGGCTATCGGTACCGGCAAATCCGCTACTCCGGCTCAGGCTCAGGCCGTGCACAAATTTATCCGTGACCACATTGCTAAAGCGGACGCTAAAGTGGCCGAGCAGGTCATCATTCAGTACGGCGGTTCCGTTAATGCATCTAACGCCGCAGAGCTGTTCACCCAGCCGGATATCGACGGCGCGCTGGTTGGCGGCGCATCGCTGAAAGCTGACGCTTTCGCGGTCATCGTTAAAGCAGCAGAAGCAGCGAAAAAAGCGTAATTCACTACGCCGGTCACCCGGCGAGACGGATCCGCAGCCCGGCTTAGCGTAGCGCTAGCCGGGTTTTTTTATAGTTTCCCCAGCAGCTGATACCACCCGTAGTTCAACGGCAGCAGCAGCAGATAGCTGACCGCCGCCAGCGCAATACACAGCAGCATCCCCGACCGCGCCGGAACTTTGCCCAGCGCCATCGCCACCACGATAGGCGATGCCTGATACGGCAGCAGCGGCGTTGAATAGCCCAGGACCTGAATCATAATCACGCTCAGCAGCGGAAAGCCGGTGGCGTCAGCAAAGCTCTGCGCAAAGGTGGTGTACAGCGCGGGTACGCCGTTGGCGGTCATAATAAAGTTCAGGGCGCTGGTGATCCCGGTGAGGGCGAGGAAGCTGGTAAAAGGGCTCTCTTTATCGAGCGGCATAACGTGCAGCAGGGCGTTGCCAACCACGCCGCCAATCCCGGTCTGCGTGACGGTAATCGCCAGCCCGAGGATCCCGGCGACGTAAATACAGGTGCGAATATTCACCCCGGTGGAGAACTCTTCCCCGTTGATAAACCCCACCCGCGGCAGCAGCGTAATCACCGCCGCCGCCAGCCCCGTCCAGGCGGGACCAATCCCGTGCCAGCTCTCGCTCACCCAGAGGCTCAATACCACCGCCAGCAGCCAGGAGAGGCGCTTCTCATCCTGGCTCATCGGCGGCAGCGGCGTCCGCTCCCGCGGCGGATGTGGCCTGCCGGGGAACAGCCAGCAAATCAGCACAACCAGCGCCGCACCCTTCAGCCAGCCCAGCACCGGCGTGTGCAGCAGCAAATACGGCAGATAGTTGAGGTGAATACCGTACGATCCTTCCGCCGCGCCGCTCATCACTAAATTTGGCACGTTGGCGGGTAGGATCGTCGCCGAAAGCTGGAAGGTGCCGAAGCCGACCGCCAGCGCCAGTCCGTACCAGGCGCGGGTGCCGTCCTCAATCCCGGCACGCTTCGCCATCGCCGCGACGATCGGCATCAGCAGCGCGATGCGCCCCATATTAGAGGGCATAACGAAGGCCAGGGCATAGCTGAACAGCACCACGCTGCCCACCATCAGCGGCCAGGAGTCCGTCAGCCTGGCCGATAGCGCCTGCGCCACCCTGTCCGCCAGGCCGGTTTTACGAATCGCGATACCGAGGACAAAGCCGCTGAACACCAGCCAGAACGCCGATGACGCGAAGCCGCCAAAGATAACCTCCGGCGGCGCTATTTTTGCCATCATCGCCGCGGCAAAAAACAGCAGCGCGGTAATAAATTCCGGCAGCAGGGAGGTCGCCCACAGCAGGATGGTAATGCCGACAATCAGGGAGGGAAGGAACAGAGGGTGAGAAAGCCAGAGCGACATACCTGTCTCCTGTCGTTTTTTTCAGCAAGAATACGACGCCGGGCCAGGCAGGTAAATGCCCGATATGGTGGGGTTATCGGCCGGCTGCCGGCCCTGGAGTTTATCGCGCTGCACCGGGCGCGCGGCTAGTGGTAGTGAATTTCGCCGAAATATTCCGACAGCACGTAATAGCGGCAGTATTCGAAGGGGATATCCCGCCCGGCCTGAAACGTCTGACGCGCCACGGAAAGCAGCGGCTTGTTGGCGGCAACCTGCAGCTTCTCGCACAGCTCCGCAGAGGGCAAAATGGCGTCCACTTTTTCAATCGCCGAGTCGCTGGTGACGTTGAGCAGCGAATACAGCGAGGTGTGTTCCAACGCCTCTGCCGTGAGTTCGAGACCGGGAAAGAAGCTCAGATCGAGATAAATCTTCTCATGGTTAAACGGGCGATTATTCAGGTAACGAATGCGCGAGATAAAAAGATAGTGCTGATGCGCGGGCAGGCTCAGACCATCGGCCTGGGCGTCGCGCGCCCGACGCGGCGCAATGTCGAGGATTCGGTTTTCAACGGCGACGCTGGCATCCTGTAAATCACGGGTAATTCCGCGAAAGGTATGGCCGTAGTTGACCCCTTCCGGCATGGCGCAAACCACCGAACCGCTCCCGCGCTGCGAGGAGATAATCCCCGCGTTGATAAGCTCGCTCCAGGCCTGCTTCACCACGATCAGCGAGACGTGATACTCCCGGGCCAGCTCCTTTTGCGTCGGCAGCTGGCTGCCTAAAGGCAAAGAGCCGTTCTGGATCCGCTGACAGATGATAAAAAATAGTTGCTTATAAAGCGGGGTAAAGCTCGTTTTATCAACCTGCAAACTACGCACCTCACGTCTTCGCCAGCAGGGGACGCGTTACCGTCCCCGGCAGGGTGAATTCGCTACCCTGCGATCTGTCTGGCCAGTTCTGCCAAATCGAAATGATTCATACGATCCACGGTCGTTAAATAATCGGCGGGAAGAGCGTCCACGCCATGGAATGCGCCGGAGATCGCCCCAACCATGGTGGCGACGGTATCAGTATCATTGCCGATATTAACGCCGGAGATAATAGCATCTACGGCAGAATTCGGACAACACGCGAACAGGCCGAAAGCGGCCGGTACGGCTTCGCTGACGTGCAGCCCGCTGCCGATGATGTCGGCAAGCTCTACCACCGCCGTTTCCCAATGGCGATGCCGCTTACCGATCGCTACGGCCAGCTCAATGCGCCGGGCAACGGACGGCCCGGCGACCATCATCGCGCCCCGCTCCTCCGCCAGCAGATAGCCCCTCTGCGCGCCGTAAACCCCTGCCGCGATAATGCTGTCGGCATCGGTCTGCGCCCTTAGCGCCTCGCTGGTGGCCGCGGCCATTGCCGCCGCGCCGGACATCGCCAGCACGTTGTTGTGCGTAAAGCGACAAATCTGCAGCGCGCAGTCAATCGCCGCGTCAAGATTGCCGGGATGCAGCACTGCTGCGGGCCAAATCTTCATTGCCGCACCGTTCGTCGCCTCGGCGTTGCCCTTATTAATAATCTGTACGGACTGCTTTTCGCCCTCCAGCTCGCCCTGCAAAGAGGCGCGGTTATCGTTAAATATCGCCTTCATCGCCGCCCGGGTGGTGGGGCCGGTAAAGTTGGCGTAGTAGGGGTAAGCCAGCCACTGCTGGAACGCCTCGCGCATCGCCTCGTCGCTGACCTCCCGCCGATGGCGCAGCAGCGCGTCCATGATGTACTTCGCCTGGATAAAATCATCGGTACACATCCCGGCCTCGTTGCAGCGGCCAAAGGTGTCGGCGGGCGGCTTTTGAAAGGTGGTGACCCAGCCGCCAAAATAGTCCTTTATTTGCTGCTGAGTGCGCACTTCCGTCGCCGCGCCCATTGCGTCCGCCGCGGCGGCGCCCACCAGGCATCCCAGTATTTTGTTTTGCTCAACGTGCATGATGACTCCTTATTTCACGGTCATGGCTTGTTCCAGCGCGTGGCTGGAGAGAAAAGTGTTTAGCTGGTCGGGGAACGGCAGCGCGGTCATCGCCCCTTTGGCCGTTACCGCCATCGCGCCGCAGGCGTTAGCCTGCCGAATAGCGGTGGCCAGCAGCGCGGCGTCCCAGCGCTCGGCCTGCGAGAGGGTATAGAGCAGGCCGCCGACAAAAGCGTCGCCGGCGCCGGTGGTATCGACAACCTCGACACGGGGAGCGGGAAACCACTGCTCGCCCTCGGGGCTCACCAGCAGCGCGCCCTCGGCGCCTAATGAGATAACGGTGGTTTCGCAGCCCAGATCGCGCAGGTAGTAGCGGGCGTCCTGCCAGCGGCCGGCGCCGCTCAGCTGGCAGAGTTCGTCGGCGGAGATCTTGCAGATTGAGGCGAGCGCGGCGGAGCGGGCGATCAGCGCGGGGATTTCGCCGGCATCGCGCCACATCTTGCTGCGTAAATTGACGTCGAACAGCACGTAGCCGCCGGCCTCACGCGCTCTTTTAGCCCCTTCCAGGCACGCCTCCCGCGCCGGCTGGTCCGTTAGCCCTATCGAGCTGAAGTAAAACCACTCGTGCGGGCGGAACGCCGGCAGATCCGCCGGCGACACGAAGGTATCGGCCCCAGGGTGCACCAGATAGGTGAAGCTGCGCTCCCCGTCGGATGCCAGATTGACAATCAGTACCGCGCTGGTGAGCGCCGCATCGTGCCTCAGGAAGGAGACATCCACAGCGTTATCCTGAAAAACCAGGCGCAGGAAATGCCCCGCATCATCGTCCCCGAGGCAGCCGATAAAGCCGCACCGTCCTCCCAGCCTGGCGACGCAGACGCTAACGTTCGCCGAGGCGCCGCCGGGACACTTCAGGTAGCTGTCCTGCTTTTCGGCAACCAGATCGACGGAAGCATCGCCGATAACCCACACCTTATTCATCGCGTTCATCTGCGCCTCCTTATGCCTGCCGCTGCGCCAGCTGGTGCTGAATGTCGCGGTAGTAGTGGTTATTGATCAGATATTTTTTCATCAGCAGACCCACCGCCAGATGGAACAGCGCCGGGATTAACGTCATCATCAGCGCAATGCCGGTAAGCGAACGGGCGCTCTGCTCAACGTCGGCCTGATAGCCAAAATGGCTCAGCAGGAAGCCCAGCACGCCACCCGCCACCCCCATGCCGAACTTCTGGAAGAAGAGAATGCCGCCAAACGCGAGGCCGGAGACGCGCAGTCCGGTTTTCTTTTCCCCGTAATCCACCGCCTCGGCGATAGATGACCAGAACACCGGCATTTGCATGTCGCAGAAGAAGTTGATGAGGAAATAGAAGGCAAACGCCAGCACGAGGTTTTCACGTCCGACGAAGAAATACATCAGCGCGCTGAGGACAAAGGTGACAAGCTGGGTATAGCGGAACATCTTGATTTTGTCCCAGAAGCGGGTGACCCAGGTGGTGGCGATCATCGCCAGAATCGAGGCGACCACGCCGGTGGTCAGGAAGGGCGAAATCAGGCTATCGCCGCCGTTCAGGAAGTATTTCGCGTAGTAGGCGGCGACCGAGCCGCGGATCACGTAGCCGCACATCAGGAGTAAAATCACCACGCCGAGGATAATCCACTGATCGTTACGCAGCAGATACTTAAACTGCTTGCCGACCGGGAGAGAGGTAATTTCCGGGACGCTGCGTTCACGGGTGGTGAGGAAGCAAAAGATAAACAGTAGCGTGCCCATGGCGCCCATCAGCCCCATCGAAAACTGGTAGCCCAGCGCCTTGTTGCCCTGCCCCAGCCAGACGGCGAGCATCGGCACCACAATGGTCACCAAAAACGCGGCAATCTTGGTCATGACAAAGCGATAGCCGTTGGCGCTCAGGCGTTCAACGGGGTCATCGGTGATCACACCAATCATCGAAATGTAGGGAATGGTGATGGCGGTATAGACCAGCGTCATCAGAATATAGGTACCGTAGGCCCACGCCAGCTTGGCCATATACGCCATATCCGGGGTGATAAACATCAAATAGACGGCAAAGCCAAAAGGAACGGCAAACCACAGCAGCCACGGACGATAGCGTCCCCAGCGGGTATTGAACTTATCGGTCAGGATCCCCATTGCCGGATCGATAATGGCATCGATCAACCGTACGACCACAAACAGGACGCCGACATCCGCGGCGCTCAGGCCATAGATGTCGGTATAGAAATAAGCGAGGAGCAGCTGCATAGCAATAATGACAACGTTTATCGCCATATCCCCTGCACCGAAGCCGATTTTTTCCACGATAGAAAGTTTCATGTTGAAATTCCTTTACGCTCAAAAGCGCAAATCTGTCGAACAATTGATGATGTCACTACGTGAAATAAAAACGTTTTTATGGATAAGCCATCCAATAAGATGACTATGAGAAGAGTGTAACGATCCGCAAAAAGATATAAAGGTATACCTTTATATCTTTTGATCGAATTCACATAAATTTTACGTATCGCTCCGCACCCCGGCGGCAACCGGGATGAGAATCAATAAGATACCGGCAGGGGCGCCGGCGGGGAGAAAACTACCGGGAGGTCAGGATCGCGCAGCTATGGTCCTGAATCTCTTCCGCAGAGGCGCGGTTGAGGGTCAGCAAATTGCGCTCGGTGGCCAGCAGCACCAGCGAGCCGTCGCTCTGTTCAGCCATCGCCAGCGCGAAGCGTCCCATATGTTGACGCGCCTCGGGCACCTCTTCTGCCAGCATCAGGAAGGGGCTGCGCTGGGCAAGTTCCGCTTCGGTCACCCGGCGCGCCAGATATTCATGGCCGAGCAAACCGCCCGGCAGCGGCAGCCAGCGGCTGCTAATCACCGAGGCTTCGCGGTCCAGCTGGGCGCGAACGTCCTGGCGCAGGCAGGAAATATGAATATGGAGATGGTTCTGCGTGCGCCCGCTGCGGGAGTTAATCGTCAGCGCAACCGCGTTATCGGGTATCGGCGAGCCGCGGCGTTCGCTCATAATTTCCCGGCCTTGCCAGGCCTGCCAGAAGAAGTTTGCCGTCTGCGGGTTGAGCAGGAGCGGGCTCTCGGTGCCGTTAATCCGGTACGTCGGCATCAGCAGATACTGCAGCGGCCCGTTGCGGTCTTTAAACAGGACGTAGCCGCCTTTCAGATTGACCTCGGCGCAGGGGGACGGGTTTTGCTGCTGCTGCTGATTGACCACGCACTGTTGCAAAACGATGTGCCGCAGCGCGTCCGGGTTGCCGGAGTGCAGCCAGTACCAGCCGCCTGCCGCAATCGCCGCAAGCACCACCAGCAGCCCCAATAAAAGGTATCGTACTCTTCGCATTATGTTTTCCTGTCTCAGCCAGAAACGGAAGAGTAGCGTAATTTGATGACTAAATGAAAACGCCCGGTTATTTAACCGGGCGTTGAGGGGAAGAGATTAACGCTGACTAATCTGGTCGAAGGTGCCGCCGTTAGAGAAGTGCTCCTTCTGGGCTTTGGTCCAGCCGCCGAACTCCTGGTCGATAGTAAACAGCTTCAGCTTCGGGAACTCGCTGGCATATTTACTGGCGACGGCCGGGTCGCGTGGGCGATAGTAGTTCTTCGCCGCGATCTCCTGACCTTCCGGAGAGTAGAGATACTTCAGGTAGGCTTCTGCCACCTGGCGGGTGCCTTTTTTATCGACCACCTTATCCACTACTGAAACGGTCGGCTCGGCCAGAATCGATTCGCTCGGGGTGACGATTTCAAACTTGTCTTTACCCAGCTCGTTTGCCGCCAGCAGCGCTTCGTTTTCCCAGGCAATCAGCACATCGCCGATCCCACGTTCAACGAAGGTATTCGTTGAGCCACGGGCGCCGGAATCCAGCACTTCAACGTTTTTAAACAGCGCCTTCACGAACTCCTGGGCTTTCACCTGGTCGCCGTGGTTCTGGTGCAGGGCGTAGCCCCAGGCCGCCAGGTAGTTCCAGCGCGCGCCGCCAGAGCTTTTCGGATTCGGCGTAATGACCGACACGCCCGGTTTAATCAGGTCGTTCCAGTCATGAATTTGCTTCGGGTTGCCTTTGCGCACGAGGAACACGATGGTTGAAGTATAAGGAGCGGAGTTATCCGGCAGGCGTTTCAGCCAGTTTTTATCAATGCGGCCACGCTGGGCAATCGCATCGACGTCATAGGCCAGCGCCAGGGTGACGACATCGGCTTCAATGCCGTTAATGACCGACGTTGCCTGCTTACCGGAACCGCCGTGGGACTGACGAATCACCACGTTGTCGCCGGTTTCCTGCTTCCAGTGCGCGCTGAACGCTTTGTTGTACTGTTCGTACAGCTCGCGCGTCGGATCGTAAGATACGTTTAATAGCTGAATGTCTTTTGCCAGAACGCTGGCGGATGCCAGCAACAGAGTTAACCCCACGCCCCACTTATTCATCGCACCGCTCTCTATATGTCGTGTTGTGATGAACTAAGCGTGCCAGAAAGCGAACCAATGATTAAAGAATAAAAAAAGATTGGCTATAACTTGAGAGAATATACGAAGAGGTAAAGCTAACCCCCTCCCGAGCAGGAGAGGGTGAGGACGCGAGGGCTACACTTCTTCCATGCGGCCCAGCAGCGCCTGCAGACGATCCTGCCAGCCCTGCTGCTGCTCTCTCAGCTGGCCGTTTTCACGCTCCAGCTCTTCGCGGCTGTGCTGCGCGCCCTGAACTTCCTGCGCCAGCGTGTTGTTCTTTTCTTTCAGCTCTTCGATTTCCATCTGCAACAGCGTGATGGTATCAATCGCCTGCTGTACTTTTGACTCTAACTTCTCAAACACTTCTAATGACATCGTCATACCTCTCCTGAACTTGCAAGGCGTTGATAGAAACCGTCCGTTTCGTATACGCGTTGACGCCTTAACGAAAATAAGCGCACTACAGTGGTCATGCTGTCGATTGTATGAATCCCCGCCTTCCCTGTCCAGCGACAACCCGCGCAGATTGCGGTTTGCAACACTTTTCAGTCTTTACCTGGCGTATTCGGCGCTAATCCCCGGCACTTCTGCGGAAATTGTTAATCATTGGGTTAACGCTGCGCGTCCGTAAACGCTCTTTAATGTGCTACAACACGCGTTTATGGCGCGAAAACGCTCATTTTTTTGACCTGGAACACACATTTAGAGTTCGATATTTCTCGTTTGTGTTCGTTAACGATAAATTAACACTATGCCTACATGGCAGCGTGGTCGACGACGACCTTCATACTTACAATTATCACTACTTTGTTTCAGGATTCGATTATGAGCCAAACATCAACACTAAAAGGCCAGTGCATCGCAGAGTTCCTCGGTACCGGGTTGTTGATCTTTTTCGGCGTTGGGTGCGTCGCTGCGCTCAAGGTCGCGGGAGCCAGCTTCGGTCAATGGGAAATCAGCATCATCTGGGGTCTGGGCGTCGCGATGGCGATTTACCTGACCGCGGGCGTGTCCGGTGCTCACCTTAACCCGGCGGTTACCATCGCGCTGTGGCTGTTCGCCTGCTTTGACGGACGTAAAGTTGTACCTTTTATCGTTGCGCAATTCGCTGGCGCCTTTTGCGCTGCGGCATTAGTTTACGGGCTTTATTACAATCTTTTCCTCGATTTCGAACACTCGCATAATATGGTGCGCGGTAGCGTCGAAAGTCTTGACCTCGCAGGAATTTTCTCCACTTATCCGAACCCGCATATCAATTTCGTGCAGGCCTTCGCGGTAGAGATGGTGATTACCGCTATCCTGATGGGCGTGATTCTGGCGCTGACCGACGACGGCAACGGCATCCCGCGCGGCCCGATGGCGCCGCTGCTGATTGGCCTGTTAATCGCCGTGATCGGCGCATCGATGGGCCCGCTGACCGGCTTTGCGATGAACCCGGCGCGCGATCTTGGGCCGAAAACGTTCGCCTGGCTTGCCGGCTGGGGCGACGTCGCCTTCACCGGCGGCAAAGATATTCCCTATTTCCTGGTGCCGCTGTGCGCACCGGTGGTCGGTGCCGCTCTGGGCGCGTTCGGCTATCGCAAGCTGATTGGCCGCCACCTGCCTTGCGACATCTGCGAAGTCGAGGAGAAGGAGACAACCTCCGCCTCTACGACGCAACACAAAGCTTCGCTGTAATCTGACTACGAGACTCATACTATGACCGACAAAAAATATATCGTTGCGCTCGACCAGGGCACCACCAGCTCCCGGGCCGTAGTGATGGATCACAATGCCAATATCGTCAGCGTTTCTCAGCGTGAATTTGAACAAATTTATCCTAAGCCAGGCTGGGTTGAACACGACCCGATGGAGATTTGGGCCTCGCAAAGCTCGACGCTGGTTGAAGTGCTGGCAAAAGCGGATATCAGCTCCGACGAGATCGCCGGTATCGGGATCACCAACCAGCGTGAAACCGCCATCGTCTGGGAACGTGAAACCGGCAAGCCGATTTATAACGCTATTGTCTGGCAGTGCCGCCGTACCGCCGAGATCTGCGAGCAGCTCAAGCGTGACGGTATGGAAGAGTACATCCGTAAGGCCACCGGCCTGGTCGTTGACCCGTACTTCTCCGGCACCAAAGTGAAGTGGATCCTCGATCACGTTGAGGGTGCGCGCGAACGCGCTAAGCGCGGCGAGCTGCTGTTCGGGACCGTTGATACCTGGCTGGTGTGGAAAATGACCCAGGGCCGCGTGCACGTGACCGACTACACCAACGCCTCACGGACCATGCTGTTCAACATCCATGAGCTGGACTGGGACGACAAAATGCTCGACGCGCTGGATATTCCGCGCGCCATGCTGCCAGAAGTGCGTAAGTCCTCCGAGATATACGGCCAGACTAACATCGGCGGTAAAGGCGGCACGCGTATTCCTATCGCGGGTATCGCGGGCGACCAGCAGGCGGCGCTGTTCGGCCAGCTGTGCGTCAAAGAGGGGATGGCGAAAAATACCTACGGCACCGGCTGCTTTATGCTGATGAATACCGGTGAGAAGGCGGTGGCCTCCACCCACGGCCTGCTGACCACCATCGCCTGCGGCCCGCGCGGAGAAGTTAACTATGCCCTGGAGGGCGCGGTATTTATGGCCGGCGCCTCTATTCAGTGGCTGCGCGACGAGATGAAGCTTATCAACGACGCGCTGGATTCTGAATATTTCGCCACCAAGGTGAAGGATACCAACGGCGTGTACGTGGTCCCGGCGTTTACCGGCCTCGGCGCACCGTACTGGGACCCGTACGCTCGCGGCGCGATCTTTGGCCTGACCCGCGGGGTCAATGCCAACCACATCATCCGCGCCACTCTGGAGTCTATCGCCTATCAGACCCGCGATGTGCTGGAAGCGATGCAGGCCGACTCCGGCATCCGTCTGCACGCGCTGCGCGTCGACGGCGGCGCGGTCGCCAACAACTTCCTGATGCAGTTCCAGTCCGATATTCTCGGCACTCGCGTAGAACGCCCGGAAGTTCGTGAAGTGACTGCGCTGGGGGCGGCTTACCTGGCCGGTCTGGCGGTTGGCTTCTGGCAGAACCTGGACGAGCTGCAGGAGAAAGCGGTTATCGAGCGCGAGTTCCGTCCGGGGATCGAAACCACCGAACGTAACTTCCGCTACAGCGGCTGGAAAAAAGCGGTGAAACGCGCCCTGGCGTGGGAAGAGCACGAAGAGTAATCCCGCCAGCGTACTCCCCGGCGGCGCGACGCTGACCGGGCTACAGGCTGGCACGGATCTTTACCTGGCAACTCCCTATGGATTTCGGGTCACAGGAAGGTGACAAGTGCGCGCATCCCCGGGAACATAGATAACTATGCGACCGGGGTAAGCAAACGCAGTCAACGCACCTGTGGCCTGAAAGACGACGGGGATTTAGCCAAAGATCGGCAACAGCAGATACAGCTTAATGACTAACGCATTAACAATATCAATAAAGAATGCTCCGACCATCGGCACCACCAGGAAGGCCATATGCGACGGCCCAAAGCGGTCGGTAATCGCCTGCATATTGGCAATCGCCGTTGGCGTCGCGCCGAGCCCAAATCCGCAGTGCCCCGCAGCCAACACCGCGGCATCATAGTTTTTCCCCATCATTCGATAGGTCACGAAAACCGAATACAGCGCCATCGCCACCGCCTGTACCACCAGAATAGCCAGCATCGGCAGCGCCAGCGATGCCAGCTCCCACAGCTTCAGGCTCATCAGCGCCATCGCAAGGAACAGCGACAGGCTAACGTTGCCCAGCACCGATACCGCGCGCTCAAACACGCGATAAAAGCCCAGCAGCGCCAGACCGTTGCTGAGGATCACGCCGATAAACAGGACGCACACGAAGGTTGGCAGCTCAAACACGCTTCCCGCCAGCAGTTGCGCAACCACCCTCCCGACCGTGAGACAGATTGCGATCAGGGCAATACTTTCAATCAGCACCAGCGAGGTG
This sequence comes from Klebsiella sp. 18074, assembly GCF_902705905.1. Taxonomy (NCBI): domain Bacteria; kingdom Pseudomonadati; phylum Pseudomonadota; class Gammaproteobacteria; order Enterobacterales; family Enterobacteriaceae; genus Klebsiella; species Klebsiella sp. 18074. The sequence continues at coordinate 40,589 of NZ_CACSIS010000001.1, read as the reverse complement.
ATCACCCGTCCGACGTCCGGCTTTTCAAAAGCGGTAGGCGTCATCTGATCGTCCGGAGAGCCCTCCGGGGACGAGGAGTGTTTGACCAGGTAGCGCGCCACCGGGCCGCCAATTAGCCCACCGAGCACCAGGCCGAAGGTTGCGCACGCCATCGCCACTTCGGTGGCGTTGGCAAAGCCGTAGCGTTCGACAAACAGCTTGCTCCACGCCGCGCCGGTCCCATGGCCGCCGGAGAGCGTGATTGAGCCGGCCAGTAGGCCCATCAGCGGGTCGAGGCCCAGCAGCCTGGCCATCCCGATGCCGAGGGCATTTTGCAGCAGCAGCAGCCCCACCACCACGATCAGGAACGTCCCCACAACTTTACCGCCCGTCCGCAGGCTGGCGAGGTTGGCATTCAGGCCAATGGTCGCAAAAAAGGCCAGCATCAGCGGGTCTTTCAGGCTCATATCGAAATCAATTTCCCAGCCCATGCTTTTTTTCAGCACCAGCAGCGCAAGCGCCACCAGCAGGCCGCCGGCAACGGGCTCAGGGATAGTATATTTTTTCAGGAAGGGGACGGTGTGGACGAGCTTTCTGCCCAGCAGCAGCACCAGCGTGGCGGCAACGAGCGTCGATAAGGTATCGAGATGAAACATAAAAAGAGCTCCTTAAAGGCGCATGATTCATTCACACGCAACGATATTCCCGGTGTCGATGGCTTCTCATCATGAGTAATCGGAGACAGATTTTAAGCAGAAGTACGCATAAAAAAACAGGAAAACATATTTTGTAGTGCTTGTGATGCGATTTAGCATACAAAATGTTAATAACATTTTAGCACCCGTTTTGGGCAGAAATATTTTGCATCAAACGCTGGCAAACGTTTGCTTTTGCACTACAGTCCGATAAAATTCCCGCTTTGCCACCTTGGGATTGCTTGTGATGTCCGTGAATACCGCCGAGCCCGAAAATGCGCAACCGGTTGCGCATAAACAAACCAGCGAATTAATCTACCGCCTCGAAGACCGCCCCCCGCTTCCACAAACGCTGTTCGCCGCCTTCCAGCACCTGCTGGCGATGTTTGTTGCGGTGATCACGCCGGCGCTATTAATTTGTCAGGCTCTGGGTCTTCCCGCTCAGGATACGCAGCACGTTATCAGCATGTCGCTGTTCGCTTCCGGTGTGGCATCCATTATTCAGATTAAGGCCTGGGGACCGGTAGGCTCCGGACTGCTCTCTATTCAAGGCACCAGCTTTAACTTCGTCGCCCCGCTGATTATGGGCGGTACCGCGCTAAAAACCGGCGGTGCCGACGTGCCGACGATGATGGCCGCGCTGTTCGGCACCCTGATGCTGGCCAGCTGCACGGAAATGGTGCTCTCCCGCGTACTGCACCTTGCGCGACGCGTCATTACCCCGCTGGTCTCCGGCGTGGTGGTAATGATTATCGGCCTGTCGCTGATTCAGGTTGGCCTGACCTCCATCGGCGGCGGCTATTCGGCGATGGCCGACCACACCTTCGGCGCGCCAAAAAACCTGCTGCTGGCGGGTATCGTGCTGGGGCTAATCATTATTCTTAATCGACAGCGCAACCCGTACCTGCGCATCGCTTCGCTGGTTATCGCGATGGCGGCCGGCTACCTGGCGGCATGGCTGCTCGATATGCTCCCTGCCAACACCGCGCCAACCGACAGCAGCCTGATTATGGTGCCCACCCCGCTCTATTACGGCCTGGGGATCGACTGGAACCTGCTGCTGCCGCTGATGCTGGTGTTTATGATCACCTCCCTGGAGACGATCGGCGATATCACCGCCACTTCTGACGTCTCCGAGCAGCCGGTTTCCGGTCCGCTGTATATGAAGCGTCTCAAGGGTGGGGTTTTAGCCAACGGCCTGAACTCGTTCGTCTCGGCGGTATTTAATACCTTCCCGAACTCCTGCTTCGGTCAGAATAACGGCGTGATCCAGCTCACCGGCGTGGCCAGCCGCTACGTCGGTTTTGTGGTGGCGCTGATGCTTATCGTGCTCGGGCTGTTCCCGGCGGTGAGCGGCTTTGTGCAGCATATCCCTGAGCCGGTGCTCGGCGGCGCGACGCTGGTGATGTTCGGCACCATCGCCGCATCCGGCGTGAGGATCGTCTCCCGCGAGCCGCTGAACCGCCGGGCGATCCTGATTATCGCCCTGTCGCTGGCGGTCGGTCTCGGCGTCTCCCAGCAGCCGCTGATCCTGCAGTTCGCCCCGGACTGGCTGAAGAACCTGCTCTCCTCCGGTATCGCCGCCGGCGGTATTACGGCGATTGTGCTGAACCTGGTCTTCCCGCCAGAGAAAAACTGATCCCACCTTGCTCCCCGGCCGCGCACGGCGGCCGGGGCAGCCTGAAGTCTGACCTCCTTAGCGCCTTCGCATCATCTGATTACACAATTCCTGCCTTGAGGATTGCGCATAATTCGGGCATAACAGCCTTATGTGCCTCGCTCAGGATGTAAGACCATGAAATTGCCTGGAAAGTTGATTATCTGGCTGCTGACCGCTCTGCTGGTCGCGATCGTAGCCGCCTGGTTCCTGCTACAGACTCACTGGGGCTCGCGTCAGGCCAGCGCCTGGCTGAGCGACGGCACCGGCTGGCAGGTCTCCTTCGATGCGATGGATCACGACTTCTCTTCGCCTCTCCATCTGCAGCTGCAAAACGTGACGTTCGGTCGCGACGGCAAGCCGCCGACGCTGGTGGCCAAAACGGTGGATATCGGCTTCAGCACCCGCCAGTTCAGCGATCCGCTGCATGCCGATGAGATTGTGCTCAGCGACGGGACGTTAAACCTCTCCCCCTCTTCCGCCTCTCTGCCTTTTGCCGCCGACCGCCTACAGCTGCACAATATGGCGTTTAACAGCCCGGAGACCGGCTGGGACCTGAGCGCTCAGCGGGTAACCGGCGGCGTCAGCCCGTGGGCACCGGAAGCGGGCAACGTGCTGGGGAAAAAAACGCAGATTCAGATGAGCGCGGGCTCGCTGACTCTTAACGGGGTTGAGGCCAGCAACGTCCTGATTCAGGGAAGTATTGATCATGGCGAAGTCACGCTCTCCACCCTCGGGGCCGATGTCGCCCGCGGAACGCTCACCGGCAACGCCAAACGCAGCGCCGACGGCAGCTGGCTGGTTGATAACCTGCAGTTGAATGAAACCCGCCTGCAGAGCGATAAGGCGCTGGCTGACTTCTTCACCCCGCTGACCACCGTCCCTTCGCTGCAGATTGGCCGCCTCGATGTGACCGATGCCAGCCTGCAGGGCACCGACTGGGCGGTCACCGGCCTGAACCTCAGCCTGCGCAACCTGACCCTGAGCCACGGCGACTGGCAGAGCGAGGACGGAACCCTGTCGATGAACGCCAGCGAATTCATTAACGGCTCGCTGCACTTCCTCGATCCTATCCTTAATGCCGAGTTCTCACCGCAGGGTATCGCCCTGCGTCAGTTTACCTCCCGCTGGGAAGGCGGGATGGTACGCACCTCCGGCCGCTGGCTGCGCGACGGGAAGGCGCTGGTGCTGGATGACGCCGCCTTTGCCGGGCTGGAATATACCCTACCGGAAAACTGGAAACAGCTGTGGATGGAGCCGCTGCCAACGTGGTTGCAGAGCCTGACGCTGAAGAAATTCGGCGCCAGCCGCAATCTGATTATCGATATCGACCCGCAGTTCCCGTGGCAGGTCACCGCCCTCGACGGTTACGGCGGCGAGCTGCAGCTGGTGAAGGATCGGCGCTGGGGCGTATGGAACGGCAGCGCGACGCTGAATGCCGCTGCCGCCACCTTTAACCGCGTTGACGTCCGGCGCCCGTCGCTCAAGCTCAGCGCCAACGCCTCAACGGTCAATATCAACGAGCTTAGCGCCTTTACCGAGCGCGGTATTCTGCAGGCCACCGCCGCGGTGTCGCAGCTTCCCCAGCGCCAGGTTAACCTCAGCCTGAACGGACGCGGCGTACCGCTAAGCGTCCTGCAGGCGTGGGGCTGGCCCGCGCTGCCGGTTACCGGTGACGGTAACTTTCAGCTAACCGCCAGCGGCAGCGTGCTGGCCGACGCGCCGCTGAGGCCGACGGTGAACGGCCAGCTCAGCGCGACCAATATGGATAAACAGCAGGTTGCGCAGGTGATGCGCAGCGGTGAGGTGAGCGGCGCCCAGCCCGCACCAGTCGCGCCTTAATTTCCTCATCCTCCAGCCTTCTCCCTGCGGGGAGAAGGTCTCCCGATATTTCCCGCCCCCGAAACCTGTTGCCATTTTGCGGCTGTTTGTACCTATTTCCCGCAACCTGTTCCTTTCAAATAGCAGAATTGCTATAACCAAAACACTGGAAGTCAAAAAAATAATTAAAGTCCCTGTACCTACAAAAATAAAAGGAACAACTATGTCCGCAATACGTCAACATGCTCTGGAGAATATGCAAAAATTCTCCAGAGCGATGATCGGTGCAGTATTGTTCTTGCCGGTCATCGGTTTAATTCTGGCACTCAGTTCTGTCTTAACTAATCCAACATTAATTGCTGAAACCAGTTTTTTACACCAGCTTGGACAACTGCTCGGCGATACCTTCTGGCCATTATTCGGCAATCTCGGATTACTGTTTTGCGTTGGTATTAGCTACGGTCTGGCAAAAGATAAAAAAACGGAAGTGGCGCTGGTTTCGGTCATGTGTTTTATCATGTTTCTGGGGGCCAACCACTCGTGGCTGGAGCATACTCACGGGATTGCCGAAAAAATTAACGGCGAATATTACGGTACCGGCCAGACGCAGATCTTAGGGTTCGTGGTGGTCGATATGGGGGTATTCCTCGGCATTATTCTCGGCTGCACCATCGCCTGGGTACATAATAAAGTCTCCGCTATTGAGCTGCCCGGCGCGCTGTCGATGTACGGCGGCGCGAAGCTGACCCTGGTGGCAATGACGCCCGTTATCATCTTCTATGCGATCGCCTTCACCTGGATCTGGCCGTTTATGACCCACGGCATCGCGGCGTTAACCGGGTTTATGAAAAACGCCGGCGTCGCGGGCGTCTTCGTCTACGGCTTCTTTGAAAAATTCCTTATCCCCACCGGCCTGCATCATTTCGTGTGGTCGCCGTTCCAGCTGACGCAGATCGGCGGCACGCTGAACGTTGACGGTCAGGTCGTTTCCGGCACCCAGGCGATTTTCCTCGCCTATATGCGCCATCCGGACCTCACCCCTGTGATGAACGAAGCCCTGCGCTTCTCCCAGCAGGGAATGACCACGATTTTCGGCCTGGCCGGCGCCTCGCTGGCGTTTTACCACACCGCGAAGCCTGAGAAGAAAATGCTGGCCAAAGCGATTCTGCTGCCCGCCATTATCACCTCGATGCTGACCGGGATTACCGAGCCCATTGAGTTCACCTTCCTGTTTGTTTCGCCGCTGCTGTGGGTGATCCACGCCACGTTAACCGCCGCATCCCAGGCCATTTGCGACATCTTCACCGTTCGTCCGTGGGGCGCATCCGGGCTGATCGAATTCCTGATTTATAACCTGCCGCTGCCGGTTTCGCTCACGCGCTGGCCAGGCTATGTGCTTATCGGTATCGGTCAGTTTGCCGTCTACTACGTTATTTTCCGCACCCTGGTGGTAAAACTGAATTTGAAAACGCCGGGCCGCGAAGACGATGAAAATGTGAAGCTATATAGCAAAGCGGATTATCGCAAAAAGATGAGCGATAAGTCGGCGGTCACCGATGAAATTATTAATGGCTTAGGCGGTAAGGATAATATTATTTCCGTTGATAACTGCTTCACCCGCCTGCGGGTCGCTATTAAAAATATGCAACTGGTTGACGATGATATATTGAAAAGCACCGGCGCCAACGGCGTGGTGCGCAACAGAAATGAAGTACAGGTTATTTATGGCGTCAAGGTGGGACAGGTTCGTTCCCGGGTTGATAGCTGGCTCGCAGAAAATTAATCAGGAGTTATTTATGAAATTAACCGTATTAGGCGGGGGCGGCGTTCGCTCCGCGTTCCTGGCAAAATCACTGGCTTATAACGCGCACCGCATTGGTTTAACGGAAGTGGTATTTCTCGACAGCTCCGCTGATAATCTGGCCATCTTTGGCGAGATCGCCCGCTACGTCTTTCAGGCTATCCGCCCGGATATTGAGTTTAGCGTTACCCGCGATCCGGTTGCGGCGCTGACCCGGACCAACTACGTCATTACCACCCTGCGGGTTGGCGGCGATGAGAGTCGTATTCGCGACGAGCGCATTGCGCTTGAGCATAATACGTTAGGCCAGGAGACCACCGGTGCTGGCGGCTTTGCCATGGCGATGCGCTCAATACCGGCGATTCTGGACTACTGCCGGCTCATCGAAGAGCACGCCGCCGAAGACGCAATCCTGTTTAACTTCACCAACCCGTCGGGGCTGGTGACCGAGGCGATTATTAAGTCGGGCTTTAAGCGCCGGGTGTACGGTATCTGCGATGCGCCGTCGGAGCTGATTCGCGAGCTACCGGAGATCCTCGGCTGCGACGAGCGTGACCTTGGCGTCGAGTGCTACGGCCTGAACCATTTCTCGTGGTTTACCCACTTCACGGTGCGCGGAGAGGACGTGACCGAACGCCTGATCGCCAGCCCGGACCTCTATCGTAAAACGGCGATGCAGTATTTCTCGCCCGAGCTGGTAGAACTGTGCGACAAGCAGCTGCTGAACGAATATCTCTACTATTATTACTACCGCGAGGTGGCGTTAAAAGCGATTCAGGAAGCGCCGGAAACCCGCGGGGAGCAGATCGCCCGCATCAACCGCGATATGCGCGATGAGCTGAATACCGTTGATGTACAGGCCAACCCGGAGGCGGCGTTCAATATCTGGATGAAGCACTACCTGCGCCGGGAAAACAGCTATATGCAGAATGAGTCGCAGCAGGAGAAGTTCCATACCCGCGAGCCGCTCACCCTGCAGCAGTTTATCGAAGAGCCGGATACCGGCGGCTATGCGGGCGTGGCGCTCGATATTCTGGAGGCGGTCAACAGCACCACCACCAAGCGTATCGTGGTGTCGATATCCAACAACGATACCCTCGACTTCCTGCGCCCGGATGACGTGATTGAGATTAGCTGCGATCTGAGCAAAGACGGCCTGAAGCCGGTCACCCCGGCGCACGTGCCGACGGCGCAGAAGAACATGATCGCCAGCGTCAAAGAGTATGAGCGTCTGGCGGTGGCGGCGATCCTACAGCGGGATAAGTCGCTGGTGATACGGGCGCTGATGGCCCATCCGCTGGTCGGCTCCTGGTCGCTGGCGCAGAAGCTGGCTAACGCCTACCTCGACGATAAGCTGTTTGCCGACTGGCAATAACGCCCCCTCCCGGTGGCGCTGCGCTGACCGGGCTACCGGCTCAGCGCGATGTTGTGACCTTGTAGCCCGGACAGGCGCGTTAAGCGCCGCCTCCGGGGATCCCCATCTGCATAAACCACATCTTCAGAAAGCGCTCAAAACCTAATATGCAGTAGCCGAAAAACGGGTTGCTCCAGTAAATATCGTCATCAAACTTCTGCGGGTCGTGGATAATAAATGCGGTATCCGCCGCCTGGGCCAGCGGGCTTTGATAGTCACCGGTAAAGCAGACCAGGTTAATCGCTTTCCCCTCCAGCGCCTTCACCCAATTTAGCGCCGAACTGCTGCGCCCGGATTTAGAAATTATCCAGATCGAGTCAAATTTAGCGGCGTTTTTCTGTTCGAGAATTTCATAATCAGGCCACAGCGCGAGGCTGGCGTTAACGCCGGTCACCAGAAACTTATTATAAATATATTGCGCAATCAGCTGCGAGAAGCCGCTGCCGTGGACCAGGATGCGGTGCTGCTGCAGGCTTTCCAGCAGCGGGGTGACCCGCTCCGCCGGCAGAATGCTCATATAGTCGATGTCATTGGTAACATCGAGCTTAGGCATGGTGATATTGAATTTAATAAAATAGACCAGCTCCAGCCAGCCGCTGAACTTGAGCTTTTTTGCCAGGCGCACCAGTGAAGACGGATTGCTGTAACAGCGCTCGGCGACGGCGCGGATCCCCTCCCGCACGCAGCGTTCAGGATCGTGCTGAATAAAGCGCAGGACGGTCATTTCCGTTTTGCTCAGCTTAACGTCACGAAAGATGTTTTCTAAATCCATTCCGGGCTCCTCTCAGCGGCAGAGTACGCTATCACCGAACGGCAAAACTGTCTGTGGTGTGAGTCACCGCAATGAAACAGATATTACTTTTTTAGAATAAATGGAATAAAAAAACCCTTTACCGCTGCGGCATCGGGCGCGGTCAGCAGAAAACGGCGCCGTCGTCAGCCCATCGGAGCGGCGCTTCAGGCTTTTCTTAACGATAGCGGCATCGTTCACCGCCTCTTTCCGGGCTTTTAAGAGGGGATAATCGACGCGAGAACCCCGGCGAAGGGGAGATTGCGCTAACGCGCGAGAATGTAAAAAAGGGTAAGCCACGGATTTTGAAGGGATTTGACCAGGAGTGTTCTGTAAAGTCCAGTTTTAACAGTAAAAAAGTGCGTTTAGGTATGTGGTAAATGCCTGAAAGTAGCTATAATGCGCCCCGCCTCCATGTAGCAATCGAGGCGCGGAAGATCGTCATCTCCGGTGAGGTGGCTGGACTTCAAATCCAGTTGGGGCCGCCAGCGGTCCCGGGCAGGTTCAACTCCTGTGATCTTCCGCCAGTTGCTCCCTTCTACACCATTTTGATGGTGAATTCTGTGCCAGGCGCGGGTAATCACTCTTTCAATCCGTCATTAAAATCGATTCTGCATTCAGCATATTTTCGACCTTTTCGCTTTCTCCCATCCAGGCGTAGAATTTAACCTTTAGCTTTCAGCGCCATGCATGACCGTTTGGCAAATGGCTCCGGATGTTGCGCGAGGAAAACCAGAGCCTGCCCTGGCCTGTAAAAACAGCAGGAGCCTCCCTGCCCCGCCTCTCATCAGAAGTAGTAGCCAATATTGACGTTAGTGCGGAAATACCATTTGCCGCTGCCCTCGGATTCGGTACTGGTCCAACCCGTGGCGTTCAGCGCGCCGCCCCAGGGGTTGGCGTTCTTCGCCCAGCTGAGGTCGACCCACAGCATCACCGGCAGGGCAAATATCTGCACCCCAACGGTATTCATCTGCGAATCCTGCCAGCCGTTTTTGTCCTTCCACAGCACGCTGTAGTCGTTATAAAAACGCAGCTTTGACACCGATCCCCACTTCACATCAACGTCGCGGGCGAGGTTTAGCGACGCGGTGGTAGCCTTTGCCGGGATGAGATAGGCCGGCGTCAGGCCGTTGCCGCCCATCAGGATCGTATCGTCGCTGACGCCCGCCGGGTTCTTAGGATCGTACTGATAGCGAATCACCTGCGACGTGAGCTGCCACGGTCCGTTGTGCACCATTCCGTGCAGGCCCGCCGCCCAGAAGGTGCCGTCATCGTCCGTTTCGCGATTGTGCAGACGCGCCAGCGCCAGCGAGCCGCCCAGCTCGTTACTCCAGCCTCCGCCGCGAAACTCCCGGGCGATGCGAACGTTCACCTGATCGCGCTTCTCGTTACGCTGCTGGTGCTGGCTGGGATAGAAGGTGTTCTTCAGGCGGCTGTAATCGCCCACCTCCGGCGCATAGCGCAGGTTTTCCGGCTCCATCCACGGGAAATAAGCCACATCCAGCGACCAGTTATTATCGTGATATTGATAGTTCACCCCGCTGCCGGCGTTAACGCCAAAGCCTAAGTAAAAGGGAATGCCGTAGGACCAGCCGAATTGCGGATAGGGTTCAAGGCCAAAGGGTTTACCCGGAATACCGAGCGTAATATTGTTATTATCGTTTAAACGATAGCCCACATAGGCCCGGTCGACGGCATATTTATGATGATCCTGAAACCAGAATCCGGCGTCGAAGAAATAGTTATTATAAAACCCGCTGCTGTCGATACGAAAGGTATCAAAACGCAGATGCGGCGGGTTGCGATAATTACTGCCGTGCCAGTCTTCATAGCGGTAGTTTGCCCGCAGGGCGCCGCCGAAATCCACCCCGGCGAGATTATCGGCGCTGCGCCAGCCAATATGCGGAAACGGCTTTCCACCCTCCGCATGCGCCAGGCCCCCGGCGCACGCGCCCAGCAGCAGCGCGATCGTTATTTTACGCATAGCATATGCCTCACTTTATATTTTAATAAGCAATAGACGACCACCGCCGCTAAATAGCGTCGTTTTAATTAATTTGTCTCAGCAGTGAAACATTCAGCTAAATATTGCGATGATGATATTTTTGTCTCAAATATGAAACTCTGTTTATTATTTGATATAAAGAAAGTCGCACGCAGCGTAGCGCGAGTCAAGGCGTAAACTTTGAGCTATAACGCAATATTATTATTCATCGCCAGAGGAATTAATATTTTTGAAGTTGACGCAAAATTATTCTCAAATATGAAACAGCGGGGCCCATACCGTTCAAGCCTTGTGGTGTGAGCTGATTTTCTCTTTTTGAATATAACTCTTATCGCCGCCGGGCCGTTTTTCCCCGGCCGTGGCCGGTCTATCCTCGACGCATTCAACCGATGAACCCATTTGAAAACCGGAGAGTATATGAAAGCAATCGCCATTACCCGCGCCGCGGCAGAAGGCCGCAATATCCCCTTTTTAAGCGCCATCGAGCTGCCGGTTCCCACCGCTGAGGGCCATGACCTGCTGGTTGAGGTCAAGGCCATTTCCGTTAACCCGGTGGACACCAAGGTGCGCGCCGGATTCTCTGCCGATACGCCGCGCGTGCTGGGCTGGGATGCGGTTGGCACGGTCAAAGCCGTTGGCGATGCGGTCACCCTGTTCGCACCGGGCGATGAAGTCTGGTACGCCGGCGCGCTGGGCCGCCCGGGAAGCAACGCGGAGTTTCAGCTGGTGGACGAACGAATTGTCGCCCTCAAGCCGCGCTCGCTGGATAACGCTTCCGCAGCCGCCCTGCCGCTCACCGCTATTACCGCCTGGGAATTATTATTTGACCGCCTGGGCGTCCAGGAAGGCGGCAACGCCGGCGACACATTGCTGATCGTTGGTGCGGCGGGCGGCGTTGGCTCCATCCTTACCCAGCTGGCTCGCAGGCTGACCGGGATGACGGTGATCGGGACGGCATCGCGCCCGGAAAGCCAGAAATGGGTGCTGGATGCCGGCGCGCATCACGTGATTGACCACAGTAAGCCGCTGAGCGAAGAGCTGGCCCGTATCGGGGTGAAGGAAGTGACCCATGTCGCCAGCCTGAACAATACCGAACAGCACTATCTGCAGCTGATTGCCGCCCTCGCACCGCAGGGCAAGCTGGCGCTGATCGACGATCCGCAAACCCTCGACGCCCGGCCGCTGAAGGCCAAAAGCATCTCGCTGCACTGGGAGTTTATGTTTACCCGCTCGATGTTTGAAACGTCGGATATCGTTGCCCAGCATCAGTTGCTGACCCGCGTCGCCGCGCTGATTGATGATAAAACGATTAAAACCACGCTCGGCGAACACTTCGGCGCGATCACCGCGGAGAATCTGCAGAAAGCCCATGCGCAGCTCGAAACCGGCCGCGCGGTGGGCAAAATCGTGCTGGAAGGGTTTTAAGATGACGGCGAAAGTGATTTCTATCATTGCGGTACTGAAAGCGAAGCCGGGAAAAACCGCGGCGCTGCGCCACGCTCTGCAGGCGCTGCTGCTGCCTACCCGCCAGGAGCCGGGCAACGTCGATTATGCCCTGTTCCAGCTGCGCGATACGCCGGATACCTTCTATATGCGCGAGTCATGGCGCGGCCAGACGGCGCTGGAGGAGCACATCGCCCTGCCGCATTTTCAGGAGTTTATCGCGCAGATGGACGGCCTGCTGGCCGAGCCGCTGCGCCTGGATTATCTAACGGCCGTTGAACCCTGATGTGACCCCTGACTCCCCCGCCAGCCGGGGGATTATCCTCCCCCTTTTTAACCCTTTGAGCTAATCCCCTCCCGCCCGGCGCTGACCAGGCTACGCTTAGCGTTGCCGCGCAAAAAACACGCACCTCCCTCCGCCCCATTCAGCACGTTTATTCAGAAGAGGTTTCGCTATGCAGATCAACGCTATTGGTACCAATTCCGCCAGCCAGCCGCTGGCCGCGATGGCCATCTCCCGTCGCGAGCCGGGGCCGCACGATGTGCAGATCGCCATCGACTACTGCGGCGTCTGTCACTCCGACCTGCACCAGGCCCGCTCCGAATGGGCCGGGACAGTCTATCCCTGTGTGCCGGGGCATGAAATCGTCGGCCGGGTCACCGCCGTCGGCGACCACGTCTCCGGCCACGCGGTGGGCGACCTGGTGGGCGTCGGCTGTATGGTCGACAGCTGTCAGCAGTGCGAAGAGTGCGAGGAAGGGCTGGAAAACTACTGCGACCACATGGTGCTTACCTATAACGGCCCCACTCCGGATGCGCCCGGCCATACGCTGGGCGGCTACTCTCAGCAAATCGTGGTTCACGAGCGTTACGTGCTGCGCGTGCGCCACCCGCAGGAGCAGCTGGCCGCCGTAGCGCCGCTGCTGTGCGCCGGTATCACCACGTACTCGCCGCTGCGCCACTGGAACGTCGGGCCGGGTAAAAAAGTAGGCATCGTCGGCATCGGCGGGCTAGGGCACATGGGGATCAAGTTGGCCCACGCCATGGGCGCTCACGTGGTGGCCTTTACCACCTCGGAATCCAAGCGCGACGCGGCCAAAGAGCTGGGGGCGGACGAAGTAGTCGTATCGCGCAACGAGGCGGAGATGGCCGCGCACGTCAAAAGCTTCGACTTTATTCTTAACACCGTGGCGGCGCCACACAACCTCGATGCCTTCACCACGCTGCTTAAACGCGACGGTACCCTGACCCTGGTGGGCGCGCCGGCGACCCCGCATCCGTCGCCGGAGGTGTTTAACCTGATATTTCGCCGCCGGTCGATTGCCGGGTCGATGATTGGCGGGATCCCGGAAACCCAGGAGATGCTCGATTTCTGCGCCGAACACGGTATCGTCGCCGATATTGAGCTGATCCGCGGGGATCGGATCAACGAAGCGTGGGAAAGGATGGTCAAGGGCGACGTCAAATATCGCTTCGTGATCGACATCGCGACCCTCGCCGGCTAGGCCCCTCGGCGAAAGGTCCGCCGCCACTCCGCCGGGCTGACGCCAAAGCGGGACTTGAACTGCTGGCGCCAGGTGACGGCGGAGCGAAATCCGACCATTTCCGCCACCTGCTCAACGGGCATCTCGCCCGCTTCGAGCAGGATCTGGCTGCGCCGCAGCCGCTCGGCGGTGAGCCAGTCGGCAATGCTCATCCCGGTGGCCTTTGCAAAATGACGGGTCAGGGTGCGGCGACTCATCGCCACCACCTGCGCCAGCGAATCGAGATTGTGCGCTTCGTGAATATGCTGCTGGAGATACTCAAGCAGGCAGTTAATGCGCGCATCGCGGGTGCTTTTCGGCACCGGCTGGGCGATAAACTGCGCCTGGCCGCCTTCGCGATGGGGCGGAACGATCATCCGGCGGGCAATCTGGTTAGCCGCCAGGCTGCCAAAGCGCTGACGAATAATATACAGGCAGCAGTCGAGCGCCGCCGCGGTGCCCGCCGAGGTGATTATCCGCCGGTCATCGACGTACAGCGCGTTGATATCCAGCTGCACCTGCGGGAACAGGCGCTGAAAATCCTGCTCAAACTCCCAGTGGGTCGCCGCTCGCCTGCCGTCCAGCAGCCCGGCGTAGCCCAGCACGAACGCCCCCAGGCAAAGACCGACAATTTCAGCGCCGTTATCGCGCGCCCGCACCAGGCTATCAAGCAGAGCCTGCGGCGGACGCTGGTTCACCGCGCCCCAGTAGGGCACCACCACAATATCCGCCCGCTCAAGGGCGGTAAAATCATCCCGGGCGTGAAGCGCAAAGCCGTCGCGGGCGGCCAGCAGCCCCGGCCGCTCAGCGCACAGGCGCAGGTTAAAACGCTTGGTTTCTGACACGCTATCACCAAACAGCATGCAGGGAACGGAGTAGTGAAACGGGCTAAACCCTTCTACCGCGACAATCGCCACGTCGGTTAACTTCATCGCTGCCTCCCCTCCCCGTCAGGAAGTTAAAATACCATGCTTTCCCCATCCTGCGGGATGCTGACCACCCCGGCAATCTGGTTGTCAGCCACGTACTCGCTCAGCTCCCGGCGGCTCAGCAGGCAGTGGTTCACCGCCTCCATATGGCCCACCACGATCTGCGCTTCCGGCAGAGTAAAGTGCGTTTTCAGCACGTCTTCTTTGCCCATGATGATCGGCCCAAAGCCGATGACGTGGGCATATCCGGCGTTAAGCACCACCACGTCGGGGCGCAGGCGGATCATGTCGGCTTCGATTTCATCGCGCCAGATAGTGTCCCCCACCAGCCACAGCGTTTTCTCCTGCGGATGGCGCAGCACCACGCCGCAGGCTTCACCCAGACGCTCCGCCATCGCCGGCACGGCGTAGGTGCGATCGCTCCCGTGCTGCCCGGAGGTGGTTTTCTGCAGGGTCACACCTTCAAATTCGCTGCTCTCAGACAGCAGGCGAATATCGCTAAATCCCTGACCGCGCAGCAGCCGGGCATCGGCATCATGCTGGACAAAAACCGGCAGCGCCTTGGGGATCGCGGCGATCGCCGCCTCGTCCCAGTGATCCTCATGGGTATGGGTCACAATCACGGCGTCAACGTCAATAATGGCAGAGAGGGGTAAGGGGAGCGCCACCAGCGGGTTACGCAGCTCGCTACGGGCGGTACCGGCAAATCCAGGCCAGGTGGCCTTATCCGCCAGCATCGGATCGATCAGGAATTTTTTACCTGCATATTCAATAATCTGTGTCGCGTTACGGATGTGGGTGATGTTCATGATGCGTATGCCTCTTCGGGGTAATCAGGCGAACATCGTACGTCCCACAAGCCTGGTGCAATATGGGCATTTGGGCAATGATCGATGAGATTGGGCCAACTTTCCGCGCTTGTCAGCCGCCACCGGCTATGGTGTGCTGAACGCTCAATTTTCCGCACAAGTGGCCCCGATGAAAAAGAGACTGACCGCCGACGATATGCACGACGCCGAAGTGATTGCCCATACCCCGTGGTTCAGTATGCGCAAGGTGGCTATCGACGTCACCGCCAGCGAACGCCGCGACTTTTACTCCATCCACTACCCGCACCCGGCGGTAGGCATTGTGGCAATGCAGCATAATAAAGTGCTGCTGATCCGCCACTACCGCTATCTGATTGACCAGGTGGTGTGGGCCATCCCGTCAGGCGGCATCGATGAAGGCGAAGAGCCGCGGGCGGCCGCCCTGCGCGAGCTGCGCGAAGAGACCGGCTGGCAGGCCAAAAACGCCGAAGAGATTATCCGCTACAACCCCTCCTACGGCAGCAGCGACCAGCTGTTCATCACCTGGCTTGCCCGCGATCTGGAGTACGTTGGAATGGACGCCGACCAGGATGAGGTGATGGAAACCGGCTGGTTTACCTTCGAAGAGATCGGGGAGCTGATCGCCCGCGGCGAGATGCCGGACGGGCTATCGCTGGTGCCGCTGCTGCACCTGATGGCGCAGCAGCGCCGCGGTTTAGCGTAGCGGCTTAAGCATACGCCAGCGAAACCACAGCTGGGCGATAAGGATCAGCACGCCGCCGACAATCTTCTGCAGCGGCAGCTGCTCGTGATACCACAGGGCGGCGGCAATCACCGTCAACAGCGGTTCGAGCACCATAATAATCGCCGCGCTGGCAACCGCCGCGTACTTCTGCCCCTTCATCTGCAGGCCGAAGCGCAGGCTGGTAGCGATAACGATACTGGCGAGCAGCCAGCCGAACGTCGGCAGGGTAAACGGCCGATCCCAGCTTTCAAACGCCGCCGAGATCGCCAGCCCCACCAGACCGGTGATCCCCAGCTGCACGGCGGTCAGCGGGATCAGCGGCACCTCACGGGCGCAGCGGCTGGTGTAGCAGAACCAGATTGACTGCACCAGCGCGGTGAGTAGAAACCAGCCCTGGCTGGGGTGGAAGGCAATCGGCATATGCAGGCTCAGCAGGGCAAGGCCGACGATCGCCAGCGGCAGGCACTCCCAGTAAGCGCGCGCCGGGCGCGTTTTCATCATCACCCATGCGGTCAGCGGTACGAAAAGCATCGACAGGCTCATGATAAACGCCCCCTCGCCCAGCGACGGCGTGGTCGATACCGCATAAATCCACAGGCACAGGTTGAGCGCAAACCACAGGCCGCTGATGAGTATCTGCGGCCACTGCCGTTTCTCGACGCGAAAACCGCGGCAGAAAGGCAGCAGCAGCAGCGCGGCAAAAAAGAAGCGCAGGCCGAGGAAGGCAAAAACCGGCATCCCGGCGATGGCTTCACGCGAAAATATCCACCCGCACGCGGCGATGAGCGTGGCGGCGACCAGCAGCATATCCGCCTGACGTTGCCGAATCATATACACCTCTCCCTGCGTGAGTGATTACCAGCCCGGCACCGCGCCGCCGTTGAAGATCGTTTCCGCCGCCTTCGCCACTTCCGGCGACTGGTAGGACTGCATAAACTCCTTCACGTTCTGCGCATCTTTATTGTCTTCGCGGGTGACGATGATGTTCACGTAGGGCGAGTTTTTATCCTCGATAAAAATACCGTTGCGCACCGGAGAGAGCCCGGTTTGCTGGAGGTAGGTGGTGCTGATAATCGCCACATCAACCTTGGGATCGTCGATCACCCGCGGCAGCTGCGCGCCTTCGAGCTCCATGATTTTCAGGCTGTGCGGGTTGGCGGTGATATCAATTGCCGTCGGCAGCAGCCCGGTACCGGCCTTGAGGGTAATCAGCTTTTGCTGCTGCAGCAGAAGCAGCGCGCGGCCGAGGTTGGTCGGATCGTTAGGAATGGCGATGGTCGCCCCGTCTTTCAGGTCCGCGACCGATTTAATCTTGCGCGAGTAGCCCGCCATCGGGAACACGAAGGTGTTGCCGACCGCCACCAGGTGATAGCCGTGGGCTTTATTATCCTGTTCGAGGAACGGCCGGTGCTGGAAGACGTTGGCGTCCAGATCCCCGGCGTTAGTCGATTCGTTCGGCAGCAGCGAGCCGCTAAAGCCAACCAGCTCAACGTCGAGGCCATACTTCTCTTTCGCCACCTTCTTCGCCACTTCCGCCACATCCTGTTCGGCGCCGTTAATAACGCCAACTTTAATGTGTTTTGCATCGCCGTCTTGCCGGTCGCAACCCGCCAGCAGCAGGCCCGCCAGCACCACTACGGCGGCTGTCCGTAAACGCAATTTCATTGTTTTCACCCTGTTAGTCCATTAGAAAGTCATTATTATTTTCGTGCGAAACTATAACGGCTTTATGGTCAGCTTTTAAACATCAAAAGCGGCAACAGGAAATAAAATCATCTGCTGAATTTCGCCTCATGGGCCAGCAGCCACTCTTTGCGCGCCAGGCCGCCGCCGTAGCCGGTGAGTGAGCCATCTTTGCCGATAATCCGGTGGCAGGGAATAACGAGCGCCAGCCGGTTGGCGCCGTTGGCGTTGGCCACCGCGCGCACCGCCCCGGCGTTGCCCATCAGCTCGGCAAGCCCCTGATAATGCTCGGTCGTGCCGTAGGGGACCGCCCGCAGCTGCTGCCAGACCGCCTGCTGAAAATCGCTGCCCGGCGTCTCAAGACTCAGGGAAAAGCGCTGCCGCTGACCGGCAAAATACTCCCCGACCTCCGCCACCGCCTGGCGCGTATGGGCGTTTTCCCCGGCAATAATATTGGCCGCCAGCAGGCGCTGAAGGTCGCGAAATTCGCTCTCCAGCATCCGCCGGTCGACAAACTCCAGCAGGCAAACCCCGCGCTCGGTGGCGCAGACAAACATCGGCCCGATGGGGGTGGTAAAGCGCTGGATCAGGATTACCCGCCCCGCTTTGCTCGGCGCCCGGCCGGTGAGCTTTTTGCAGGTATAGCCGAAGCCGCTGAGCGAGTCGTAGCCGCTATCAAACGCCACGTCGGTCGCGCTGCGCCCGCACTTTAGCTCCTGCAGGGCGGTATTGACCCGCAGCATCCGCTGGAAGGCCTGAAACGTCATGCCGTAGTTCTGGCTAAACCAGCGGCGCATGCGTTCCGGGCTGATGTGCTGCTGGCGCAGCTGGTCGTCGGTGATCCGCACCTTGGGCGCGGCGCGCAGCTGCTGCATCACCTGCTCCACCATCGGCGGCGCGGAGCTGGCGTTTTCCGTCGGCCGGCAAATTTTACACGGGCGAAAGCCGGCGCTGAGCGCGGCTTTAAAATTGCTATAGAACTCCACATTTTCCCGCTTTGGCTTGCGGGCGCGGCAGGTGGCGATGCAGAACACGCCGGTGGTTTTCACGCCAACGTAAAACAGTCCGGCGTACTGGGATGAGCGGGCCACCAGCGCCTCATACCAGGTATCGCATAACCCTTTATCAGTCACCTGCATTGCTGAATATCTCTTTAAACGATTGCTGCTGTCGCACGTTTTGCAGCAGAGAGTGCAGATGCTCCTGCAGGGCGCTATGCAGCGCGTTGCCCATAGAAATCCGCTTCACTCCGAGACGAGTCAGCTGGTCAATATCGGGCAGCGCGGGCATCGCCATGACGTTCAGCGGCAGCGCAACCGCCGCCGCTATCGCCGCGATATCCGTCGCCTCGGTAACGCAAGGAACAAACAGACCGTCCGCCCCATTTCGCGCATACAGCTGACCTCGGGCAACCGTCTCCGCCAGCGCCTGCGGTCGGTTAAGCAAAAACGGATCGGTGCGAATATTAAGAAACAACGCGACACCCGCCTGCTCCAGCCCCGTTTTAACCGCCCGCAGGCGGCGGGCATAGGTTTCAGCATCCACCAGACGCCGTTCGCCGTCGGTCACCACGCTGTCCTCGAGATTAACGCCTGCCACGCCGGCTTGCGCCAGCGCGCGCAGATTATCGACAACCTCGGCGACGCTGGCGCCATATCCGGATTCCATATCCACGCTCAGCGGTAGCGTAACCCGCGCGCGGATACGCGTGACGAGCAATAGCAGCTCAGCAAACGCGAGCTCTTCACCATCGTTATAGCCATAGGCGTCGGCAATAGCGGCGCTGGAAGTACCTACCGCCGAATAGCCCACGGCAGCCGCGGCTCTGGCGCTGGGGACGTCCCAGACGTTAGCCAGCAGCACTGGCGTGGCCTGATGATGTTGTTGTGCGAAATCCATATGTCCTCCGGTTTTGTTGTTATGCGCAGGATTCTGGCGCTTCGGCCCTGGAGACGACAACCGAAAACCGGACGACTATTTTCGCCTGAACCGGCGTCTTGCCGGGCGCAACATCACCTTGCCCTACCGGCGTCGCCACTCGCCGGGCGTCATCGTGTAGAGCTTCCTGAAAGCCTTCGAGAAGGAGGCCAGCGACTGAAAGCCGCAGCGGTCGGCGATAACATCCAGATTGGCCTGCCGCTCCAGGCGCAGCAGGCGAGCGGCCATCGCCATGCGCAGCTGGGTAAGCCACGCCTGAGGAGTGAGATGATAGACGCGGGCGAAATGGCGGGCAAAGGTCGCCCGCGACAGGAACGCCCGCGCGGCCATGGTTTCCAGCGTCCACGGCTGCTCCGGCGCCGCCAGTACCGCGAATACCGCCGGCATCAGACGCTCGTCGCTCATCAGCCGCAGCAGACCGCCCGGCGGCTGCTCCGTGCCGAGCAGCGTCCGCAGCAGCAGCACCAATAGCGTATCGCCAAGGCTGCGAACGATGGCCCCGCTGCCGGGGCGATCGGCGAGGCTTTCCCGCACCAGCACGTTGAGCAGGATCTCCAGCTCCGGGCACTCCCGGCGCTCGTCGGTATGCAGATGCACAAGCTCGGCCTCTTCGGCAAACAGCCAGTTGACGTGCGGGCCAAAGTAAAACTCGCCGCACAGCATCTCCAGCGCGTCGCTGTCGCTGCCGGTTCGCATCTCGGTCAGCGTGCCGTTAAAGCGGTGAGCAACCGGCAAAACCTGCCCCCATTCGAGCAGGCTTTCCATCAGGTGCGGCGAGCCGTGCGGCAGCAAAATGACGTCTCCCGCCCGCATATGTCGGGTTTGCTGACCAACGGTCACCCGCCCTTCGCCGCGCAGGACAAAATGCCACGGCACCACGCCGCCGGGCATCTGGTCATGGCCGGCCTGCCAGCGGCCGCCAAAACGGCAGTGCAGATTGACTTCGCAGCGCGGGGCCAGCAGCGCCAGCAGATGGCTGAGACTATCCATACCTCTCCTGAGACGATAAGACAAAAAGGTGAGACGCAGAGCGCGAGTCTAGCACGCCGCCGGCGCCTAAGATGTCCCCACTGCCACGACATACCCTCAAATACACAGGAGTTAACCATGAGCCGTTTAGCTGAAATTCGTGAACAAGATGCCACAGGTAAAGCCGCAGAAATTTTTGGCGGGATTAAAAAAGCGATGGGTAAGGTGCCGAATGCCTTTCTGACCATCGGCGGCCACTCTCCGGCGGCGCTGCAGCAGGCGCTGGCGCATAACGCCATGCTGAGTAAGGGCAGCCTGAATGCAAAAGAGCTGGAAGCTATCAACCTGGCGGTGAGCGAAGCCACCGGCTGTGATTACTGTCTGGCGGCGCACACCATGATGGCCAAAAGAGCCGGCTACAGCAGCGAGCAGATCCACGCCCTGCGCCGCGGCGAGTATCCGCAGGATGCGCACCTCGATGCGCTGGCAAAATTCGTTCAGACCCTGGTGAGCACCACCGGCACCCTGCCGGAAGCCGACGTCAGCGCCCTGCGCAGCGCCGGATTCAGCGACCAGCAGACTATCGAGATTATCAGCGCGGTCAGCGCCATTCTGTTCACCAACATGGTGAACCGGGTTAACGATACGGTTGTCGATTTCCCGAAAGCCGATTAACCCGCAAGTTAGCGCCTGCTTTACAGCCCCAGAGCACTGAGCCCCGGATGGTCATCAGGGCGACGGCCCTGGGGCCAGTGGAACAGGCGTTCGCTTTCGGCGATCGGCAGATCGTTGATGCCGGCGTAGCGCGTGTGCATCAGGCCGTGCTCATCGAACTCCCAGTTTTCATTGCCGTACGAGCGGAACCAGTTGCCGCTATCGTCACGCCACTCGTAGGCAAAGCGCACCGCAATGCGGTTATCGCTCCACGCCCATAGCTCCTTAATCAGCCGGTACTCCTGCTCTTTGCGCCATTTGCGCTGCAGGAAGCCGACGATCTCCGCCCGCCCCTGCACAAACTAGCTGCGGTTGCGCCATTCGCTATCGGGGGTATAGGCCAGCGCCACCTTCTGCGCATCGCGGCTGTTCCAGCCGTCTTCGGCGGCACGTACCTTTTGCGCCGCGCTTTCGCGGGTAAACGGCGGCAGCGGCGGGCGTTGTTCAGTCATGATCTTCTCCTGTGCGGGTTAACTGCTGCAGGCGCTGATTCTCCTGCTCAAGGTCGTGAATATGCTGCTGCAGCGTCTGGCTATATTCCGCCACCTGCTGCGCGCTGTAGCGCGGCGTAATGTGCTGCGGACAGTTCCAGTCGAACGCCTGCAGATGAAAGCGAAAAATACGCTCAACGCTGCCGCGGTAATTTTCCGGCGTCACCCGGGCCAGCAGCGCGGGATCCCCATCCGCTGCCAGCACCTCAACGGTGGCGTAGATTTTCAGCCTGGCACGGCGCGGGTAATCCATCAAAAACAGGCACGCCCTGGCGCTTCCCCGCAGGTTGCCGGTGCTGATGTACTGCCGGTTACCGCTAAAATCAGCCATTGCCAGGGTGGTCTCATCCAGCAGATGCAGAAAGCCGGGCGGCCCGCCACGATGCTGGATATAGGGCCAGCCGGTTTGCGAAACCGTCGCCAGATAAAAGCTGTCCCTGCTGGTAATCATCGCTTCCTCGCTGGCGGTAAAGCAGTTCGCCTGACGGTGGCTGCGCGGCGATTGCCACAGCCCGTCGCTGCCCATTTCATGCTGGACGTCCATCACATCCGGGGTGATGGCAATACCAAGAAAGTCACCGGTCATACATCCTCCGCGCCTTGTATCACTGCCCACAGCATGGACTCTACTGCGACAAATGATAATACTGGGGGTCTGGCAATCATCTTTCCGTAAGGCGGGATAATAATGGACCGATTAAGCGCGATGGCGCTGCTGGTGAAGGTTACCGAGCTGGGCAGTATGTCGGCGGCGGCGCGGGCGCTGCATACGCCGCTGACCACCGTCAGCCGCAATATTGCCGAGCTGGAAAGCGCGCTCGGCGCACGCCTGCTGACCCGCACCACCCGCCGGCTTACGCTGACCGATGCCGGCGTAGAGTATGTTGCCGCCGCGCGGCGGATCCTTGAAGAGGTGGAGAACGCCGAGCGGCAGGCGGCGGGCGAGTATCTGCAGCCCAAGGGCGAGCTGGTGATCGCCGCGCCAACGATGTTCGGTCGCGTGCACGTTTTGCCGGTGGTGAGCGATTTTCTCGCCCGTTATCCGCAAATTAACGTTCGTTTGCTGCTCAGCGACCGTAACGTTGACCTGATAGACGACCACGTCGACCTGGCGGTGCGCATCGGCCCCCTGCCGGATAGCGGCATGGTGGCTACCCGCCTCGGGGAGATGCGCATTGTCACCTGCGCCCAGCCGCTGCTGCTGGCAAAGCATGGCGTGCCGCAGCGCCCCCGTGAGCTGGCCGGGCTGCCGATTATTGCTATTGAATCGCCGATGCCCTATAGCGGCTGGCGGTTTCGCGCCGCCGAAGCGGCAGACCAGCTGGTGACCCTGCGCGCCGTGCTGTCGGTCACCACCCCGGAAAGCGCCGCTGACGCCGCCCGGCTCGGGGTTGGCGTGGCGCGGCTGCTGCACTATCAGGCCATCGACGGCCTGACCCGCGGCGAGCTGCAGCTCATTCTGGAATCGGTAGAA
Organism: Klebsiella sp. 18074; assembly: GCF_902705905.1. Lineage (NCBI taxonomy): Bacteria > Pseudomonadati > Pseudomonadota > Gammaproteobacteria > Enterobacterales > Enterobacteriaceae > Klebsiella > Klebsiella sp. 18074. The sequence goes on along the minus strand of NZ_CACSIS010000001.1, from coordinate 17,709 downwards.
CCCGAGCCGACGCCGGTCCACCTGCTGTATACCAGCCGGGATCTGGCCCCGCTCAAGCTGCGCAAGTTCCTCAGCTTCGCCGCGCCGGCGCTGCGCCGGGCGCTGCTGCGCATCGCCGGAACCGCCTAGCGTGCAGCCTTTTTCAGCGGCACCTCTTTCAGCAGCCACGAGAGCACAAAGGCGACGGCCATAATGCAGGCGGCCATCAGGAAGGCGGCGTGAATGGCCGCGCCGAAGGCGTCGAGATAATCAAGGCGGATCGCCGTCGGCAGGTTTTGTACCGCCGCCGGGTTCAGCGCCCTGGGCAGCTCGGCGCCCTCCGGCAGCAGGCGCTGGAGGTTATTTTGCAGCACGTGGGTAAAGACGGCGCCGAACAGCGCCACGCCTATCGATCCGCCAATCGAGCGAAACAGCGTCACCCCCGAGGTGGCCACGCCATACATCTGCGCCGGCATTGCGTTCTGCACCGCCAGCACCAGCACCTGCATCACCAGCCCCAGTCCCGCCCCCAGCACGCCGGTAAACAGATACAGCTGCCACATCGGCGAATGGATCGTAATGCGGGTCAGCAGCACCATCCCCACTACGCCCAGCAGGGTGCCAAGGATCGGGAACAGGCGGTATTTGCCGGTACGGCTGATAATCCGCCCGCTGACGATCGACGTCAGCAGCAGGCCGCCCATCAGCGGGATCAGCTGCAGCCCGGCTTCGGTCGGGGTCGCCGCCTTCACCACCTGCAGATAGAGCGGCAGGAAGGTCACCGAGCCAAATAGCGCCATGCCGATCACGAAACCAATCATGCTGCACAGCAGAAAGCTGCGGTTACGGAACAGCGAGAGCGGAATAATCGGCTCCACGGCCACCCGTTCCTCATAAATAAAGCCAATAATGCCCACCACGCCAAAGGCCAGAATGCACCACAGCTGCGGGTCATTCCACGGCCGCACGCTGCCGCCTTCGGAGGTGAAGAGGATAATGCACAGCAGCGCCATGCTCAGGTAAAACGCCCCCAGCCAGTCGATCTGGTGCGCGCTGCGCTTATTGCTGCTGTGGAACACCGCCCCGATCACCAGCAGAGCAAACAGCCCCAGCGGCAGGTTGATATAAAAAATCCAGCGCCAGGAGGCGTGCTGCACCAGAAAACCGCCGATAAGCGGCCCGATGACCGTCGCCAGACCAAACACGCCGCCGAAGAGGCCCTGATAGCGGCCGCGGTTTGCCGGAGGGATCACATCGGCGACCGCCGCCATGCTGATCACCATCAGGCCGCCGCCGCCCAGCCCCTGCAGCGCGCGCATCAGCACCAGCTGCGTCATATTCTGCGCCAGGCCGCACAGCGCCGAGCCGACGAGGAACAGCACAATCGCCACCTGGAGCACGATTTTTCGCCCAAACAGATCGCCGAATTTACCGTACAGCGGCACCACGATGGTTGAGCTCAGGATATAGGCGGTAACCACCCACGAGAGCTTATCCAGCCCGCCGAGTTCGCCGACAATGGTCGGCAGCGCGGTCGACACGATGGTCTGATCCAACGCCGACAGCAGCATCACCAGCAGCAGCGCACTGAACAGCAGGCGGATCGACGGCGCCGGCCGGGCGGCGATTTCAGAAGTCATAGCAACACTCGCTTGAAATTAATTAAATGCATAATTAATATTTAGGGAAATGATGAATCAGGTCAAGAGACAGTGAAGAAATGACAGCACAAAAAGACCATGATGCGCCGCGCCGCCCGGGCCGTCCGCGCGGCAAAAAGCCGGGTACCGCCAACCGTGAACAGCTGATGGATATTGCGCTGGCGCTGTTTGCCCGCCAGGGCATCGCCCGAACGTCGCTGAACGCCATCGCCAAAGAGGCCGGAGTCACGCCGGCGATGCTGCATTACTATTTCAACTCGCGGGAGATATTAGTCGACCAGCTGCTGGAAGAGCGCTTTATGCCGCTGCGCAACGAAATCAGCAAAATTTTTATCGCCCATCCGCAGGATCCGCTGACCGCGTTTACCCTGTTGATTGAGGCGCTCGCCGCGCTGGCGGAGCAAAACGACTGGTTTGCGCCGCTGTGGATGCAGGAGATGATTGGCGAAATGCCGGTGCTGCGCCAGCATATGCACGCCCGCTTTGGCGACGATAAGTATCACCGGATGCTGGAGACGATAGGCCGCTGGCAGCAGGAGGGAAAACTCAACCCGGCCCTGTCGCCGGAGCTGCTGTTCACCAGCCTGATTAGCCTGGTGCTGGTGCCCTATTCGCGCATTCGCACCGATCCGCGCTTAAAAACGATGTCCCGGCAAACCATCGTCAGCCACGCGCTGGCGATGATCCAGCAGGGGATTGGCGGCTGATATCCGCGCCGGCAGCAGCCTTACAGCGCCTTCGAGAGATAATGGCGTTCCATGCCAGGGTGCGGGAAATCAGGCAGCGACATCTGCAGCAGGTAGCCGACTTTTTTGCCATCACCCGCCCCGTATCGCGCCCAATTCACCCCGGGCATAGACGCCCGCATCGCCAAACTCCGCCGGGTCCAGGTAGCGTCGGTTGTTTTCCCGCAGTCCCGTCAGTAACTCCTCCCGATCCCTGGCATGAAGAGCCTATCCCATCAGGCGTTATTGGTGCAGGCAGTTTGAACACGGTCAGCGCGGAGAAACTGAAGCGTACACGTAGTACGTGAGGATTTCGAGCACTGCCCAGGTTCAAAATGACAAATAAAATAGTCCTGATGGGATAGGCTCTAATGCTTGTTGTCATTATTAGGGCCATTAACGTTCTCCAGATTAAATCCTGTAAGGGTATTAACGGTTCTTACTTTCACAAAAAATTCTTATTTCCTCCATTATTTTTTGCCTTAATTTTCACGATTCAAATTTAGACAAAAAAACCTTTTCATTGGTTGATTGAGACGTATAATGAGCAAAAATGAGAATGATCATTCTCACAAAGAAACCCAGGAGTGGAGCCATCTCATCTGCAGAGAAGTCAGAAAGTGACCGCTCCGGCGGCCGTCGTCGAATAACAGCATACAGGAACGTCTGAGTTCCTTTTTAGCCATTTTCGTTTACCCGAAGATGCCTCAGCGCCCAACCCATCACCTCACTATTTAATTAGCGGGGCGGACGTCGTTTATCCTGAGAAAATATAATGAAATACACCACCATACCCATCGCAATAGCATTATTTCTGCTGGTCGGATGCGATAATTCGCAAACATCTGCCGCGCCGCAAATGACGCCGGAAGTCGGCGTTGTCACCCTGAAAGGCCAGCCCGTTTCCGTTATCAGCGAGCTGACCGGCCGCACCACCGCGTCGCTCAGCGCCGAAGTACGCCCGCAGGTGGGCGGCATCATTCAAAAGCGTCTGTTTACCGAAGGCGACAGGGTGAAAGCCGGCCAGGCGCTGTATCAAATTGACCCGGCCAGCTATCGCGCCGCCTATAACGAAGCCGCGGCCGCCCTGAAGCAGGCGCAATCGCTGACGGTTGCCGACTGCCAGAAGGCCCGCCGCTATACGCAGCTGGTCAAAGACAACGGCGTGTCGCTGCAGGATGCCGATGACGCGCAGTCCACCTGTAACCAGGATAAGGCCAGCGTCGAGTCGAAAAAAGCCGCGCTGGAGAGCGCCCGCATCAACCTGAACTGGACCACCGTCAGCGCGCCGATTGCCGGGCGGATCGGCATCTCCTCCGTCACCCCGGGGGCGCTGGTTTCGGCCGATCAGGATACGGCCCTGGCGACGATCCGCGGGCTGGAGACGATTTACGTCGATCTCACGCGCTCGAGCGTTGATCTGCTGCGCCTGCGCCAGCAAACGCTGGCAACCAACGCCGATACCCTCAGCGTCACCCTGATCCTCGAAGACGGTAGCACCTATGCCGAGAAGGGCCGCCTGGCGCTGACCGAAGTGGCGGTGGACGAATCAACCGGCTCGGTCACGCTGCGGGCGGTGTTCCCCAACCCACAGCATGTCCTGCTGCCGGGAATGTTCGTCCGTGCCCGCGTCGATGAGGGCGTGATGGACAACGCGATCCTCGCCCCGCAGCAGGGGATCACCCGCGATGCCAAAGGTAACGCCACCGCGCTGGTGGTCGATGCCGACGGCAAAGTCGCCCAGCGCGAGGTCGCAACCGGCGAAGCCTACGGCGATAAGTGGCTGGTGGAGAGCGGACTGAAGAACGGCGACAGGCTGATCGTTGAAGGAACCAGCAAGGTTGCCGCCGGGCAGCAGGTAAAAGCCGTAGAGATGAAAAACAGCGGAGGCAACGCCTGATGTTCTCCCGCTTTTTCGTCCGGCGCCCGGTGTTCGCCTGGGTTATCGCCATCCTGATTATGCTCGCCGGGATCCTCGCCATCCGCACGCTGCCGGTTGCCCAGTACCCGGACGTCGCGCCGCCGTCGGTGAGAATTTCCGCCACCTACACCGGCGCCTCTGCCGAAACCCTGGAAAACAGCGTGACCCAGGTTATCGAGCAGCAGCTTACCGGGCTGGATAACCTGCTCTATTTCACCTCCACCAGCAGCTCCGACGGCTCGGTTAGCATTAGCGTGACCTTCGAGCAGGGGACCGATCCGGACACTGCGCAGGTGCAGGTGCAAAACAAGGTCCAGCAGGCCGAATCGCGGCTGCCCAGCGAAGTGCAGCAGTCCGGCGTGACGGTGGTGAAATCGCAGAGTAGCTTCCTGCTGATCCTCGCGGTGTACGATAAAACCGACAAGGCCACCAGCTCCGATATCGCCGACTGGCTGGTGAGCAACATGCAGGATCCGCTGGCGCGCGTGGAAGGCGTCGGCAGCCTGCAGGTATTTGGCGCTGAATACGCGATGCGCATCTGGATGGACCCGACCAAACTGGCCTCCTATGCGCTGATGCCTTCCGATGTCGAAACGGCAATCGAAGCGCAGAACGTGCAGATCTCGGCGGGTAAAATCGGCGCGCTGCCGTCCTCTAACGCCCAGCAGCTTACCGCTACCGTGCGCGCTCAGTCGCGCCTGCAAACCGTCGATCAGTTCAAAAATATCATTGTGAAGAGCAAGAGCGACGGCTCGGTCGTCCGCCTGAGCGACGTCGCCCGGGTTGAAATGGGCAGCGAAGATTACACCGCCTCGGCGAACCTCAACGGCCACCCTGGCGCCGGCATCGCCGTCATGATGGCGCCGGGCGCCAACGCGCTGGATACCGCGACGCGGGTGAAGGATAAGATTGCCGAGTATCAGCGCCAGATGCCGCAGGGCTACGATATCGCCTATCCGAAGGACAGCACCGAGTTTATTAAAATATCGGTTGAGGATGTGATTCAAACGCTGTTTGAAGCCATCGCGCTGGTGGTCTGCGTGATGTATCTGTTCCTGCAGAACTTCCGCGCCACGCTGATCCCGGCGGTGGCGGTGCCGGTGGTGCTGCTTGGCACCTTCGGCGTGCTGGCGCTGTTTGGCTACTCCATCAATACCCTGACGCTGTTTGCGATGGTGCTGGCGATCGGCCTGCTGGTGGATGACGCCATCGTGGTGGTGGAAAACGTTGAGCGAATTATGCGCGATGAGGGGCTTCCCGCCCGGGAAGCCACCGAAAAATCGATGGGCGAAATTTCCGGGGCGCTGATCGCCATTGCCCTGGTGCTATCGGCGGTGTTCCTGCCGATGGCCTTCTTCGGCGGCTCAACCGGCGTTATCTATCGCCAGTTCTCGATAACCATCATCTCGGCGATGATGCTCTCCGTGGTGGTGGCGCTGACCTTAACCCCGGCGCTGTGCGGCGCGCTGCTGAGCCACTCTAAGCCCCATACCACGGGCTTCTTCGGGGCGTTTAACCGCCTGTGGGGGCGCACGGAGCAGGGCTATCAGCGCCGCGTGCTCGGCGGCCTGCGCCGTTCGGCGACGATGATGGGCGCCTTCGCGCTGATTTGCGCCGTCATGGCGCTGGCGATGTGGAAGCTGCCGGGCAGCTTCCTGCCGGCAGAGGATCAGGGCGAAATCATGGTCCAGTACACCCTGCCGGCAGGCGCGACCGCCGTGCGCACCGCCGAGGTTCGCCGCCAGGTGACCGACTGGTTCCTGACCAAAGAGAAGGCCAATACCAGCGTTATCTTTACCGTCGATGGCTTCAGCTTCAGCGGCAGCGGGCAGAACGCCGGGATGGCTTTCGTGTCGTTGAAAAACTGGTCCCAGCGCAAGGGCGAAGCCAACACCGCGCAGGCCATTGCCCTGCGCGCTACCAAAGAGCTCGGCAGCATCCGCGACGCCTCGCTGTTTGCCATGACGCCTCCTTCAGTGGACGGCCTCGGGCAGAGCAACGGCTTTACCTTTGAGCTAATGGCCAGCGGCGGCACCGATCGCGACAGCCTGATGAAAATGCGCAGCCAGCTGCTGGCTGCGGCCAATCAGAGCCCGCAGCTGCAGTCGGTGCGCGCCAACGACCTGCCGCAGATGCCGCAGCTGCAGGTGGATATCGACAACAACAAAGCGGTGGCGCTGGGGCTATCGCTGAGCGACGTCACCGCCACCCTCTCCAGCGCCTGGGGCGGCACCTACGTCAACGACTTTATCGATCGCGGGCGGGTGAAAAAGGTCTATATCCAGGGCGATAGCGATTCTCGCGCCGTCCCCGCCGATCTCGGGAAATGGTTCGTGCGCGGCAGCGATGACGCCATGACGCCGTTCTCCGCCTTTGCCACCACCCGCTGGCAGTACGGCCCGGAAAGCCTGGTGCGCTACAACGGCTCCGCCGCCTTTGAAATCCAGGGCGAAAACGCCGCCGGCTCCAGCTCCGGCGCGGCGCTGGATAAGATGGAAGCCCTCGCCAACAACCTGCCGGCGGGCACCACCTGGGCGTGGAGCGGCATGTCGTTGCAGGAAAAACTGGCCAGCGGCCAGGCCATGAGCCTGTACGCCATCTCCATTCTGGTGGTGTTCCTGTGCCTCGCGGCGCTGTATGAGAGCTGGTCGGTACCGTTCTCGGTGATCATGGTTATCCCGCTCGGCCTGCTCGGCGCGGCGCTGGCGGCCTGGCTGCGCGATCTGAATAACGACGTCTACTTCCAGGTTGCGCTGTTGACCACCATCGGCCTGTCGTCGAAGAACGCCATTCTGATCGTTGAGTTTGCCGAATCGGCGGTGGATGAAGGCTATTCACTTTCGCGGGCGGCAATCCGCGCCGCGCAAACCCGTCTGCGCCCTATCGTGATGACTTCGCTGGCGTTTATCGCCGGGGTGCTGCCGCTGGCAGTGGCGACCGGCGCGGGGGCCAACAGCCGCGTGGCGATCGGCAGCGGGATCATCGGCGGCACGCTGACCGCCACGCTGCTGGCGGTGTTCTTCGTTCCTCTGTTCTTTGTGCTGGTGAAGCGGTTCTTCACCCGCCAGCGTCCTTCTCAGGAGTAGGTTATGTTTCGTTTTACGTTAGTTTTTATCGCGCTCCTGAGCGCGGGCTGCGTCTCCCTTGACCCGCACTATGAGCGCCCGGCGGCGCCGGTGCCCGCCACGCTGCCCGGCGCCCACGGCGAAGCGACGACGGTCGTCAGCCAGTGGCAGCAGGTGGTGAACGACGCGCGGCTCAAAAAGGTGGTGACCATCGCGCTGAACAGCAACCGCGACGTGCAAAAAGCGCTGGCCGATATCGAAGCCGCCCGCGCCCAGTTTGGCGAAACCCGCGCTTCGCTGTTCCCCTCCGTTGATGCCGAGCTGAGCCATACCCGCAGCAAAACGGTGGCCAGCGGCCTCACCTCATCGGCGGAGGCCGACGGGGCAGTCTCCAGCTTCGAACTGGACCTGTTCGGCAAGAACCAGAGCCTGACCCGCGCGGCGCGGGAAACCTGGCTTGCCAGCGAATTCACCGCCCAGAATACGCGGCTGACGATGATAGCCGACCTGACTACCGCGTGGATCACCCTCGCGGCGGACAACAGCAGCCTGGCGCTGGCCGAAGAAACCATGGCCAGCGCCGACAGCTCGCGCAAAATCGTCGCCCGCCAGATGGCGGTCGGTACCGCTGCGGCCAGCGATCTGAGCGATGCCGAAGCGGTTTACCAGCAGGCGCGCGCCAGCGTCGCCAGCTATCGTACCCAGGTCGCGCAGGATAAAAATGCGCTCAACCTGCTGGCCGGCGAAAGCGTCCCTGAGAGCCTGCTGCCCGGCACGCTGCAAAGCCTCGGTGATAGCAGCATCGCCCTGATCCCCGCCGGCGTCTCTTCGTCAGTCCTGCTGCGCCGCCCGGATATTCAGGAGGCCGAGCACAACCTCAAGAGCGCCAACGCCGATATTGGCGCAGCGCGCGCCAACTTCTTCCCGAGCATTTCGCTCACCGCCAGCGCCGGGGTCGGCAGCGATTCGCTCTCTTCGCTGTTCAGCCACGGCATGCAGGTATGGTCGTTCGCGCCGTCGATCAGCCTGCCGCTGTTTACCGGCGGCAGCAACCTGGCGCAGCTTCGCTATGCCGAAGCGGAGAAAAAGGGGCTGATCGCCACCTACGAGAAAAGTATTCAGAGCGCGTTCAAAGACGTCGCCGACGCCCTGGCGCGCCGGGAAACGCTGGGCGAGCAGCTGGATGCCCAGCAGCAGTACGTCGCCGCCGAGCAGAAATCGCTGGATATCGCCACCCGCAGCTATCAGGCAGGGATCGGCAACTATCTGTCGGTGCTAACCGCGCAGCGTACGCTGTGGTCGGCGCAGGCCACGCTGATTACCCTCCAGCAAACCGATCTGCAAAACCGTATTACGCTCTGGCAGTCGCTGGGAGGCGGCGCCAGCTGATCTGCTCCCGCCGGGCCGCAGGGCCCGGCATCCTCATAAGGACCCGCTATGCCGCGTATTTCTCTCTCCTGGGTTATTATTCTCGGGCTGCTCTCGGGCATCGGCCCGCTCTGTACCGACTTCTACCTGCCGGCGCTGCCGGATATCACCCGCCAGCTGAACGCCACCAGCACGCAAACCCAGCTCTCGCTGACCGCCGCGCTGCTCGGGCTGGGCCTCGGCCAGCTGTTTTTTGGCCCGCTCAGCGACCGCATCGGCCGCCGCAGGCCGCTAATCCTCTCGCTGCTGCTGTTTATCGTCTCCTCGGCGATGTGCGCCCTGACCCAGGATATCCATCTGCTGATTCTCTGGCGCTTTTTGCAGGGCTTTGCCGGCGCGGGCGGCTCGGTGCTGTCGCGTTCGATTGCCCGCGACCGCTACCAGGGCGCGCTGCTGACGCAGTTCTTTGCCCTGCTGATGACCGTCAACGGCATTGCGCCGGTTCTGTCGCCGGTGCTTGGCGGCTACGTCATCACCGCCTTCGACTGGCGCACTCTGTTCTGGATAATGGCGGCGATCGGCGGCGTACTGCTGCTGTTAAGCCTGGCGATCCTCCACGAAACCCTGCCGCCGAAAAGCGCCGCGACCTCGCGTAAAGCGGGCGGCTCGCCGGTGCTGAAAAATCGCCGCTTTATGCGCTACTGCCTGATTCAGGCCTTTATGATGGCCGGCCTGTTCTCCTATATCGGCTCATCGTCCTTCGTGATGCAGAGCGAATTTGCCATGAGCGCCATGCAGTTCAGCCTGCTGTTCGGCCTGAACGGGATCGGGCTGATTATTGCCGCGCTTATCTTCTCCCGCCTGACGCGCCGCTTTTCGGCAGAGACCCTGCTGCGCACAGGGCTGATGCTGGCGGTGCTTTGCGCCGCCGGCATGCTGCTGTTCGCCTGGCTGAAGCTGCCGCTGCCGGCGCTGATCGGCCTGTTTTTCACCGTGTCGTTTATGAGCGGCATCAGCACCGTGGCCGGGGCCGAAGCGATGAATGCCGTTGATGCCGGGCAGTCGGGCACCGCGTCCGCGCTGTTAGGTACGCTGATGTTTGTCTTTGGCGGCATCGCCGCGCCGCTTGCCGGTCTCGGCGGTGAAACCATGCTGAAAATGAGCCTGGCCATGGCGATAAGCTATTTTCTGGCCCTGCTGCTGAGCCTGAAAAACCCCGCCGTGCTACGCTAGCCCAGCCTGCGGTAATAAAATATTCCAGTTTTATTGCCGCACAATCCCCCGCCATACCTACAAATATCTTATTATCTGCCGTGCGCCAATCGTGATAACCTTCACATGAATGGAATAATTAATTCCTTAGAATACCCGCCACCGTGAATAATGAGGTTTTGTTATGAGTATCGACCTGAGCAAACTGCTGACCGAACGGCGCAACGCCAATAGCGCCAATATTGACACCCTGTCTACCGTTGAAATGCTGACGGTGATTAACCAGGAAGACAGGCTGGTGGCCGAGGCAATTACCCCCTATTTGCCGCAGATCGCTCAGGTTGTCGATAAGGTCGCCACCGCGCTGCAGGCGGGCGGACGCCTGATTTACATCGGCGCGGGCACCTCCGGTCGCCTGGGGATCCTCGACGCCAGCGAATGTCCGCCAACCTTCGGCACGCGTCCGGAGCAGGTGGTCGGGATTATCGCCGGCGGGCATAAAGCCATTCTCAGCGCGGTGGAAAACGTCGAAGACAATAAGGCGCAGGGCGCAATGGACCTGCAGAACCTCAATTTCAGCAACCGCGACGTGCTGGTTGGCCTCGCCGCCAGCGGACGGACGCCGTACGTCATCGGCGCAATGGAGTATGCCCACGGCCAGAACGCGTTTGTCGCTATCGTCAGCTGCAATCCGCACGGCGAGATGGCCCGGCTGGCGGACGTCGCCATCACCCCGGTCGTCGGCCCGGAAGTGGTGACCGGCTCAACCCGCCTGAAAGCAGGCACCGCGCAAAAGCTGGTGCTGAATATGATTTCGACCGGGGCAATGATCCGCGTCGGCAAGGTGTACAGCAACCTGATGGTTGACGTTGAAGCCACCAACGCGAAGCTTATCGAGCGTCAGGTCTCCATCGTCATGGAGGCGACCGAGTGCGATCGCGACACCGCCCAGCGCGCGCTGGACGCCTGCGGCCGTCACTGCAAAACGGCCATTGTGATGGTGCTTGCCGATCTTGACGCCGAAGAAGCGCAGTCGCTGCTGGCCAAAAATAGCGGCTATATCCGCAAAGCGCTGGGTAACGCCTGAGCGCCAACAGACAGGTAAACTGCAATGGCAAAAATAAATAAAGAGATGATAGCGCGGATCCTTGCCCACGTCGGCGGAGCCGGAAACGTGGCGCAGGCCGGTAACTGCATGACCCGCCTGCGCCTGACGCTGCGCGACGCAGCGCTGGCCGATAGCACCGCAATCCGTCAGGTTGAAGGCGTGATGGGGGTTATCGTCAGCGATGAGCAGTTTCAGGTCGTACTTGGCCCGGGCAAAGCGCAAACCGCGGCGGAAATGATGAACGCCATGCTGGAGGATGCGCCGCAGGACGCCCCGTCGCTGGCGGACGTCGCCGCCGAGAAGAAACAGGCGCTGAAGAGCAAGCAGACCAGCGGGGTACAGAAGTTTCTCGCAAAATTCGCCACCATTTTTACCCCGCTGATCCCCGGCTTTATCGCCGTCGGCCTGCTGCTTGGTTTCGCCACTCTGGCAGAGCAAATCTTCGTCCTGGAGAATGCGCACCCTAACGCCAGCCTGGTGGCGCTGATCGGCTATATGAAGATCTTCAGCAAAGGGATGTTTACCTTCCTGAGTATCTTAATCGGCTATAACGCCCAGAAGGCGTTTGGCGGCTCCGGGGTCAACGGGGCGATTATCGCCTCGCTGTTCGTTCTCGGCTACAACCCCGAAGCGACCAGCGGATTTTACGCCGGGATCACCACCTTCTTCGGCCACGGCATCGACCCGCGCGGCAATATTATCGGCGTGCTGATCGCCTCGATTATCGGCGCATGGGTGGAAAGACAGGTGCGGCGTATCATGCCGGCCAACCTCGATATGATCCTCACCTCGGCGGTCACGCTGCTGATTATGGGCGCGGTGACCTTTACGGTGATCATGCCGATTGGCGGCTGGTTGTTTACCGGAATGTCGTGGCTGTTCCTGCACCTCAACGGTAACCCGTTCGGTTCGGCGGTGCTGGCGGGGCTGTTCCTGCTGGCGGTGATGTTTGGCGTCCATCAGGGCTTTGTCCCGGTCTATTTCGCGCTGGTGGATGCGCAGGGCTTTAACTCGCTGTTCCCGATCCTGGCGATGGCCGGCGCCGGGCAGGTGGGCGCGGCGCTGGCTCTCTACTGGCGGGCGAAGAACGGCTCGCTGCTGCGCACCCAGATCAAAGGGGCTATTATCCCCGGCTTTCTGGGCATCGGCGAACCGCTGATCTATGGCGTCACCCTGCCGCGGATGAAGCCGTTTATCACCGCCTGCATCGGCGGCGCCTGCGGCGGCTTCTTCCTCGGCCTGATCGCGTGGCTGGGCCTGCCGGTGGGGCTGAATACGGTCTTTGGGCCCTCCGGCCTGGTGGCGCTGCCGCTGATGACCTCCGGCAGCGGCATTTACGCCGGGATGGCGGTCTACGCGGCGGGGCTGGCCGTCTCTTACCTGTGCGGCTTTGCGCTGACCTGGCTGTTCGGCAGTAAGAACGTTGATTTGAGTTAAGGCTTAGGCCTGCGTAATAAGCACTGTACGAATTTTAACCCGCCTGATGGCGGGTTAATTTTTCCCGGTGTCATCTACACGTGTCACTAACACCTGTGACTCGACTACCATTTCCTGCCCGTTGCTCCTCGCTGGCTCATGCTATGATGCCCGCTTTTCGCTATTTCATTCGAGGGAAAGATGGGATCCAGTAAAAAAGGGATGCTGAATGTACTTATCGCCGCCGTGCTATGGGGAAGTTCCGGCGTCTGCGCGCAGTACATTATGCAGCAAAGCCAGATGTCATCGCCGTTTCTGACCATGACGCGCCTGCTGTTCGCCGGACTGATTCTGCTGATGCTCTCTTTCGTCCACGGCGATAAAATTTTCCGCGTCCTGCAAAACCGCAAAGATGCCGTCAGCCTGCTGATTTTCTCGCTGTTTGGTGCGCTGACCGTGCAGTACACCTTCCTGATGACCATCGAAAAATCAAACGCCGCGACCGCGACGGTGCTGCAGTTCCTGTCGCCGACGATTATCGTCGCCTGGTTCGCGCTGGCCCGCAAAACGCGTCCTCGCCCGCTGGTGCTGGCAGCGATCGGCACTTCGCTGGCTGGAACGTTTCTGCTGGTGACCCACGGCAACCCGACAACGCTCTCTATTTCACCCGCGGCGCTATTCTGGGGGGTGGCTTCGGCCTTTGCCGCCGCCTTCTACACCACCTATCCATCAACGCTTATCGCCCGCTACGGCACCCTGCCGATCGTCGGCTGGAGCATGCTGCTCGGCGGGGCGATGCTGCTACCGTTCTACGGTGGCCAGGGCAGCAACTTTGTGGTCAACGGCCCCCTGCTGCTGGCCTTCTTTTATCTGGTGGTGATCGGCACTTCGCTGACCTTCAGTCTTTATCTCAACGGCGCGCAGATGATTGGCGGCGCGAAGGCGGGGATCCTCAGCTGCGCCGAGCCGCTGAGCAGCGCCCTGCTCTCTTTGCTGCTGCTGGGCATCACCTTTACGCTGCCGGACTGGCTCGGCACGCTGCTGATCCTGTCGTCGGTGGTGCTGATAGCCGTGGATTCACGGCGGCGCGTTCGGGCGGCATAGAAAAGCAATTTACTGATTTTAAACAATTTAAAATCCAGACGATTTGCGTGTTTTGCGCACTACGCATATAGTTTGGTATCAACCTTGAAGGAGAAGCGCCATGAAAGCGTGTTGGATGTTGTGCCTGGTCAGCGCCCTCAGCGCCTCGGCTGCGTGGGCCGAATCACCGCTACAAAGCCTGCAGTTCGAGCAGCAAAAACAGCTGGTATTAAAAGCGGTGAAGGAAAAATGCACCCCGGCGGCAACCCTTAGCGATAACGACTTTGCCAATAAGGTTCTCGCCTCAAAAGAGAATCAAACCTACGTGCGTGAGGCGACCCTGGCAAAAGAGCGTAATAACCAGAAGAACTACCAGGCGGCTATCGACAAGATTACCTGCCCGGCGCAGTGATCGCGCTTGCGACGCGGCCAGCAGGCCGCCCGCCGTGCAAATAAAAATACCTGTCAGTTACGCCACTGGCAGGTATTTTTTTGACTTCATCATGACCCCGCGGCTGTGTGCGCCCACGCGCAGGCCACCTTATATTTTCGGAATAATAAGATCCCCACGCAGCATGCTGCCACCCAGCATTTGCGTCTTTTCCGTCAGCCAGCTGACGATCCGCATCGCCATCACATCCATCGAGTACTCAATCGCCGGAATGGTCGGAATACCCGGCAGCTGTAGCGAACCGGCCAGGCTAAAAACCATCACCTTTTCCGGCACCGCGCGGCTGAACGCCTGCAACTGCGGGACAACCCGCTGCGCCTGCTGCTCGTCGGCAACCAGCAGCGCATTGAAATTTAACGTCGTCGCGTTGCTCACCAGCTCCTGCACCGCTACCGACGGCGAAGTGCTGTCGAGGAATACCAGGTTGCGATTAAACGGCAGGAAATTTTTCTCCAGCGCATGCTTGTAGCCCAGCAGCACCTGGTCGGCAAAGCCGCTCCCCTCGGGATGGATCAGCGCAATCTGGCGTCTACCCTGGCTAATCAAATAGTTACAGGCAGTTTCCGCGGCAAAAGCGTGATCAAACTGAATGCTGTTCTCCCCTTCGCTCTCGAGGCAGTCAATCAGCGCCACGTCCGGCCGGTCAATATTCAGCGGGAAGCGGGCGCCGATAATCAGGATATCGTCACACAGCCCGCAGCTGAGTTCTTCGAGTGAGTTCATCACCCCGTCGCGGGTGTTGGCAAAGCGCAGCAGCAGATGCTTTTGATGCTGACTCAGCTGTTTTTCCAGGGCATACAGATAGCTGGTGGTTTGATTGATATTATCCTGGGCGCAAATCACCCCGATGCAGCCCGTGCTCTGGCTGAACAATGATTGGGCAATCATATTTGGCCGGTAGTTGAGCTCTTCCGCCGCCTGCAGTACCGCCTGACGACTGGCCTCTTTGACGCCGCGAGAGCCGCTCAGCACGCGTGAAACTGTGGCCTTTGAGACGCCAGCTAACCGTGATACATCGTTGATTGTAGACATCTTTCTCCCCTGACAGGGTCGGGCCGATCCCTGTAAACCTTTAGACCTGAATCGCTTCAATAGTAACCAACGGCAGTATATCCGTTTCCTTTTTTATTTGGAAACCGATTTTCCTTTTCATGGAAAATCATCGCAAAAACCACGGAATTATGTGAGCCGAATCTAATTAATCAGCCCCGTACACGGTAGATCTTGACGGTTATCACAGTTCTGTTTTTTATAAATGGAAACCGGTTTCCGTCTGATATCAAATCATCCACGCAATAACATTTTACATATTGAGGATGAGTGCCGATGTACAAGATTATGCTGTGCTGCTCTGCGGGGATGTCCACCAGTCTGCTGGTCAGGAAGATGGTCGATGAGGCGAAGGAACGTAACCTGCCTGTGCAGATAGACGCCTACGGCGTTTCCGAATTTGACATGCAGTTTCCGCAATACCAGGTGGTTCTGCTCGGGCCCCAGGTAAAATACATGCTGAAAACATTATCTGAGAAAGCCGCTTCCCTGAATATTCCGGTCCAGCCGATAAACGCCATGGACTACGGAATGCAGCGGGGAGATAACGTCCTGGATTATGCTCTGTCGCTGATAGCAGCGGCGCATTAAGAGGTGTGCAAATGAGTTCTCTGTATCAGTCCATGATTGCCGTGATCGAGCAATCTATTACTCCGCTGGCAGGACGCCTTGGGCAGCAGAAATACGTTATCGCCATCCGCGATGGCTTCACTGCCGCATTGCCGTTTATGATCATCGGCTCTTTCATGCTGGTATTTATCTTTCCGCCTTTTTCACCCGACACCACCAACGGTTTTGCCCGCGGCTGGCTGGATTTCTCACAACAGTATCGTGAGCAGCTGATGCTGCCGTTTAACCTGAGCATGGGGGTCATGACCTTCTTTATTTCCATCGGCATTGGCGCCAGCCTCGGCCGCCAGTTTCAGCTCGACCCGGTGATGTCCGGCCTGCTGGCCTTTATGGCCTTCCTGCTGGTCGCGGCACCCTACGCCGACGGCAAAATTTCCACCCAGTATCTGTCAGGCCAGGGGATCTTCACCGCCTTAATCACCGCTATCTACTCCACACGCATTTACGCCTGGCTGAAGCAGAATAATATTACGATCCGCCTGCCGAAAGAGGTGCCCACCGGCGTCGCGCGCTCGTTCGAAATCCTGATCCCGGTACTGGTGGTGATCGGTACGCTGCATCCGCTGAACCTGTTTATCGAAGCGCAGACCGGGATGATCCTGCCGCAGGCGATCATGCACCTGCTGGAACCGCTGGTGTCGGCCTCCGACTCCCTGCCGGCGATTTTGCTCTCCGTACTGATGTGCCAGATTTTCTGGTTCGCCGGGATCCACGGCTCGCTGATTGTGACCGGGATTATGAACCCGTTCTGGATGGCCAACCTGTCAGCAAACCAGGCGGCACTGGCCGCTGGCGCTGCGCTGCCGCACGTTTACCTGCAGGGCTTCTGGGACCACTATCTGCTGATTGGCGGCGTGGGCTCGACGCTTCCGCTGGCATTCCTGCTGCTGCGCAGCCGCGTAGCGCACCTGCGGACCATCGGCAAAATGGGCATCGTGCCAAGCTTCTTCAACATTAACGAACCGATTCTGTTCGGGGCGCCGATTATCATGAACCCGATGATGTTTATCCCGTTCGTGTTCGTGCCGATGATCAACGCGGTGCTGGCCTACGGCGCAACGCGTCTCGGCTGGCTGACTCAGGTCGTTTCGCTGACGCCGTGGACCACGCCAGCCCCTATCGGCGCCTCCTGGGCCGCCAACTGGACCCTGAGCCCGGTGGTAATGTGCGTCATTTGCATGGTGATGTCAGCCGTCATTTACCTGCCATTCCTCCGCGCCTATGAACGCTCATTAATGAAAACTGAAGTCGAAAAAGCCAAAGCCGCCGTTCCGGTTGCTGAAACAGTCAGTCAGTAATAGTCGGGAAATACGCTCTTAGCTGTATTTCCCGGAGCGTCCGATAACAATAACACCGTCATCAGGAATTATGCGGAAAAGGGATTTTCGCCGTACGCCTTAAATAATAAAATTAATGATCTCAGGAACTATTATGATTGAATTAGAAGATGCGGTAATGGAAATTATCGTGAATGCGGGACAGTCACGCTCATTATGTTTCGAAGCGATTCACGCTGCCCGCCACGGTAATATTGATGAAGCCAAACTGCTCCTAAATGAAGCCGACGGCTACGCCCGCCGGGCGCACCAGATGCAGACCCAGCTTATCGAGCAGGATGCCGGCGAGGCGCGCCAGCCGATGACGCTGATTATGGTCCACGCTCAGGACCATCTGATGAATTCGCTGCTGGCTCGCGAGTTTTCACAGGAAATTATTCACTTATACCAACGTTAATATATAAACGTCATCCCCTGGCTTTCCCTGCATATTAACCAGGGCGGGATGGTTATTATCTTAATATATAAATTATTACAAGCGAGATAATCATGAATAATGTAAAAATGCTGCCATTAGCCATGGCGGTAGTTGCCGCACTGTGCCCAATTTCTGTATTAGCGCAAGATTTTACTCAACAACAAATAGATGCCATTGTGGCGAAAGCCGTGGATAAAGCGCTGGCCGACCGTCAGACCAAAATCGATGCCGCCGCCGATAAAAAGGTGGACGTCATTACTAACCCCCAGACCACCGCAGCCACGC